>JBIIWM010000057.1:0-13211 GCA_044338875.1 Pseudohongiellaceae bacterium | reverse complement strand
ATCATGTCCTGCACCTGGGCCCCGAAGACCTGGAACGACGGAAAGGCCGACAGGATGGCCACAATCAGCGTTAGCAGGGGCACGACGGCGAACAGACTGGTGAAGGTTAATGACTTGGCATTTTCCAGCCCCGCGTTCCGCATGAAATTCTTGCCAACAAAGTGCAGGAATTTAATTGAGACGGCCAGTCTGTGGTTCATGCGCTGTTTACGCTCGGGATCAGGTCAGCCCAGATAATGGCAGCAATAATCAGTCAGTTCCGCTACTTTCAGCTTGAAGCTTGCGTTTGCAGGGACTTCGAAGCTCTGGCCACCGGTGATTTGCTGCCAGTTGCTCTCACCAGGCAGCAATACATCCAGACGGCCAGCCAGGATTTCCATAAGCTCTTTCTGGTTGGTGCCGAATTCATACTCACCGGGCTGCATCAGCCCCAGTGTTACTTTTTTGCCATCCTGCAGCAGAACGGTTCTGCTGGCGACCTTGCCGTCGAAATAGACGTTGGCGGCTTTGACGATAGTGGCATTTTCAAATTGGGACATCGTGGTTTCCTGTCTGGGAGTCTAAAGTAAAAGGACAAAAGCCGAAAAAGGCTGCGCAAGATACTGTCCGGCCCGAAGCAAGGTCAATACTGCTTTTACCGGGAGTTGCGACGTTGCTTCCCATGCCCTGTCCCGCCCTTTACCATTACAACCGATCTGTATCGAGGACACCATGACCAAAGTTACGCTCTATCACAACCCACGTTGCGCCAAATCGCGGGCAGCCTTGGCGCTGCTGGAACAAGAAGGCATCCAGCCCGAGCTCCGCCTCTATCTGGAAACGCCCCCTGGCAAAGAGGAACTCAAGACCTTGCTCAAACAGCTGGGCATCCCCGTCAGGGATATGCTGCGTACCAGCGAAGAAGCCTATGAAGAACTGGCGCTTGGCCAAAACAGCTTGAGTGATGACGAAATCCTTACTGCGATCGCCGCCGAACCCATTTTGCTGCAAAGACCCATCGCAGTCAGCGGCCAGCACGCCATCATTGGTCGCCCCCCCGAACTTGTCCTGGAGCTTCTATAGTGAGCCAACCTTATATCCTCATCCTTTATTACAGCCTGGGCGGTTCCGTTGCCAGCATGGCCCAGCAGATTGCACTCGGCGTTGCCAAGGTTCACGGCATCGATGCGCGCATGCGCACCGTGCCGGCAGTATCCACGGTATGTGAAAGTACAGCCCCGACAGTGCCGGCCAGCGGCGCGGTGTACTGCACCGAAGCCGACTTTGCCGGTTGCAGTGGTTTGGCGCTTGGCAGCCCCACCCGCTTCGGCAACATGGCCGCCGCCATGAAATACTTTCTCGATGGCACCGGCGCGCTCTGGTTCAGCGGTAGCATGATCGACAAACCTGCCGGTGTATTCACCTCTACTGCCAGTCTGCATGGCGGCCAGGAAAGCACCCTGCTCAGTATGATGCTGCCCTTGTTGCACCACGGCATGGTCTTCTGCGGAGTGCCTTACAGCGAAAGCGCCCTGCACGAAACCAGCAGCGGCGGTACACCCTACGGACCCTCCCATCACGCCGGTGGCGATAACAAGGCGCCACTCAGCGATCATGAGCAACAACTGTGTCAGGCGCTGGGTGAACGTCTCGCCCGCCTTGCACTCAATCTGGATCGGGCAAAACCTTACAATGCGTGAAATTCTGGTGCTGCGGTTGTTGCAGGTCATTCTTGCCCTGCTGTTTGTGCTCTTTACCCTGCCCCTGTGGCTGAGTGAAACACCCAGTATTGGCTGGTGGTTGATGCAAGTGCTGCCACTGCTGTTGATCCTGTCACAGCTGCACAAGCCCCTGCGCAGACCCCTGCAATGGCTGGGATTTCTGGTGCTGTTCTACTTTACTGCAGGCGTGCTGCAAATGTTCAGTATCGACATGTTCCAACGCTGGAGTGGAACCCTGAACGTGCTTGGCTGTTGCCTGCTCTTCGCTCTTGCTATAGTCCGGCTTCGCCAGCTGCGCAGCTTCAGGGAGTAAGCCATGGAACCCAATGACCCAACCAACAACGAAGCCACGAATCAGACTGCGAATGATCCATGGAAGGAAGGGATGAAAGAGATCAACAATCTTTCCACCAACAGGAAGTCGCCCAATTTGCTCTCCCGTTTTTTCTCCGGACTGCTCAGGATCTACCGGACGCTGCGCAGCGTCGTCTTCAATCTGATATTCCTGTTGATCCTGTTGATCGTGCTCTCACCACTGCTGCCGCAACCACAGCTGCCAGTGCCAGAAAATGCAGCGTTGCTGCTGAATCCGGTCGGGACTCTGGTTGAACAAAAGTCGATAGCGTCGGCGATAGACCAGTTGTTGCAGGAAACCGGTGCCGCCGAAGAGGCCGGGGAAGTGGTGCTGCAGGATGTCCTGGATGCCATTGATCTGGCCGCTGAAGATTCGCGCATCACGTCAATGGTGATCACAACCGACCACTTCCAGGGCGGTGGTCTGAGCCAACTGCGCGACATTGCCGAAGCCTTGCAGACGTTTCGTGACAGTGGCAAAAAGATCTACGCCATAGGCGCCAGCTACAACCAGATACAGTACTACCTCGCCAGCCAGGCTGATGAAATCCTGCTGAATCCGCTAGGTGCGGTAGAACTCGAAGGTTTTGGCGCCTGGCAGCTCTATTACCGCGCTGCGCTCGACAAACTCGGTGTCAACACCCACATCTTCCGGGTCGGCGAATACAAGGCGGCGGTCGAACCCTTCGAACGTACCAACATGTCAGACGCGGCCAAAGCCAACTATGGACAGTTCCTCGGCGAGCTGTGGGACATTTATCTGGCTGATGTCGGTGCTCGCCGCGAGCTCAGTGCCGAATTCATCAACGACTATATCAATCGCATGGATGTGCACCTGACTGAACACAACGGTGATTCTGCCGAGCTTGCACTCGCCTCTGGCTTTGTCGACCGCGTGGAAGCACGCCCGGCCACGATGAGTTATCTGCAAGAAAGCATCGGAATTGATGGCGATTCCTTCCGGAACATCGGCTTCCAGTCCTATCTCGCACGCGCACGCAAGGCCCAGCCCCCTGCCACTACGCCGAACCGAATCGCATTGATCGTCGCCAGTGGTGAAATCCAGGATGGTGTCGCAACCCCTGGCAATATCGGCAGCTCGACCCTTGCCGATCTGATCCGCGAGGCCCGCAACGACGAGCGCCTGAAAGCGCTGGTACTGCGTATCGACAGCCCTGGTGGCAGTGTTTCCGCATCCGAAGAAATCCGCGAGGAACTGCTCGCCTTCAAAGCCACCGGGCGTCCATTGGTAATCTCGATGGGTAGTACTGCAGCTTCCGGTGGTTACTGGATCTCAACGCCTGCCGATGAAATCTGGGCCAGCCCCGCCACCATCACAGGCTCCATTGGTATCTTTGGGGTAGTCCCTACCATTGAGAACACCCTGGACAAAATTGGCATCAGTGTTGATGGCGTAGGTACCACTGACATGTCTGGTGCCGGCACCCTCGTGCGGCCGCTGTCACCACTTGTCGAGCGTAGTGTGCAGGCGGTCATCGAAAACGGTTATGCGCGCTTCCTGGGACTGGTCGCCGACTCGCGTGGAATGACAACAACAGATGTCGATGCCATCGCGCAGGGACAGATCTGGAGTGGACAAACCGCGCTTGCGATAGGCTTGGTAGACCAACTTGGTTCGCTGGAGGCTGCACTGGATTCCGCCGCCAAGCTGGCCGGCCTTGAAGAGTATGAAACCAATATGCTGGAACCACACCTCTCACCATTGCAGCAGTTCATCCGCCAGATTACCGAGTCTGCTGTAATCAAGAGCCTGACGGTACAGTGGCAGGAACAGCTGGTTCCTGATGCGAATGTCCGTCAAACCCTGAAAGCCTTGCGCCAGGGCAGCGGTGGCCTGCTGTTGAACTCTGACCCGCGCGCAGCTTATGTACACTGTCTCGAATGTTCGGCGATTAATCTTTGGTGAGCCAACCCGGTCAGAAATTATCCGGCATCACCAGTGGAAGATGTCTTTCACGAAAGGAATCGTAATACGGCGTTTTTCCGCCAGTGACAAGGTATCGAGCCGAGCCAGCACAGCGAGTAATTCCTGCATGCCACGCGGGCTGCGTGACAGCAGGTACGTTGCTACCTCCGCTTTCAATTCTATGCCCCGCAAGGCAGCGCGCTGAATCAGCGCCGTTTGCTTGTCGGTTTCATCAAGAGGCTTCACTTCATAGACCAGCGCCAGCTGCAAGCGTGATTTCAGATCGGCCAACTGCAAAGGCAAGGCCAGTGGTGCGGCACTTGCCGACATACAGATTTTCCCACCCAGGGCCTGCTGGGCGTTAAAGAGATAAAACAGCTTTTCTTCCCAGTCGCGCTTGCCAGCCACAACCTGCACATCGTCGAAAACCAGGAAATCGCAGGCTTCAAGACCATCAAGACAGGACGCATCGTAAGCCTGCAGTTGTTGCAAAGGCAGATATACTGCCGTGTCACTGGCATGGCTGAGCGCCTGTAACAAATGCGTTTTACCGCTGCCAGTGCGTCCCCACAAATAACAAAACGGAACACTGCCTCGCTCAAAGCGGGGTAAAAATTCAAGCAGCTCGGCATTACTGGCGCCCGCTACAAAATTGCCGAACGTCAGCTCATCCTGGAAAGTGAAGGCGAAGGGATACTGGAAGGAGCTACTCATTTGTAACAGGTCATGGGGGTCAGGAACTTTGCCACTGATACTGCAGACTGACCTCTTGATTCTCGCGTACCGGCTCCGCCAGGGGCAGCAGTTTGCGATCCAGCGCGATACTCTCGATCAATTGGCGCAGTTGGCCACCGGCGCTCAACTTCAGTTCCAATACATCTGCGCTCACCCGGACAACTTCCACCCCTTGCACAACCGGCAAGGCTTCCAGGTAGCCCAACAAACCCGAGTATGCGGCAATACTGTCGATCCCCTTCACCACCAGGCTAACCCGCGCCGAGTTATCCGCGCCGTTGGACATCACGATAGCGTAATTCGCCGCCAATTCCCCAGCAGCCATGCCTACGCTGTCGGCCAGAAAGGCCTGGAGCGGGGTTTCAATGGCTTCAAGCTCAACCGCCTGGCCACGAAACAGATACATCGCCTTGGCAATCACCTGACCACCTGGTGCCGGATTCAAGCGGAGCACCAGAATACTTTCGGCTTGATAGCGGGCAGAAGCCTGCGTAATCGCAGCAACATCCAGCGACCACAACACATCCGGCTGCAGCGCCAGTTGATCCTGCAAATCAAGGATGGGGGAGATCAAGGGCAAGCCCAACTCAGCGGCGCTGCTGGTAATCTGGGTCAGCAGTTCACTGCCAGTGTTGCCGGTGCCCAGCAAACTGCGCGAGCCAGGCGCATCCTGCATGACAACCCATAACAAGGTATCAGGGCGATTGGACGGCCACACCGGAATGCCGGCCGACTCCAGCAAGCCCTGGATCTGCGCACTGAAAAATGTGGCTTCCAGCACCAAGCGTTCCAGCGCTGTCGTCTGCGATGCACCGACTGCTTCCACCGGAGAAGTGCGATAAGCCCAGGATTCCACATAGGACTGGGGCGTGCGCAACGCAGCGGTGATCACTGGATTGGCGAGGGTGTCGGTACGGCCGGAAAGTTTGACCAGGACCTGGCGCATGGTGGCGGTAAAGGCCTGCTGGCGTTCCTTCGTATCGTCCCTGGACGCGACAGTTATCGTGGCCTGGTAGAGTCCATTCACCTCAGCTGCGCTGGCCGGCTGCGGCAGTGCGCCCACCAGCAATTGCAGCAGGAGCATCAAGGCCGGCACAGGTCTGAATAGTGGGATGAAAGCACGCAAGTTCATGGCGGCAATCATACCCGATTGCCACGCTGCTTGTATCTGAGGGCTCATGCCGCTTAAGGTCATATTCATTATTCGTGACCTGAAATGCATTATCATCGCGCCAATGTACTGTACAGCCGCCAACAGCAAGCCGGATTACCAACCAACACAAGTGATGATGCAACCCACAATCCTGTCCAATGCCCTCGCCAGCCTGCTCCTCAGCGCGCTCATCCTCTCAGGAATACCGGCTATGGCTGCGCCTCCTGCCGAATTCGAGATTCGCTACGATGCACACTTGGGCAACTGGCAGGCAGAATCCGAGCGCAGCCTGCGTTTCGACACCAGCACACAAACCTGGCACATGCAGGCAACAAGCAGGGTACTGCTGCTGGGCAACAGCCTGAGCACTATTACCGAGAAATCCAATTTTCGCTGGCAAGGCGAACTGCCGGTACCGCTTGAATACAGCTTTGTGCAGAGCGGTATCGGCGAGCGACAGCGCAGCATCAAGTTTGACCATGAGGCAAGTATCGTCAAATTCACTGTCGACGAGAAATCGGGCCAGTATCCCCTCGCCTTCCCCGTTTATGATGACCTGAGCGCCTATCTGGTCCTGCGTCAGCAGTTGGAACAAGGCGCGAAAGATATCTATTTTGGCGTGTTTGACCGCGACAAGATCGAAACCTACCACTATCGTGTGCTCGACGAGAGCACCTTGCACACCAAGCTGGGTGACTTTCCCAGCGTGCATATAGAGAGGGTGCGTGAGGACGGCAACAAGCGTCGTACCGAATTCTGGCTGGCCCGCGACCAGGACTTTCTATTGCTGAAACTGGAGCAGGAAGAGCCCAACGGCCGTGTACTCGAGATGGATATTACGCAAGCCACTCTTTCCGGCCAGCCTTTGCAGGCAGCAGAAGAAGAACACATCAATGATCTGGTATCGGAACTGGAGCAGGATCCTGGAAGCCTGTCAGGCGCCCAGGTGGAGGCAGCACCAGAACTGCAAGATCAAGAAGAACAGGCACAAAGAAGACCGCCTGACACCCGGGTACTCGAGTACTCCAAATAAACCCGTGACTCAGAAGCTTTCCAGGTTGTAGGTCTGGATCTTGTGGGTCAATTCATCTTCGTGGATATTGAGACGCTCGGCTGCAAAACTGAGGATGTTGGCGCAATCGTCCAGCGCCGTCAGTAACAGCTGCTTTTCGAAATTGAACATATGGTGCTGCAACAACATATCGTTGAGCAGCATCACAGCGGCTGGATCGGATCTGCTGCCTGGCGCTGGCGAGGCCACTTTGACGGCTGTGATGAGCCTGGGGACTTCGGCTTTGGGCGCTTCCTTTATAAGCGCTTCCTTGAAAGGCACTTCCGCTATAGGCACCTGTGGTACATGCTCGGCCAGTTCAGGGTTTGGTGCCGGAGCCGGCGTTGCAGCCTCCACATCCACACGTTCAAGTGAAACTGCCCTGCCCATCACCGTTTCTTCCACTTTCGACGCCAGTGCCTCGATCTCTTCCAGTAGTGCTTCGGTCTCTTCGGCACGCTGATATTCCAGCGGCAAATCCTTCACACCAATCACACCTTCGGTATGCATGATGCACAAACGCTCTACCAGATTGGCGAGCTCGCGCACATTGCCGGGCCAGGAATGTTTTTGCAACGCTTCTACCGCAGAGACGTTCAGGCTGATGGGGGTATAACCCTTGCTGACCAGGCTCCTGAGCAATTCCCGCACCAGCTCTGGAATGTCTTCCAGGCGTCGACGCAGGGGTGGCAGTTCGATCGGCATCAAGCTCAAGCGGTAATACAAATCCGGCCTGAACTTGCCCTGCTGGATCAAGGCCTCGAGCTTCTTGCCGCTACCGGCCACGATGCGCACATCCGTACTGATGCTTTCACTGCCGCCAATGCGCTGGAAACTGCGGTCTTCAATAAAACGCAGCAGCAGGGTCTGTATATTCAGCGGCAGTTCGCCTACTTCATCGAAATAGAGTGTACTGCCATGGGCCTTGTCGAGCAGACCGCTGGTCTCCTGCACCCCGTTGCCGCGCGCCTGGCCAAACAACTCCACGCCATAACGATCAGGCGCGATAGCGGCACAGTTAACCGGGATAAAGGGGCGCTCACCGCGACCAGAGTGGTAATGCAGATTGCGCGCCACCACTTCCTTGCCAGTGCCGGATTCACCGAGCACCAACACGGTGACATCACGTTTGGACACTTGCTCAATCACCTGGCGGATCTGCTGGATGGGGCGGCTGCGTCCAGACAGACTGCGGAACAAGGCCGAACCGGATGCCGTGATGATCTTGCTCTTGAGCTCCAGAGGAGCGAATCCACGCAATTCACGCGCACGCAGCAAGGCGACCGACAGGGTTGCGTAATTAAGGTCAGACTCCTGCAGCAGTTGCAGGTTGGTCTTCAATGAAGCTGGCACCACAGGTGGCTGGCGATCAGGCTGGGTGATCACCAACAGCGGAAGTTTGGGACGTTCCAGGTGCACATCAGCCAGGAGCTCAGCCAGATCACGTTTCTTGATGCTGCCGAGCATGATAGCCAGCAGTCCGGATTCAGCACCCACCAGCTCCAGCACTTCAAGCCAGTTTTCACTGGACGCCACCACTGGCGTTTCGCCAACGAATTTAAGCTGGATACTGAGGTTGTGCGAGGACAAGCGTTCGTCGTCCACCACCAAGACCTTCATCTTGTCGGTGACCACGTCAGTACGCGTGTGGGCAGCTTGAGCGGAAACGGTGTCGGAACCTTCAAAGCTGCTCTGGCTAGAGATCATCTGGAAACCATAATTGACGGTTGGCTCCATCCGTGGGGCGGCATTGCTAGATATTATACTAAATATCTTTCATAACTATCCGTAAGTATTGGAAAAATACTTCAGATCTGCAGGCCTGTCGATATCCTGCAATGGCTCGAGCAGCGCATAACTGAGGCCTGCATCACGAACCTTCAACAAGGTCTGCTCCAGAACCTGATCAGTCCCCCAGCTTATATCGGAATAAAGCTGCAAAAATTTATCGGCCAGACCGACCAGCACATAGCCGCCATCCAGTGCAGGACCCAGCACTACCTGCATGCCGTATTTCAAAGCGGCCAAGGCCTGGGCCAAATAAGTTTCATCCAGGGCGGGACAATCAGTGCCAATAATGAGCACCTGCTGGTAGCGCTGCAATGCTGCTTCTGTGGCGTGCCTGAGGCGTTCGCCCAAATCCTGTCCTTGCTGTAGGTAAACCGGGAGTGAAGTGGCGTCCACCAGCGGATGTTCGCCCTCTGTGTCCAACCACAGCTCCGCCGCACACAGGGTTTGTTGCTGCAGCAGCTGTAATTTCTGCTGCAGCAGTTGTTCATGCAGCTTGCAGGCGCCTTCCGCTCCCAACGCCGGGATCAGGCGGGTCTTCACCTTGCCGATCCGGGGCAGGCGTGAAAACAGCAGGATGCAGGCGTGGGGATGCCGCAGCGCTGGCAAGTTCATTTCTGGAGAATTCACAGTGGGCAGGTCGCAGTTGCAGGGCTCACCGGGATGGGGCCTCGGGAGCAGCAGGCGGGTAATACAACTGCAGCAAACGTGCCGGGTCAGCTCCAAGAAAAAATGCGGTACGCAAGACCCACATCAGCAGCACCGTGTTCACGACACCCCGCTGTTCCCACTTGCGTGCCGAGGTTAGCACCGGGCTGGTAACGCGTGCCGGCCAGGCAAAGTACAACAGCTTCTTGCTCAGGGTTACATCTTCCATCAGGGGAATGCGGTCATAGAACCCGACCCGTTCAAAGTAATGCCGCTCGACGAAGATCGCCTGATCGCCAGTGGCAATGCCGCTGAGGGCACTGCGCCAATTGATGGCATTTTCGATCAGCCGAAACACGGCCCGCTGGCTGTCCAGTCGCACATCGAAACGGCCCCAACGCGCCGCGCGCGGTTGCAGCGCCTCGGCAATCAAACGGTCAGCCTGTTCAGGCAAAAGGGTATCGGCATGCAGGAACAGCAATACTTCGTGTTTCGCATATTCCGCTCCGGCATTCATCTGCTGAGACCGACCGGCACCCGTCATCACGACACGATCCGCCAATTTTCGGGCTACGGTTACTGAACTGTCACGACTGCCGCCATCGACCACGATCACTTCATGACCACGCGCACGCAGCTCCTGCAAAGACTGCAAGGTGCTTGCAAGTACAGACGCCTCATTGAGGACGGGAATAATGATGCTGATGGGTAGGGTCATGAGAAATTCTTGTCTTCGTTCAGGCCAGGGCGCCGCCACAACTGCTGCCTTGTCCGGCAGTACAGCCATAGCAATGTTCGCCCACGGCGATGGGAGCACCGGCCAGTTCCAGTTCCAGTAAATCTTTCAGATGCGGCCTGGGTTTACTGGTAGCCAACAGCGGCATTTGCAACATCTGGTTGAAGTCACAGTCGTACACGTACCCCTGGTAATCCACGGAGATCAGGTTGCGACACATAACCGTATCGAGATTCGCCTCTGCATAGCCATCTTTCAGGATGCCCATGTATTTGTCATACAGTCCTTTCGCCAGCAGCATGCCGCCAAAGCGACTGATCGGCATGTTGGTAATCGTATAGAGTTGGTTGAACACAATATCGAAACGGTCTTTCAATTCGCGTTTGTAATCGGCTTGCAGGCCGGCCTGTGCAGGGGGCAAATGCAAGCCCACCGGGTTATAGACCAGGTTCAGCTGCAAGCGCGGATCAGTGCCATAACCGAGCGCATTCAAGCGCCGCAGCGCTTCCATGCTGCCGTCGTAGATACCCTTGCCACGCTGCTCCTCTACGTTCTTTTCCAGATAACACGGCAGCGACGCGGTAATGGTTACCCCCTGCTCCGCCAAAAATCCTGCCAGGTCTTCATAACCCGGTTCCAGCAGGATGATCAGGTTGCAACGATCAATAACCTCCATGCCCATGGCACGCGCACTACGCACCAGATGACGGAAGTTCGCATTCATCTCGGGTGCACCGCCGGTCAGGTCCAGCACTTTCAGTTGCTTGGCACGCGCGAAGTCCAGCACCAGCTCCACTACTTCCGCCGTCATTTGCTCGGTACGCTTGGGACCCGCGTTTACATGACAGTGGGTGCAGCTGAGATTGCACAAATAACCGAGGTTGACCTGCAGGATCTCCAAAGGCTTGCGGGAGATGGCGGGAAAGGTGGTTTCCAGCAGCAGTGGTCTTGTATCCAGCATAGTTAGATTCTTTTGTTCAAGATGTTGCGTCCAGGCATTTGATTGTATTGCAGCCACAGACCCAACGCACTCAAGGAGATACAATACAGACCGTTTCTTTTGGGTCTTTCTTGCGATGAATGCAGTAACAGGCAACCTGCCACCCCTCAGCAACCGTTTTGTCACCGACCTGCCCGGCGATCCCGACAGTGTCAATCGTACACGCCAGGTCAACCACAGTTGCTATTCGCTGGTGACGCCGCGCAAATTTCCCGAGGCATCCTTGTTGGCCTGGTCGCACGAGCTGGGCACCGAACTCGGTTTCAGCCCGGATACCCTGGGCACTGAACGCTTCAAGTCCTATGTAAGTGGCAACGAGTTACTGCCAGGCCTGCAGCCCTATGCACTATGTTATGGCGGCCATCAGTTCGGTCATTGGGCCGGCCAGCTCGGAGATGGGCGTGCGATCAATCTCGGCGAAATCGTCTCGCCAGCTGGCCAACACCAGATCCTGCAATTGAAAGGTGCCGGTCCTACGCCCTACTCACGAACTGCTGACGGCCTGGCGGTAATGCGTTCATCCGTACGCGAATTCCTGTGCAGCGAAGCCATGCATCATCTTGGCGTTCCCACTACACGCGCCTTGAGCCTGGTGAGTACCGGTGAAACAGTCTTGCGCGACATGTTCTACGACGGCAATGCCGAACTTGAACCCGGTGCTATCGTGTGCCGCGTGGCGCCTTCGTTCCTGCGCTTTGGTTCCTACGAGATTTTTTCGGCGCGCAACGAGCATGCAACACTCAAGCAGCTGGTGGACTTCACCCTCACGCGGGATTTTCCGCAGCTGGGCCAGCCCAACCGGGACAGTTATCTCGCCTGGTTCAACGAAGTCTGCCAGCGTACCGCCAGCTTGATGGTGCACTGGATGCGTGTGGGCTTCGTACATGGCGTGATGAATACCGACAACATGTCCATTCTCGGCCTAACCATCGACTATGGCCCTTACGGCTGGGTGGAAAACTACGATCCGAACTGGACGCCCAACACCACCGATGCCGAAGGCCGGCGCTATCGATTCGGTAATCAACCGCATATCGCACTGTGGAATCTGGTGCAGCTGGCCAACGCCATCTACCCGCTGGTGAATACCGCAGAACCACTGGAACAGGCGCTCACAGGCTACAAGACCGCCTATGAAATGCAGTGGCTGCAGATGATGCGCCACAAACTCGGATTGCAGCGCGCCGACGCGCAGGACCCGCAATTGATCGAACAATTGTTTGAGTGTTTTCGTCTTGTCGAGACTGACATGACCCTGTTCTACCGCGCCCTGGCGGATATAGATTTCACTCCCGAAGACACGCTTGACCTTGATTCAGTGCCATCCATATTGCGTGCCGCCTGGTACTCCGAAGGCTCAAGCGAGGCGCAAAAGCACTTGCTGCAGTGGCTGCAGGATTACAGTGCCAGGCTGTTAAAGGAAAAGGACCCGCATTACATCCGCAGGGCCTTGATGAACCGTACCAACCCGCTCTACGTTCCACGCAACTGGCTGGTCCAGCTTGCTATCGACGAGATCCAGCAGAGCGGATCCACCACCAAGCTGAATGAACTGATGAACGTGCTCAAACACCCCTACAACCAACAAGATGGCAAGCAGCACCTTGCCGCCAAACGTCCCGAATGGGCGCGGCAGCGTGCGGGGTGTTCAATGTTGTCGTGCAGTTCCTGACACTGTGAGCGAGGGCGTGCTCCCTCTATCCCTATAGCGAGAATGAGTCCACATGCAACGATTATTAGCTGCCTTACTACTGATCCTGCCTCTGCTCACGGCCTGTGTGCAAATTCCCGACGGCATCACCCCGGTCAGCAACTTCGAGCTCGAACGCTATCTCGGTCGCTGGTACGAAATCGCCCGCCTCGACCACCGCTTCGAACGCGACATGCAGCAGGTCACCGCCGACTACAGCATGCGTGAAGATGGTGGCGTGCGAGTGCTGAACCGCGGCTTCAACACCAAGACACAGGAATGGGATGACGCCGAAGGCCGGGCCTATTTCGTGCAGGACGAGCACACCGGCTTCCTCAAGGTATCGTTCTTCGGCCCGTTCTTCGGCTCTTATGTGGTGACGGAACTGGAGCCGGAAAATTATGAATACGCGCTGATCAGCGGCCCCGA
>JBIIWM010000056.1:0-13255 GCA_044338875.1 Pseudohongiellaceae bacterium | reverse complement strand
GTTATTCGAGCGGCGCCGCGTCCGGGCTGACCCCTGACGCTGCCTGCAACGAAGAAAGCTGCGCCACGGTTGCAGTGTGTCCCTCTGTCGCTGCGACGCCCGCTCCCGCTGCAGCCACGCCCGCAGCCACTGCGGCATCGAGCGCAGTTTTGCCAGCAGCATCCTTGATGGTTGCATCGGCGCCTCGGGCGATCAGATGAGCCACCACTTTGTCCCAGCCGGCTTCAGCAGCAGAAAAAAGTGCGGTTTGGCCTTCGCGTTCACGGCCCTGGATATAGGCAACCAATTTGGCAGTGTGGGTGTTGCTATCGGTGATGCGGGCGTTGATGTCTGCGCCTGCGTCCAACAGCAGATCGATGACCTGGATCGCGCGCGCTTGCGAGTCGACCTGGGGTTGGCCAACTGTTGGACGAGCAGTGCCATTCATGCCGGTAGCGGCCATCAGTGGCGTAATTTTGAACACGTTGGGCAGATCCACTTCAGCGCCGTGGGCCAGGAGTACTTTCATCATTTCAACGTCAGCACTCAGCGTCGCAACCATCAAGGGGCCAGTGCCACCGCGCAGCATGTAGTCGGCAAAGCGGCCTCTGCCGGGACCATTGGGGCGCATACGAGTGAGTTCGTGATTAACGTCAACCCCCATGTCGAGCAGGCGCTTTACGACATCCATCGCGATGACCTTGCTCTGACTGCCGGCGCTGGATGCAGTGCCGCCCAGCGCGTTACCGCCAACACCACCGAAGTTGACGCCCGCACCACCAACGCCGAAGCCTCGCGGTGTAAATGAGTTCATGTCGACTGCCACATAGAACGGCGTGCGGCCACTCATGTCCCAGGTGTCCGGCTTTGCCCCTTTGTCGAGCAGGTACATGGCAATGTCGAAATTCCTGTTGTCGAGCGCGTTGATGAGCGGAGTGACGCCATCAGGGTTCGGTTGATTGATATCAGCGCCTGCTTCAACAATGGCAACGGCACAGCGGTAGCAACCTGAGCGGGTGGCATACAGCAGTGCGGTAAGACCGCCGGTCTGGCGGAACTGGGCGCGTGGCTCCGAGGTCATTTGGCGCGGCCAGTCGTCATGCACTGCACGCAGTGTGACTTCTGCGCCATGCTTGATCAGGAGCTCGACAATGTCAGGATAGTTCCCGGCCGCAGCCCACATCAGCGCGGTTTGGCCACGGAATTTTTCTACTTCATTCACTTTTGCATCGTGTTCAATCAGCAGCGTGGCAATTTCCAGCGAGCCGATATTCGACGCCAGCATCAGTGCGGTTTGATTGTCTTGATTGGGTGAGTCGGGATCGGCGCCGTTGTCGAGCAACAGGCGAACCAGCTCGACATCGCCCAGCTTGATCGCCTCACTCAGCGGTGAAGAACCGAAGCTATTGACAATGTTGGCTTGCGCGCCTGCATCAAGCAATGCACGTACCAGCTCATGATCGACTGTGTAGGTCGCCCAGTGCAGTGCAGTGGAGCCATCGGGCTCAGCCACGTTGACATCGACGTCGGGCGAGGTGATCGCCGCCAGCACGGCTTCGCGGTTGCCAGCGCGCACGAGATCAACCAGTGATTCCTGCGCCGAGGCAGTTGCGGACAGTGCCATTGCCCCGAAGGACAGCAAAGTGATCGCAGCGATTTTCAACGTTCTCATGCTTTTCTCCTTGGCAGAGGCACGGCATGCCGTGCTTCTGCGGGGAACAATGACGGCAACCATGTTAAACAATGTTGCCTCCAAAATTGGTGTAATGCGCCCAATGCCCTTTAGCGACGTCGTAAAGTAAACGATAGGGGTCTTCGAACTTGCGAGAGACCTGGTCCAACACGCCAGCCTCGAGCATGTCCTGCGCGCTGTTGCCCTTGTCGGTAAGTTCCGTGGTGAGTTCGTACAGTTTCAACATCATGTCGCGCTCGGCCTGCAGTTCGGCGCGAGTCATCACTGGGCCGTAGGCAGGCACGATGCGCGTCTGTTCGTTGGCCAGCGCCAGCAGATCGTCCAGTGCGTCTACGCGACCGCCGAGCCACCCGCCCGCAAACCAGTCGTGCACCGGATCGCGCAGCGGCGAGACTGCATCGCCTGCCGCCAGCACGTTGGAGTCGCGGAAGAATACATAGCTGTCGCCGCGCGTGTGGGCTTCCAGCAGATAGCCGAATTCGATGCTTTCGTCGCCAGTTGTCATTTCACCTTGCTGGCGGAAAGTTTCGGTGGGGCGGCCCGCTGCGGGCAGCGCTGGCACCCAACGATCTTCTGTCGGCAAGTAATAATCGGAAGAGAGCCATTGCCGCGTGATGACATGCGCATGAATGGTGGCGCCTTCTGCCCCGAACAGCGCGTTGCCGCCGGTTTGGTCGGCATGGTGATGCGTGTTGAACAAGGTATGCACGGGGCTGCCGTCGAGAGTGGCTTTGACGGCATCCGCCAGTTCCGCTGCGCCACTGTCGACGAGCAGGATGCCCTCGGGTGTCGTCAGTGCGACCACATTGCCGGGAGCACCCGTAATGAGCCTTACCCTGTCGCCAAGGGCTTCAATGGGCAGCCGCTGTTGCGAACAGCTCGTGATGCCACCCAACAGCGGCAAGGTTGCCACTGCGACGAACGCACCAAGGCCGGTTTTCAACACGTTTCTACGGTCGGTCATTTTCATCTACTGCTCTCGCTCCGCGCCCGACTCACACTTCAGAGAGAAGGCCGGTACTGTTGCCAAAGCTCGGCTGTTCAATGCCGAGCTTGTCCAGGATGGTTAAATGCAGATTGGCGAGCGGCGTGCGCTCGGGCAAGATCAGGTTCTTGCCACCGACATGAGCACCGCTCGCACCGCCCACCAGTATTTCCGGTAACGGATAGTTGTCATGCTGGTTGCTGTTGCCCATGTTGGAGCCGTAGAGGAACAGCGAGTGGTCGAGTACGCTGCCGTCGCCATCCGGCGTGTCGGCCAGCTTCTGCAGGAAACCTGCGAACTTTTCCATGTGATAACGCTGGATGATGGTCAGCTTGCGAATACGCTCGCGATCATTGCTATGGTGGCTCACCGGGTGATACGAATCCGGCACACCGACATGGTTATAGGTGCGGTTAGTGCCTTCGGCCACCATCACATAAGTGGCGACGCGTGTCAGGTCCGCCTGGTAGGCCAATGCAATCAGGTCGAACATCATCTGGACCTGCTTGTCGAAATCCGGCAGCTCACCAACCGGTGCATCTGGCACGGTAACGCCACCGAGATCCCGACTGCCAGCCATCTGCACACGCCGTTCGATTTCACGCACGGTGTCGAGATAGTCTGACAAGGCAGCCTGGTCGCCGGCACCAAGACTGGCGCGCAACGACTGGGTGCGCTCTGTAATCATGTCCAGCACGCTGCCATTCTTGCGAATCAGCGCATCGCGTTCAGCCGCCGTATCACCTTCACCCATCAGCTGGATGAACACCTTGCGCGGGTTGTATTCCATCGGCAGTGGGGTATTGGGACTGGCATAGGATGTCGTAACGGCATAGAAGCCGCCGTTGCCCGCCGCCACCTGGATCGTGGTCTCGGAGGCCAGTTCCAGCGAGGGCAGCGCGGTTTTTTGTCCCAGCTGCTGCGCAATTATCTGGTCGAGCGTGGTGGCCATGCTGGCGTTCTTGGAGGCAGTGTCAGGACGCACGCAGGACAGCCATGTCGCCGGATTCAGCGTGTGCACAGAGCCGCCTGCTGCCTTGTTCTCGATATTTTCGAAGGTGGTGACGTAGCGCTTCAATGATTCGAGCGGGTCAAGAATATGGCCAAGCTTGAAAGAGTCGCCCTTGCCGCTGGAAGTCCAGGCGTCAACCTCTTTGCCAAAAGGCGTGTTGTTCATGATGGCGCCATGCGGAAGATAGAAAAAGCCCGCACGGGTTTTCGGCGCCGCCGCAGTCTGGGCCAGCGCAGTGCCTGCCGGCACCATGGCATCCAGGAACGGCAAGCTCAGGGCCACCGCGCCACCACGCAAGAGCGTGCGCCGGGACAAGTGCTTCTTGGTCAGGAACGTCGCCATCGTCTGTCTCCCTTGTTGCTGCGTCTTTTATTGTTGAAGGCCGGCGATTGCGCCGGTAGTTGCTGCTTTTGATTCGAGCGCTGCAGTTTCACTTGCTGCCTCAGCTTGCGCTTGCATTGGTTCTTCGCCGCCCTGGTTACGGAAGGCATCACTGTTCACGATACCATTGACGATGGCAGAGAAGCTGTAGTTCTTCTCTGCTGCCGCGCGCACGATTTGCCGGATCCTGGGCATGTCGAAATATTCGATTTCACGATTGAGCGCATACATCATCAAGCGCTTGGTCACCGTGGTGGGGAACTGATCCGGCCGACTCATCAAATGGTGACGCAGGTCGATCGGGCCGTTCATGGCGACTCCGCTCGTCAGTACTGTTGTTGCATCGATCGGTGCCTGGGCAACCGGGTCGACATCGCGCCAGCGTCCGGTAACATCGAAGTTTTCCAGCGCCAGGCCAGGTGGATCGATCAGGCCATGACAGCCCTGGCAAGTGGGATTTTCGCGATGTTTCTCCAGTCGCGCACGCACAGTGGTCGGCGCCTCGCCCGCTTGAATGGAAAGATCCGTCTCCACGTTTGGCGGCGGCGGGCTGGGCGGTGTGCCCATGATACGGTCGAGCACCCAGGCGCCGCGCAGCACTGGCGAGGTACGATCACCATAAGAGGTTCGCAGCAGCACAGCGCCCTTGCCAAGCAGGCCCCAGCGATTTTCATCGGCAAGTTTCACTTGACGGAATTGCGGGCCAAGCACCCCGGGAATGCCATAGTGCCGGGCGAGCGCGTCGTTGACGAAAGTGTAATCGGCGTTCAACAACTCATGCACACTGCGATCTTCGAGCAGCACACTGGCCAGGAACAGCCGCATCTCGGTCTCGAAATTGCCTCGCATCGCCACATTGAACCCGGGGTCCAGCGGTTCGATTTGTTCCAGCTCATCCAGGTTCAACCAGGCAAGGGCGAAATTTTCGACCAGTGCCTGCGCGCGCGGATCCTTGAGCATACGCGCCACTTGCTGCTCGACGACGACTGGATCAACCAGTTTGCCTTCAGTGGCCAGGGTGATCAGCTCTTCATCAGGGCCCTGGCTCCAGAGGAAGAAGGACAAACGCGAGGCCAGTTCCAGATCATTCAGCGGACGCGCAGCTTCAGGTTCCGGCGCGGCCTGAATGGAACGGAAGAGGAAATCAGGGCTCGACAGCACTGCCGTTACCAGCTCGCTCACGCCAGCATCGAAACTGCCTTCTTCTGCGCGTGCAGTTTCAAAGAACGACATCAGCATGTCGATTTCTTCATCGGTTACCGGACGCCGGAAAGCCTTGGTTGCCAATTGCTGTGCGATGTTCTCTGCGCAGGCACGCTCTTCTGATTCGAGCTCAGGCTGGCAGACGAAAATTCTGGAACGGCTGTCACTCATCGACAGACCCTGCGGCGAGAACGGCCCCACGACCTGCATGCCGCCCTTGATGACTGGCATGTCAGAGATCCTGCCACCACCGGCGGTATCGTTGCTCATGGCCCAGGAGCGTTCGATGTAGGTGGCGGCTATCTGGTGCGTGCCGGCCTTGACCTGCACCGGGAAGGTCATCTTGCGAACGATGGCTTCGCGACCTGACTGTGCCAAGCGGTCGGTAAGAGCGAGATCCTCTTCACCGCCAACGTCCCTGCGCGCCACTTCGACACCGTCGACCAGGATGACCATCGTGGCTTCGGTCAACATGCCAAACGGATACAGGCCCGCATTGAGGTTGTCGGCATCCAGGAAGTCGAGGCGATACTCGCCATCGGCCGGGAACACGTGCGTGAAGCTCATGCCACCGCGCGTCCCCAGGGGGAAGCCGTCCCGATGATTGTTCTGGCCAGGGTTGCCCCCCGGACCGCCTTGCGTGCCACCGCCGGCCGCAAAGAAGGTGCTGGCCATCTTCGGCACTGGTTCGCCGACAGCCTTGCGGGCAGCACTGCGCGCTGCCGACAAATATTGCTCCATGAATGAGGGAGAAATGCCTAGGGCACCGGCAATATTGTTGAAGCCCTCGACCTCGATATCGGCAGGCAACGCCTGCTGGGGATCAATCCTGACTCCGATCAACCCTTCTACCGATGCCGCGAACTCGGTGCGATTGAGGCGCTGGATCGGCACATGCCCCACTCGATTGGCGTTGGCACTCGCGTCGACCTCAGTCTCTAGATAGGCAACCATGGCGTCGACTTCGTCCTGCCCTGGCTGAGGCTGCCCGGCAGGCGGCATCAGGCGACCGCGCAACTTGCCAATGGCGGTTTCCCAGACTTCCGGCTCCTCTCCAGGATGGCTCAGATTCATCGAGTCGAGGTCGAGGCTCCCCGCCCAGTCGTCGCTATTGTGGCATTCCACACAGTAGGTCTGGACCAGCTCGTTGGGCGCGGCGCTGGCGTCTGCAGCCGCTTGGGCATAGGCGCCCTGGGCCGAGAAAACGAGCCAAGCCACAGGCGCACAAACCCCAGCCAGCTTCAACGCATATTCGAACACTGCTCCATGCTTGCGCATGCTTACCCCGCCTGATGCTTCTGTTTTCAGTAGTTAGCCTTTGCCACTCGGTACGAGCGAGCATATTTGCGTCAGAATAAATCATCGTGCCGGGGGCGTCCATGTTGTCCTGACGGCTCTGCCACTGCAATTACCCTGCATGCTGTTTTCAGCATCATATTTCTTATTTCTGCCACAGTTGGAACCAGTGTGCTGACACCAATTTTCATTTCACCCCATCTCCGGATTAGTGGGGGCAACAACAGCGTGACTGCGATACCTGTTAATTTCCAGGCAAAAAAAAGGCTGCACCAAGGCAGCCTTTTCATGTCGTTGCCGGCGTAGCATCCAAGCTCCGCCGGCCGTCACCGCAGTACTCAGAAGTTGTAGTTCAGGCTCAACTGATATCTTCTGCCATAGGCATCAAACACGTTGCTGACAATCTGCTGACCACCACGCTGGCTCTCGGAAGGGATCACCGGCGGCTCACGATCGAACATGTTGTTGACGTTCAAGCTGGCGACCCAATTACCGCCAGTGGCCGTTTCACCGCGATAGCTGAAGACCAGGTTGGCAATGGTCTGCGAGGCAATGGAGTTGTCATCCACTTCCCGGCCTTCCTGCCACAGCACGTTGATCAGCGTGCTGTCATAGTAACGACCGATCAGGCTTACACCGTAGTTACCGATGTTATATCCGGTCATCAACGTTGCGGTCCATTCGGGGCTTTGCTGGCTACCAAGGTCATCCCGGTAGGTGGTGGTAGTCACGGAGTTTTCCAGCATGTGGCCGGCGAACAGCCTGAAGTTCATCGACTCTTCAAAGTCATTGAAGAAGTTCGGTTCCAGATCGTAGCGCGCTTCGATGTCTATACCCGAGGTCAGTGCCGCAGCAACGTTCAGGTTCACGTTCAGTACGCGTTCGACCAGACCGGTGACCGGGCTGCGGGTAACCAGTGCGCACAAGGCCACATCGCCGAGTTTGCAATCTTCCAGGATACGCTGTGAGCCCAGCGCGCCGACGCGGCCGTCGACATCAATTTCGTACCAGTCGGCCGAAATCGAGAAGCCTTCAGCCCAGGGGGCAAAGGTCGGGGCATAGACGAAGCCGGCCGTCAGCGTGTCGGCTTCTTCCGGGCGCAGGTTGGGGTTGCCGCCACTCAACTGGGTGATGGTATAGGAAGTGTTCGTGACCGGGTCGGTGATGTTGGCACCGCCGCCGCCTGACTCGAACTGCTCACCAAAGGTGGGCTCCCTGACGTCACGTGATTTGGTTGCGCGGAAACGCAGGTCTGCGCTCACCTGGAATTCTGTGCCGATCTTCCAGCTGTCAACCTTGCCGCTGTGCGAGTAATCGGACTGACGGAAAGCCATGGTGCTGTCGATGCGCTGGTTGCCGGAACCGGATTCCCATACGGGCAGATTGACCTCGGAGAACCATTCCCAGACATCAAAGGAGCCGGTAGCCCAACTCGTTGCGGAGAACTGGTGAATCGAGCGATTGCCGCCAGTGATACCGGGGGAAATTCCGCGGATACCGAGCTCAGGCGCATTGATCGTGGAGCGTTCCATTTCGATCGGTCGGGTCAACTGGTTGAACCACTCGTCACGGTAGGTCAGACCGGCCGCAAAAGACACCGGGCCTGCACCCCAGCCTTCATACAACTCACCGGTGAGCAGCATTTCGGCAAAATCCTGATCCAGATCGCGCAGGCCTTTCTTGTCACTGACCATGTAGTCAGAAGCAGCCTGGGATACGTTGCCCAAACCAAAAACGTTCATCGGGATACAGTCGCGGATCGATTCCTGCGGCGTTACCAGGATGTTTTTGATGGGCTGGACGCCGTTGGGATATTGAATCACGTTGGCGCTTGCCACCAGTTTTCCGACGGCAGCAGCTTCCAGTTGGGCGATCGAGGGATTCACGCGCTGAACGTTGCAGACAATGCCGCCGGTAGCCGGATCACGAACGGCATCCATGGACAGGTACCAATGATCCACCCGGATGATGTTCTGGGCTTCTGACGTGAGTTTGGATTCGCCGTATTGATAGGTGCCGCGCAGATCCCAGCCATTGGGCAGCTTGGTGTCGAAGCCGGCACTGGTGGACCACATTGCGCTGATGTTGGAGTCATCGCGGCCGTCATAGAAGTTGCTTTTGTCCGAACCGCGTACCTGACCGATCTTGTCGATGCGCACGGAGCTCAGGCTGAGCCTGTCCATTTCTGCCGCCAATTCCGCTGGCAGGAAGGGATTTTCGCGGTAAATGGTGCCGAAGTATTGCTGGCCCATCTCAGGGTTTCCGCGACGACCATAAGTATTGGACTCGGTGCGGCCAATCATCATCTGGCCGAACAGCTGGGTGTTGTCGGTGACATCGAACTTGAGGGCACCGAAACCGGAACGCTGGACTACTTCGGCACCGGACGGGCCGCCATCAAAGGCTTGTTCCGCGATGCCAGCTTCCGGGCCACCAGCCTGCATGCCGTTGGAACCGGAACCGACACGGTTGGTGTAGTCGCCCTTGATGAAGGGGCGCATCGCCTTGCCGTCGTCAGTGAAGGTGTAGCCATTCAGCCGGAAACCCGGTGCGGCGGAAGAAATCATGCCGGCGGCATTTTGGGTGGCGGAATGCGCATGCGCTACGGTCAGGCGCTGGGGGTTGGTGCCGGCCGGATCGGTGGATTTCCAGGCGGGGTTGATCACGAAGCCCCTGCTATCCCAGTTTTCCAGATCCTGCGGGTTGCGGTAGATCTGATTGATTTCGCGCGCTTCGATGGAGCCGATGACATGGAGGCGTTCACCGATCTGAGTACCGCCCGCAACCGAGAAGTTCCAGTTTTCGCCGTCGCCCATTTCGGTCACGCCGGTGGAAACGCTGGTCTTCAGGCCTTCAAATTCACGGTCGAGGACAAAGTTGACCACGCCTGCGAGGGCGTCAGCACCGTAAGCGGCGGAAGCGCCACCGGTAACCACGTCAACGGTGCGGATTAGCGCTGTCGGGAAATTGTCCACGTTGACGGTACTGGCGCGGTCCGCCGGTACGATACGGGAGCCGTCGAAGAGTACCAAAGTTCGTTGTTTGCCCATGTTGCGCAGATTCAGGTAGCTGCCGGCCGCATCGCCGAATAGCGTCGCGCCACCGCGCTGGGCGGTCTGGGTATTCAGGAACTGGGGCAGGTTGTCGAGCTGTTCGGAAACAGAGGAGCCTGGATCAAAATTCTTCATTTCAGCAGTCGTGACTGCCGTGACGGGGGTCGGCGTGACCATGCCGTCGGTGGAGCGGATACGGGTGCCCGTGACCTGTATCTCTTCAAGTTCATCCTGTGCTTGAACGGCGTTGCTAACAAGGGTTGCAGAGGCAATTGACAGGGCGATGGCACGCACCCTGAATTGCCGGATACCAGCATATTTCATGATTTCCCCTCCCGCATGGCGGGTGTTTCTGATGTTTTTTCATAATTATTATGTGATTTGAAACCCTTTCTCCGGTTAAACGCAGAAAAAGCCCAGCACCTTGTTATATAAATCCCATTGAAATGTAAAGCTAATTAATGTGTGACACCGGGAACAACTCCAACCAACCCGGCCATTGCGGAATACAGGATTGGCGGGCGCAGCATCCACATTTCGTGCTGCCCAAAAACAAAACCCCCGCAGTGCGGGGGTTTTGAGTATTGCGTAGTACAGCTTGTGACTGTGTTCGGCGAATGTTGCAACGGGCACGTCATGCCGTGCCCAGGGACGCTTACATCATGCCGCCCATGCCACCCATGCCGCCCATGTCACCCATGCCACCGCCGCCAGCCGGCTTTTCTTCCGGATGTTCAGCGATCATGCATTCGGTGGTCAGCATCAGGCCAGCGACGGAGCCAGCAGCCTGCAGTGCGTTACGGGTTACTTTGGTGGGATCCAGGATACCCATTTCCAGCATGTCGCCGTATTCGCCGGTAGCAGCGTTGTAACCGTTGTTGCCTTTCAGGCTGCGCACCTTGTTCAGTACCACGGCAGCGTCGTCACCGGAGTTGGTGGCGATCTGGCGCAGCGGAGCAGTGAGTGCGCGCTGGAGGATGTTCAGGCCAACGGTCTGGTCTTCGTTGTCGCCTTTCATTTTCTCGATTGCCTGCAGGGCACGTACCAGGGCGACGCCGCCGCCAGGGACTACGCCTTCTTCAACGGCAGCACGGGTTGCGTGCAGCGCGTCTTCAACGCGGGCTTTCTTCTCTTTCATTTCGATTTCAGTGCCGGCACCAACCTTGATCACAGCAACACCGCCTGCCAGCTTGGCAACGCGTTCCTGCAGTTTTTCGCGGTCGTAATCGGAAGAGGTTTCTTCGATCTGTGCACGGATCTGGGCTACACGACCTTCGATCACTTTGCTGTCGCCAGCGCCGTCGATGATGGTGGTGTTGTCCTTGGTGATGATGACGCGCTTGGCGGATCCAAGGTCAGCAGTAGTAGCGCCTTCCAGGCTCAGGCCGATTTCTTCTGCGATCACGGTACCACCGGTCAGGATAGCAATATCCTGCAGCATGGCTTTGCGACGATCACCGAAACCAGGCGCCTTGGCAGCAGCCACTTTGACGATGCCGCGCATGTTGTTTACTACCAGGGTAGCCAGCGCTTCGCCTTCTACGTCTTCAGCAATGATGAAGAGTGGACGACCGGATTTGGCTGCGCCTTCCAGCACAGGCAGCATTTCGCGGATGTTGTTGATTTTCTTTTCTACCAGCAGGATGAGCGGGTTTTCGAGCTCAGCCGCCATGTTTTCATGGTTGTTGATGAAGTAAGCGGAAAGGTAGCCGCGGTCGAACTGCATGCCTTCTACAACTTTCAGTTCATTCTCGAGACCGGAACCGTCTTCTACGGTGATAACGCCTTCTTTGCCAACCTTGTCCATCGCTTCTGCAATGATGGAACCAACGCTGACATCAGAGTTTGCGGAGATGCTGCCTACCTGGGCAATGGCTTTGCTTTCGGTACAGGGCTGGGACATTTTGCCCAGCTCTGCCACAACAGCAGCAACGCCCTTGTCGATACCGCGCTTCAGGTCCATCGGGTTCATGCCAGCGGCTACGGCTTTCAGGCCTTCGTTCAAAATGGCCTGGGCCAGAACGGTAGCAGTGGTGGTGCCGTCGCCAGCCTGGTCAGAAGTCTGGGAAGCAACTTCCTTCACCATCTGGGCGCCCATGTTTTCGAACTTGTCTTTCAGTGTGATTTCTTTTGCAACGGACACGCCGTCCTTGGTTACGGTAGGAGCGCCGAAGGACTTGTCGAGTACCACGTTACGGCCTTTGGGGCCGAGGGTTACTTTAACGGCGTCTGCCAGCAGGTTTACGCCCTTCACCATTTTCTGGCGAGCGATGTCACCAAACAATACGTCTTTAGCCATGGTTAAATTCCTGTAGTTCTATATATGTCTTGATCCGGGATTCAGAAAGAAAAGCTGCTTAGCCTTCCAGTACGCCAAAGATGTCGCTCTCGCTGAGGATGAGCAGTTCTTCGTCGTCGATTTTTACGGTGTTGCTGGCATATTTGCCGAACAGCACCTTGTCACCTACTTTGAGGTCGAGGGGACGCACAGTACCGTTTTCCAGGATACGGCCCGGGCCTACGGCCAGCACTTCACCCTGAGCCGGTTTTTCAGTTGCCGAACCGGGCAACACGATACCACCAGCAGTTTTGGTTTCTTCTTCTTTGCGTCTTACCACCACACGGTCTTGTAATGGACGAATTATCATTGCTATGGATCTCCAACGTTTACCTTGACTGAATTCATTACCGGTTGGGACCGGCACTATTTTTTAAGAACAAACCAGGTGACTCCCCGCGCAGGCGTGGCCTGGTATGGCTGACCCTAAGATGGGGCTGGCCAGGGTCATTTCAATGGCTCCAAATGAAAAAATTTGAGTTTTTTTACTCGCGGGGTGGGGGCTTGAGCTGGCGTTCGTAATCCGCTTCCCGGATGTACTCGCCATCCAGGATGTCGCCCTCTGCCGTGCCCTGGCTCCAACTATCCGCCCTGAATACAGTAAAGCTGGCTCCCGCATTGCCGGCTCCAAAGGCGTTGAAGCTACCGCGCTTGACCAGATAACGCGCCAACGCCGGGCGCAGCCAGGGGAACAATAAAATGAAACCAAGGGTATCGGTGATAAGACCCGGCGCCAGCAGCAGGACACCCGAAACTGCCAGCAAGATGCCCTCAATCAGCTCTTGTGCCGGCGATTCCCCGGCCTCGAGTCGGCGCTGCGCCCGCGTCAGCGTGGAAAAACCCTGCCGCCGCAGTACATTAATGCCAATAAAGGCAGTACCAACGACGATCGCAAGGGTAGGCAGCAAGCCGATGCGACCGCCTACTTCCAGCAGCAGCATTAATTCAGCGATGGGGATTACGATCAAAAGCAGGAACAAACCGCGCATTTGGCTTCCAGGTGAAATAGCTGAACCCAGTATTGGGCCTGGAGCCCCACATTCAAGCAGCGCTGCGCAATAAAACCTGCCGTACTGCGTTTATGCTTTTGCTTGTTGTCGCTCAATGATAATTTTATTATAACTTCATTATCATGTTTCAGTGTTACGGAGTGGGTCATGCTGGCATTGCTTGAAGCAAAGAACGCGGGACTTCTCCAACGCCAGCACTGGCTGAGGAATCTCGTGTCGGGCGCCATCGTCGGCGTCGTAGCCCTGCCGCTGGCCATGGCCTTCGCCATCGCTTCGGGCGCCAACCCGGAACAAGGCATCTACAC
>JBIIWM010000256.1:0-3930 GCA_044338875.1 Pseudohongiellaceae bacterium | reverse complement strand
GCCCGGTGCTGACCGTGCAGCCCTTCGACACCGAGGATGAAGCCGTGGCGCTGGCCAACGGCACGCCCTACGGCCTGGCCGCGGGCTTGCAGACCGGCAACGTGGCGCGCGCCCACCGCGTGGCCGCACGGCTGCACGCCGGCATCGTCTGGGTCAACGGCTGGGCGATGCTGGACGTGGCGATGCCCTTCGGCGGCTGCAAGCAGAGCGGCTACGGCCGCGAGACCGGACCGGAAGGGCTGGATGAATACCTGCAGACCAAATCGGTGATCGTATCGCTGGCCTGAAAGTTCCGGTGCAATGACCTGACAACACACACATGAAACAACAAGGAAACCAAAGAATGAAACTTACCATCTCTCTTGCTGCAAGCCTGTTTGCCACCCTGTCCCTGGCCTGGACCAGCAACACCGCCCTGGCCCAAGGCGCCGTGCCGCCCTGCGGCCCTGCCGACCAACTGGATGCGGAATATTCCGCCAACGTTGACGCCTCTGCGCGCTGCTTCGAACTGCGCATGTACACCGTCGACCCGGCCCAGGTCGGCACGGGTGATTTCAACGGCGGCATCAAAGAACTGCACCAGCGCTTCCGCGAAGATGAAGCGGCCATGTTCGAGCGCCACGGCGCGGATGTGATCGGCGTGTGGCAGGACAACAGCCGCCCCAACACGCTGATCTGGATGCTCGCCTACCGCGATGTCGCGCACCGGGCGGAAGTGTGGCAGAAGTTTGCGGCGGATCCGGACTGGGTGGCGCTGCGCACCAAGTACAACGTGCCATTGAGTGCGCCGGAGGTGTACTACATGAGTGCGACTGACTATTCCGATCTTAAATAGGGATGCAGAGAAGCCAGCATCAACAATCTGAATAGCAGCAAACGCAATCCGCGCTTGCTGCTATTACTGTACCTACCGAGTCGCTACCGGTCGCGGTACTCCACTGATCTGACACGCCCCTGTTTTAAAGCGGCCCTTCTCGAGGTGGTAGTGGATGAACTGCGGGATATCGATTGCCACGCCAGCCTCAATGGGCAAAACGCCTCGAATGCGGTGCGCAGCAAGTGCTTCGGCAGTGATGGACTTGTGTGCCGTGATACGCACGATGGCTTCAAGGAAGACCTTGTCTGCATCCGCGAGGTAATGCTGCACGAAGATCTCTTCGGAGACGTGATCCTGCAGGAAGCCATAGGTCCTTTTCAGGCTTTCCGCTGAGTCGAACAGCACTTCGCCCTGCAGGGTTACCAAAAACTCAGGGGCCCAGAAGGCGAGCACCTTGTCGTAGTCGCGATCGTTGAAGCTGTCGAGGTATTGCTGATACTTGTCGCGCTGCATTGCATTGATTCTCCATACTGAAATCCCCGGACAAAAGATGCGCGATTGAGCGCGCGAAGTCCACACAGCACCGTGGAAGCAGTGAAGGACGGATTGAACACGAGTTCGCTCTCGCCGAGACCGCCGGAGCAGCACAACTTTCTTTACCCGATCTTCATGAATCTTTTCGTTGTCAGTTCCGCTCCATGCTTCATAATTCCGGCACGCAATATTGATAATCGTCCGTCCAGGCCTGCATTTGAATTACCAGAAATTGTCCAGGGATCTACCTGCCGCGTTTGCCGGCGCGCTGGCTTCCCTGCCCCAGGCTGTTGCCTATGGCCTGATCGCGGTTTCGACGCTGGGTGCGGAATATGCAGTGTTTGGCATTACTGCCAGCATCGGTTCTGCCATTCTGTTCTGCCTGATTACCGGTGCTTTCGACTCGAACCGATTCCTGCTCTCTGGCCCGCGTGCTGTCACTGCACTGGTTATCTCATCTGCCATCGGCGAATGCATAGCCCGCGGACTTGAGCCCGGCGCCGCCATCATGACGGCCTTTGTCGGTGTCATTTTGGCGGGCTTGATGCAGATACTTGCGGGCGTACTGCGCCTTGGCAATTTCGTAAGCTATGTGCCGGTACCGGTACTGGCCGGCTTCATCAATGCGTCTGCACTGCTGGTGTTTCTGAGTTCCTTGCCCATGGTGCTGGGGCTGCCGCAGCTGGCTTTGTCGACCATCCTTTTTGAAGGTGGACTGCTTCAGGTGGATCCCTGGGCGCTGACAGTGGGCGGCATCACAGTGCTCAGCATCCTGCTGCTGGAAGGTCGCAGCAAGGTACTGCCCCCCGCCCTGCTAGCGCTGCTGGCCGGCTCGCTGCTTTACTTTTTCGGCTCGCATCTGTTCAAGCTGGGTACCGCACCACTAGTAGGCGAGATCAGTCTGTTGGCACTGTTCGATTCGCCACTGGCTGCGTTTGCTACAGAAGGTGCGCCGCTGCTGGACAATCTGGACATTGTTATCACCAGTGGTGTTTCCATTGGCCTGCTGGCCACCTTTGACACGGTGCTGGCCGGCAGTGCCATTGCGCTGGAAACGCATCAGGTTAACGATCCAAACCATGACCTCAAGGTACACGGCATTGCGAACGTGCTGATGGGCGTGGCCGGCTATCTGCCTGGCTCCGGCGCCCTCAGCCGCTCCACGGCGCTGACCAATGCCGGTGCTCATACCAGGCTGGCCACCATCGGATCCGGCTTGGCCTTGCTGCTGTTGTTGTTGCTGCTGTCTCCGGTAGTGGCTGCCCTGCCCTTGTGGGCTACCTCGGGCATGTTGCTGGCCACTGCGCTGCAGGCCTTTGACAAGGGCACGCTCCACAGGGCCCGGGGGCTGCTGCTGCGCCGCTTTGTGTTTCCGATGACAGTAATACCCGATATGCTCGTTACCGTGGCGGTCGTGCTGGCGGCCGTGGCATTCGGCCTGATTCCTGCAGTGGGGATCGGGTTGTTGCTGGCGATGCTGCTGTTTGTGTTTGGCATGAGCCGCAACCCGATCCGGCGCACGTATACCGGCCAGGCGGTGCGTTCAAGGGTGCAGCGGCCCCTTGCCGACCTGGCTTTGCTGGAAGCGCAGGGTCACCAGATTGCAATTGTGGAACTGCAGGGGGCGCTGTTCTTTGGTGCCTGCGCCCAGCTGCATACCCATGTGACAGAACTGCTGCTCAGCGGCTGCCGCTACCTGGTGCTGGACTGCCGGCACCTGTCCACCATCGATTCCACCGGCTCCTCCACGTTCTACCGACTGTTCCTGCAATGCAGGGACCGCGGCGGCCAACTGCTCGTCAGCAACGTGGAACCCGAACGCCGCACTACCGGCAACATGCCGACGAGGAGAGCCAACCACCAGCGCCGGCGCTTCCAGCCCAGGCGTGTCTGGTTGAACCTGAGCATGAATGGCGTGCTGCAGTCCATCGGCCAGCGCTGGTTTCCGGGAGATGCTGAAATGGCGTTGGCCTTGTGCGAAGACCTGCTGCTGAACGGCATGCGCGACCACAGCCGCAACCGTACCGCCCATCTGCTGGCGGCAAGCCCCATCCTGCAGGGCCTGACCCGTGCGCAGCAGCGCATCCTGGCGCAGCATGTCAAAAAGCGGCGTTTTGCCGCAGGGGAAACCGTGTTCAGCCAGGGCGAGGATTCCGATTGCGCCTACCTGCTGGTGTACGGCCAGATGGAAACCCTGCTGGCGATTCCCGGCAGCAGCCGGCAACGGCTGGTGAGCCTGCTGGTAAACGGTTCGCTGTTCGGCGAAATGAGCCTGCTCGACGGCGAACCCAGATCAGCCAGTGTCAAAGCCAAGGAACAATCGCTGTGTCTGAGCATTGATGTAAACGGGATTCAAATTGTCCAGCAACAGTATCCAGAGATTGCACTGTTGCTGCTGAAGAACATGTCACGCCAGTTTGCCCTGCGCCTGCGTCATGCCAACAACATGATTGCGCAACTGGAGCAATAGACCGATGGCTGTTCCTGTTCGCAAGGAAGTGCTTACCGGCTCACCGTTATGCTGGCCTGTACAAGCGTCGGACGAATCGGCAGTTCCGGATCCTCGGGAACTACCAGCT
>JBIIWM010000055.1:0-13314 GCA_044338875.1 Pseudohongiellaceae bacterium | reverse complement strand
AAATACAGTAGTCGATGCCCTGGTAGTAGCAGGTTTCAAAATGCAGGAACTGGAACTCCTCGCTGCTGCCCCAGTAACGCCCATACAAGGTGTCGCTGCCCTTGAAGAAGAGCGCGCCGGCGACGCATGCGTCGTCCCGGTACGCCAGTACGAGCAGCAAGGCTTCAGGCATCGTCTGCGCCAGCGTGGTGAAGAAACTGGCGTTGAGGTAGGGCTGGCGGCCACGCACCAGATAGGTATTCTGATAGAAATAATAAAATGCCTGCCACTGGTCAGGGCTCACGTCGGGTCCTTCCAGCACGCGAAAGACAATACCTTGCTCGCTCACCTGGGTTCGCTCCTTGCGCAGGTTTTTGCGTTTGCGCGAAGTGAGCGTGCTTAGGTAGTCATCGTAATTGGTGTAGCCGCGATTGAACCATTGGTATTGGCAACCGGTGCGTAACAAGAGATGGCTGTTGCTGAACCTCGACTTCTGCTGCGCTTCCGGAAACAACAGATGCCAGCTGGATGCTCCCAGTGCATCGGCCTTGGCAATGATCGCTTCCAGCACCAGCGGCAAGACAGTAGCAAGCTCCAGCGATGGCGCAAGGCTCAGACGCGGACCCGCGCAGGGCGTAAAGGGAATGGCACTCACCAGCTTGGGATAATAAGCCAGGCCATGTTGCCGGTAAGCGTCGGCCCAGGCCCAGTCGAACACGTATTCGCCATATGAATTGCTGCGCACATACAGCGGCAGGCAACCCACCAATGCCGTGCCGGATTCGAGCAGCAAGTGGCAGGGGGTCCAGCCGCTTGCAGTAGAAGTAGCGCCCGACGTTTCCATGGCCAGCAGGAATTCATGCCGGAGAAACGGATAGCTCGTGCCGACCAGCGCATTCCACGCATGGCGGTCTACTTCAGCCATGCTGTGGATGAAGCGAGGATGATATGGACTGGGTTGACTGTCGGTCACGTGCTTGCCTGAGTGCGCTCATGAAGGGAAACAATTGTAGTAGCCCGGAAAATTGCAGTACATTGCCGGCAGTGGCAACCTACAGGCCTTCCCTTGATACCAAAACCGGCAACAGCAACGACAGCGTACACCAAAGTCTCGGTACATGGCGGACACAGTGGACAATTCTGTCATCACGCCAGGGATTCGCTCGATGCCGTGGTGCAGGCCTATGTGCAGGCGGGCTTTGCCTGGGTAGGTATTACGGAACACATGCCGCCATTGGATGACCAGCGGCGTTATCCTGACGAAGTGGCGAGCAATCTCAGTGCGGCGAGCCTGCAAGAGCAGTTTCGCCGTTATTTTGCCGAATGCCGGCGCCTGCAAGCGCAGTATGCCGACAAGCTCACATTGTTCACCGCCTTTGAAACCGAGACTTATCCCGGCTCTACCGCGTTCGTGCAACAACTCATTGCCGAGACGCAACCGGATTACATCGTCGGTTCCGTGCACCATGTGGGCGGGATCGGTATTGATTACAACGCCGGGCACTACCAGCAAGCGGTGCAGGCGGCCGGGGATGTAGAGCAGTTGTATTGTGATTATTTTGATGACCAGTTCTGCATGCTCGAGGCACTGCAGCCGGCGGTGGTCGGTCACTTCGATCTGATCCGGATTTTCGACGGGGATTATGTCAACACGCTGCAGCATGCATCGGTGCAGCAACGCATGGTGCGCAACCTGCAATTGATGGCGGATCTGAAGCTGATCATGGATTTCAACTTGCGCGGTTTCGACAAGAGCACCGAGCAATATCCTTCAATGCCGGTGTTGCAGCAGGCCCTCAAACAGGGTGTTACCGTAGTCCCCGGGGATGACTCCCACGGCGTCGCTTCAGTGGGGCGCAATTACGACAAGGGCGTGGCCTTGTTGCTTGAACTTGGCCATGACTGCCGCTGGCAGCAACCGCGCCGGTACGAGTACTGACGCACGCTCTCAGGGAATGAAGAGGTCGATGGCAGTGGCAACAAAAATCACCAGCCCCACGTTGTTGTTGTGCAGGAACGCGCGAAAACACTGGTCGCGGTCGCGGTGGAAAATCAGCACCTGCTGATACACGAACAAGCCTGCAGCCAGGACCAGGCCCGTCTGGAACCACCCCCCCAATCCAAAGTGCTTGGCGCTGAGCGACAACGTCAGCAGGAACAGCCCCTGCAAGCAACCAATGATGACGCGATCTGCTTCCGCGAACAGAATCGCGGTGGATTTGAGCCCCAGCTTCAGGTCGTCGTCTCGATCGACCATTGCATACTCGGTGTCATACACCACCGTCCACAATACATTGGCCACATACAGTAACAAGGCATACACCGGCAGCGTGCCGGTCTGCGCAGTAAACGCCATCATGCCGCCCCACGAAAACGCGGCGCCCAGTACCGTCTGTGCCATATGGGTATGGCGCTTCATGAAGGGATAGACCAGTGCGAGCGCCAGGCCGCCGACACTCATGTAAATAGTGAGGGTATTGGTAAACAACACCAGGCCAAACGCAAGCAGGCACAACACGCCACAAGTAATGAGCGCTTCACGCGGCAGGATCTTGCCCGTGGCCAGCGGCCGTTCCCGCGTGCGCTTCACGGCCCCATCGAAGTTGCGATCAGCGTAGTCATTGATAGCGCAGCCCGCGGAGCGCATCAGGATCGTGCCCAGCACAAAGATCAGCACCAGCTTTATATCAGGCGTGCCTTCCCCTGCGATCCACAGGCACCACAGGGTGGGCCACAGCAACAGGAAGATGCCGATGGGCCGATGCATGCGCGTCAACTGCCAGAAGTCCGGGGCACGGCGATATGCCACCGGAAACCGGCGCGCCAGCCACTGCAAAAGGCGGTTTGCGCTGGAAGCTTTCGTTGTTGGCGGCATCGACGTCACATCCTGTAGAGAAGCCGTGCATTATAGACAGTGAATGAGTTGCATTGAATAAAGCGGGGGGGGCTGGTTAAATCCCCCGGGCATGCTTACACCACTGAGGGCTGGATCGTGAAAAAACTGCAACTGCACTGGCAGATTCTGCTGGCCATCCTGCTCGCGGCCATCGCGGGGACGCTCAGCGGCACCGAAGCCGGTCTGTTCGGCATCACTTTCTACCAAGTGTATGAGTTCGTGGGCACGCTGTTCCTCAACGCCCTGAAGATGATCATTGTTCCTCTCATCGCCGCGTCCATCATTACCGGTGTCGCCTCCATTGGCTCTGGTGTCGACTTCAGGCGCCTGGGTCTGAAAACGATGTTCTATTACGCACTAACCGGCACTCTCGCCATTCTGGTGGGACTATTCTTCGTCAATGTGTTTACCCCCGGCCTCTCCAATGGCGTTCCGGTGGGTGCACAATTGAACCTGAGCCTTGATGATGACTCCGTAAAAGGGGCGCTGGCCAGTATCGAAGGACGCGATGGCGGCGATCTTGTGAACATGTTCCTGCGCATGATTCCAACCAACATCGTGGCGGCATCCTCTGACAACGGAGAAATGCTGGGACTGATCTTCTTCAGTCTGGTGTTTGGTTTCTTCATGACCCGGATTCCGCAGAAGCAATCTGAAACCCTGATGTTGTTCTGGCACGGTATTTCCGAAACCATGATCCTGATAACCATGTGGATCATGAAATTTGCCCCCATCGGGGTCTTTGGCCTGGTCGCGCGCACGGTAGCAGCTACCGGGTTTGCTGCGTTCCTGCCTATGCTGCTGTTTTTTTGCACGGTGCTGGGTGCGCTGCTGGTGCATTTGTTCGTCGTACTGCCGCTGTTGCTGAAATATGTGGCGAAGGTGAGTCCAATCAAGCATTTCAAGGCGATGGCACCGTCACTGTTGACCTCATTCTCGTCGGCCTCGTCGTCTGCCACCATTCCTGTAACCATGGAATGTGTGCAGAAGAATGTGGGTGTCTCGGAGCGCATCTCGAGTTTCGTCATCCCGTTGGGTGCAACCGTTAACATGAATGGCACTGCGTTGTATGAATGCGCTGCCGCGATCTTTCTGGCGCAGGCCTATGGGCTGGATTTGAGCTTCGGCACGCAGTTCACCGTAGTGTTGCTGGCACTGATGACGTCAATTGGTGTCGCCGGGATACCCGCGGCCTCCCTGGTGGCCATTGCCGTCATCCTCACCGCGATCGGCTTGCCGGCGGAAGCAATTGGTTTGTTGCTGGTGACAGACCGGATACTGGACATGGTGCGAACCAGCATCAATGTCTATTCAGATGCCGTGTGCGCGACAATTGTGGCGCGTTCAGAAGGAGAGAAAGGGATTCTGGTCTAAACCAGTTCCTTAAAAGGCCTTTATTGGCAGAGCCAGCATCAAGCTTGCGGAATTTCCCGCATCACTTTCACCCAGCCATCAGTCGCGGCATCGCCGCCACGGGTGAAGGCGCGCGCCAGATGGTCGAGCTGGGAACGGGTCAGGCGCGCTTCCAGCTTCACACCTTTCTTGCTCAACCGCAGTTGCTTTACACGGCGGTCATGCTGGGCAGTTTCAACATCGATCAGTTCCAGCTCGGTCAACCGGCGCAAGGGGGCGTTCAGCGCCTGTTTGCTTACGCACAAAATCTGCAGCAGCTCATTGATATTGAGCCCGGGATTGCGCCCCACGAAATAGAGAATGCGGTGATGCACGCGGCCCAGCCCCAAATCCTGCAGGATGCGGTCGGGCACGGCGGTAAACGCGCGATAGGCAAAATAAAATTGTTCGATGGCCTGTTGCAGGCGCGGGTCGCTTGTTGGGTCAACCATATTGCAAAAATCCTGAGGCCGGCTACACCGTGCGGTTGAACGATATTGACCTGTATAGGCTGACCGGAAATGTTAAAGCTATCAGAGCGGGTGGAACAGTTACAGGCTTCACCTGATTTTGAAATTCTAGCAGTTATTGCCAGGCCCGGGCTTATACAGAGGCGTATTGTTCTGACTGCGCCAACCAGCGCCGGATCAGGGGATCTACCAGCTCAGGCTGTTGCGCGCGGATCTTTTCGGCCCACAGCTTGATCTTGGGTTGCAGGTAACTGTCGCGCACCAGGTCCGCGATGCGGAAGCACATCAGTCCGGTCTGGCGCGTGCCAAGGATTTCACCGGGCCCGCGAATTTCCAGATCTTTCTCGGCGATATAAAAGCCATCGTTGCTTTCACGCATGATGGCCAGGCGCAATTTGCCAGCCTCCGACAAGGGTTGGTGATAAAGCAACAGGCAGTGGCTTTCGGCCGAGCCGCGACCCACGCGACCGCGCAATTGATGCAGTTGCGCCAGGCCCAGACGTTCCGGGTTTTCGATAATCATCAAGCTGGCATTGGGCACGTCCACGCCCACTTCAATCACCGTGGTTGCCACCAGCAAGTGCAGGGCGCCGGATTTGAAGGCCGCCATGATGTCCGCCTTCTCTTTTGGCTTCATGCGACCATGGATCAAGCCAATGCGCACATCCGGCAACGCCAGTGTCAAATCCTGAAAGGTCGCTTCAGCGGCCTGGCATTGCAGCACTTCGGATTCCTCGATAAGCGTGCATACCCAGTACACCTGGCGCCCTTCCTTGCAGGCGCCACTGATGCGCGCCACTACATCGGGTCGGCGCTGCTCCTGGATCAATACAGTGTTCACGGGGGTACGGCCGGGCGGCAATTCGTCGATCACCGAGCAATCAAGGTCCGCATAGGCGCTCATCGTCAGCGTGCGCGGAATCGGCGTGGCCGTCATGATCAGCTGATGCGGCCACACTCCCGCATTGTTGCCTTTCTCGCGCAACGCCAGGCGCTGATGCACGCCGAAGCGGTGCTGTTCATCCACAACGATAAGGCCGAGCTTTTTGAACTGCACACCCTCCTGAAACAGGGCATGGGTGCCGACGATGATCTGGGTGCGTCCGCTCGCCAGATCCTGCAAGACGGCCTCACGTTTTTTGCCCTTGATCTTGCCGCTGAGGAAGCCCAGTTGCAGCCCGAGGGGCTGCAACCATTGATCAAAATTCAGGAAATGCTGTTCTGCGAGGATTTCCGTTGGCGCCATCACCACGGCCTGATAACCGTTTTCCACCGCTTGCAGTGCAGCGAGTATGGCCACCAGGGTTTTGCCGGACCCCACATCCCCTTGCACCAGCCGCAACATCGGTTGCGACTTGGCCAGGTCCTTGAAGATTTCACGTCCCACTCGCTGCTGCGCCTTCGTCAACGTAAACGGCAAGGCCTCCAGCAAGCGCTGTTGCAGTGTGCCCTGCGCTTGCAATACCGGCGCTGCCAGGCTCTGGGCTTGATCACGCAGGCGGCGCAAGCTCAGATAGTTGGCGAGCAATTCTTCAAACGCGAGGCGCACCTGCGCAGGATGCTCACCGTTTTCCAGTTGCGGCAACGACACGTCCGGTGGCGGGTAATGCATGATGCGCAGCGCGTCCAGCAAAGGCATGAAGTGTTGCTGCCGGCACAATTCCTCCGGCAGGTAATCCGGCAGCGCCTGGGTGTTCTGCAACAGGATGAACACTTGCTCCAGCAATTTGCGCAGGCGGTTCTGTTGCAGTCCTTCGGTCGCCGGATACACCGGGGTCAGGTGGTCTTCCATCGGCGGCGGAATAGCGGATTGCAGCAGTTGGTACTCCGGGTGATACAGCTCCACCCCGCTTTTGCCAAAACGCGCTTCGCCATAGCAGCGGATGCGGGCTCCGGTAACCAGGGCATTTTTCTGGGCGGCACTGAAATGAAAGAAGCGCAGCGTGGTCACCCCGGTGCCATCCTGTACTTTCACCATCAGGCTGCGGCGTTTGCCAAACATCAGCGCATTGCCGGCAATTGTTCCTTCGATGACGACGTCCATGCCGGGGCGCAGCGCCACGATAGGGGTGAGACGGGTGCGATCCTGGTAGCGCAAGGGCAGATGAAACAGCAGATCCAGTACCGAGGTGATGCCCAGCGCCTGCAGTTTTTCCGCAAGTGCCGGCCCAACCCCTTTCAGGTCGGTCAGGGGCAGTTGTTCTATCGGTAGGGGGTCTAAGGTCATGCCGGCATTGTAGGATTAATTCGGGAAAATCTCCCAAACCACCGTCTTGTCACAGAATTTCGCGTCAAAAAATCGACCCCCAAGCCCGCTTTGGCTACAATCGATGGTCTAGTGGGCGGTGTGGCCGGAGTTCATGGCAGGGGCAGAACAGATCCAATTGCAGCAATTCGAGGTGGCGGGTATCGCAGCACCTCCGGGTTTGCTGTGCCTGCAACTGGAGCAAAGCGGCACCAGTCACGCGCCAGGGACTCCCCCCGATCCTGGCTCGCAGCAGGCCGACAGGCTGGTCTTGCAAAACCCTTTCCTGCTGATGCGGGTACTCGATGCCCAGCACAAGATCAGAACCACGCAGCAACCCGGACTCTTGTCGCAGCGGCTGACGGGTCTTGATGCGCATTGGCTGCACAGCCTGCTCTCCGATACCGCATTGCAACTGGTCCTGCAGGGCAGAAAGAGTGACCAACTGTTTTATCAACTGTACTGGCAGCAAGCGCGTCGTTGTGCGCTGGTCGCCCGTGCGTTGGCGCACAAGCTGGGCTACCGTGATGAGTTGGGCGCAGAAGCCTGCGCCCTGCTGTTGCAAGCCGGCATGCTGGTACTGGAACAACAGCACGGCAGCGCCTGGGGCGGTTTGTATCAGGAGATCGATAGGCAAACCCGCCTGCTCGATGCCGAACGGCAAACCCTGGGGCTGGATCATCTCGACGCTGGCGTGCGCTTGCTGGAAAGCTGGCAGCTCGAACAGAACTGCATCGATGCGCTGCGCTATCAGGCCACCGACGTGGAACTCATTCTTGATGCAACACCACTGGTTCGCATTTGCTGGCTTGCCAATCATCTCACTGCGAGGAATTCCGGCACCAGCAGAATGGCACTCAGTGCGGCCGGGCGCTTGTTTGACCTGGACGCAGAGGATGTTGGGCAACTCTTGCTCAAGGTTGAAGATGATTTTCTGGCCGAATGTTCGAACTGGGGGCTGGCACAACACAAGCCCCTGGTACTGCCCTTGTCAGAAGATGAGCGCAGGTATTTTGACAAGGAAGTGAAGGAAGAGCTGCAGCAACTGCAGCGGCAAATGTTGGGCGAAACCGCATTGGCGGCCCTCGACGGACTGGAAACGGCCGGCAGCGAGAACCTCAAGTCGGTACTGGCACGCGCGCTGCAACAAGCTGGTGTCGATCCGAGCTTCATCGTGCTGAGCGCCAGGCAAGGTACGCGTACCCTGACCGTAAGCGCCAGCAGCAAAGTGACAGGACTGTCGCCAGACCTTGCATTGCAGTTACAGCCAGGCCGCAGCGCGCTGGCCGACCTCATTCTTGCCAACGAGCTTGCACCCCTCAGTCGCAACTCCGAGCGCCTCGCCGTCATTGATCGCCAGGTAATCGACCTGTTGGGTGGTAGCAGCCTGTTGTGTGAATCAGTGCAGACGCCACTTGGACGCTGCGCACTTCTGCTGAGCGGCAGTTCCATGTATCCACAGCGCAATTTGCTGCGCAATTTCATCAAGCGAAAACTCGCGGCTTTCCTGCAACAGGAGCAGACACCCAAGGATGACGCACCACCAATGGAACTGACCCAATACCAGCAACGGGTGCGCGAAGCCGTGCACGAGGCCAACAATCCGTTGGCCATCATCAAGAACTATCTGCAGATACTGAACATGAAGCTCGGCGAGAACGGTGCCAGCAAGGAAATCCGGCTCATCAACCAGGAGATAGACCGGGTTGCCGTGCTACTGGCCGAGCTGCGTCGCGTTGAGACGAGCGAGCCTGCCGAAGCTGCCGAACTTGATCTGAACGGCTTGGTGCGCAGCCTGCACCGGGTTTTCCTGCAGGGCTTCAATACAGACAAACCAATTGCCATTGAGTTGGATCTCACGGATGATCCGGCGCTGGTACTGGCAAGAACCGATGCGCTCAAACAGATACTGACCAACCTTGTGAAAAATGCTGTTGAGGCTTTTGACAAGGGCGGCAGTATCGTCATCGCAACACGGCGCAACGTGGTTTTGCACGAGCACCTGTATATGCAATTAAGTGTTGCCGATAACGGCCCGGGCATGACTGCAGCGTTGTTGCAGAATCTGTATGTTCCGGGCATTACTACCAAGGGAGGGGACCACACTGGTTCTGGACTCGCCATCGTCAAGCGCCTGGTTGACGACATGCAGGGTCAGATCAGTTGTCAGAGCGACAGCAAGGGAACGGTAATCAGCATTTTATTGCCACAGATTCTTGTGTAGAAGATTCTTGTGCAAATGAAAGTCCGATGAATTCGCAATAGAGGTTACATGGCCCGCTCCCATATCCTGCTGGTGGATGATGAACCCAGGCTGCTGAGCAGCTGTGAAGCCTTGCTGGAAACAGCAGGCTTTATCGTCACCACATCATCCAACGGTCGGGATGCCCTCAAGAAGCTCGCGACCTCGTCGGCGTTTGACCTGATGCTGCTTGACCTCAACATGCCCGAGGTCAACGGCCTGCAGGTAATGCGCGAGCTGAAACAAAAAGGCAACGACATTTGTGTCGTCGTGCTCAGTGGTGAAACTACTTTCGAATGGGTCAGTGGCGCGTTCCAGCTGGGTGCTTATGACTACATCACCAAACCCTACCAATACGATGTGTTGATCAACACCATCAACAACGCCTTGCAAAAACGCGAGATGGAAAAGAGCTTCGCACGTTTGCGCAAGCAGCTCGAACGTTCCGAGCGACTGCATCGCTTCATGATTGAAAGCTCGCCCGACATCATCTTCATCGTCGACAAGGCCGGCATGTTCATGTTCGTGAATGATCGTGCGGAAGACTTGCTCGGGTATCGCAAGGATGAATTGATTGGTGAACATTATTCGGTCGTGATGGATCCTGACTCCATTGGCAAGGCGGAACTTTATTTCAGCGAACGGCGCTCCAGCTCCCGCGCTGCCCGCATGGACGAAGTGTGGCTCGTCTGCAAGGGCGGTTACGGTCCCAAGGGTGAGCGCCGTCGTATTGCCATCGAACTCACCGCCATGGGCGTGTACGAAAACGAATCCTTCAACCAGATTGGCCAGAAGCAACCAGAGGAATTTTCCGGCACCTATGTGGTGGCGCGCGACATCACCGATCGCCTCGCTTCGCAGAAACTTATTCACTACCAGGCCTATCATGACCTGCTCACGGGCTTGCCTAATCGTGCCCTGTTCCTTGATCGACTCACCAATGCCATCAGTACCGCACGCCGCTCCAAGGAGCGCCTGGCGGTGATGTTCCTCGATCTCGACCGCTTCAAGATCGTCAATGACAACCTTGGGCACGATACCGGCGACATGTTGCTGAAAATGGTCGCGGAGCGCTTGAACCAGTGCCTGCGAGAAAGCGACACGCTGGCGCGCCTGGGCGGAGACGAATTCATCGTGCTGTTGCCGCAGGTGGATTCTGTCGCAACCGCGCAAAAAGTAGCCAACAAGATAGTGAGCGCTATCAAGGCGCCGTTTGAAATTGACCAGCACGAACTCTACATCACGGCGAGTGTTGGTATCGCGCTGTACCCTGAAGATGGCATTGACGCGGAAACGCTCATCAAGAATGCCGACATCGCCATGTACCACACCAAGGATCAGGGCAAGAATGGGTTCAACATCTTCACCAAGGAATTGAGCGAGCAGCAACAGCAGCAGCTCTCCATCGAAAATGAAATCCGCAAGGGACTGCGCGAAAAGCAGTTCCTGGTTTATTACCAACCGCAGGTTACCGCGCTCGATGGTCGCATCTCCGGTGTAGAAGCGTTGATTCGCTGGCAGCATCCTGAAAAAGGCTTGCTCAAGCCGGCCTATTTCCTGCCGGTGGCAGAAGAAACCGGATTCATTGTCGAGCTGGGTGAATTTGTGCTGGATGCCGCGTTGCAGGAATTCAGTGCATGGGTGCGCGATGGCCTGAAGATCGACAAGCTTGCGATCAATTACTCCTTCAAGGAAATAGAGCAGGAAGACTTTGTTGATCGTGTGGTCAGCAAGTTGAAGCAATACAATTTCCCGGGCTCCCACTTGGAGCTCGAAATCACCGAAAGCACGCTGATGAACGATGCCGACAAGACTATCGCCAAGTTGCGCCAACTCAGCAGTTATGGCGTCAACATTGCTATAGATGATTTTGGTACCGGGTATTCCTCTCTCAGCCTGCTACAAAAGCTGCCGATCAACCGCCTCAAGATAGACCGCAGTTTCATTCAGGACCTGCACGTGGATTCCGATCGCTCCATCATTGAAGCCATCGCACATATGGCGAAGGGTCTCAAGCTGGATATGGTGGCAGAGGGCGTGGAACAGGATTACCAACTGCGCTATCTGCGCAAACTGCAGTGCCCGGTAATCCAGGGCTACATCTACAGCCAGTGTGTGCCCGGCCATGAAATTCGCCGCCTGCTGGAAAATGACGAAACCCTGGCGCTCCAACACCCCACCCTCATCCTCGCCGTCTAAAAAAAATCAAGGGGTCAGAGTAACTTGATCGCGCCGGCTCCATCAGTCGCTGCGATCAAGTTACTCTGACCCCTTGATTTTAGTTTTTGACGCGGGTGACCTTGGTGACGAATTTGACTCGGCGCACACGCTTCATTACTTGCGCCAGGTGAATGCGGTTGCGTACCGCCATCGTAAGATTGATGGTGCTGTATTGCGCATCGCGATCCGTCATCGTCATCTTCTCGATGTTGGCCTCACTGGTGGTAATGGCATTGGCCAGCGTAGCGATGATGCCGCGCTGGTGCTCTACTTCCACCCGCATCTCCACGGTGAACTCGCCTTCAACGGTTGGATCCCAGCGCAGTGAGACATATTTCTTCGGATCGTTGCGGATTTCCCCGACGTTGTTGCAACTTTCAGTGTGCACGATCATGCCGCGCCCGGAGCTTGCATAACCAACGATCGGATCGCCCGGAATTGGATGACAGCATTTCGCGAACGTCATCAGCAGCCCTTCCGATCCACGAATCGTCAGCGCACCACTGTCACCGCCATCCTCGGTTCCGTCACTGGCGTCATCGGGAACCAGGCGTCGCGCCACAATGTAGGCCATGCGATTTCCCAGCCCGATATCTTCCAGCAAATCATCCAGTACTTCGAAATTGGTTTCTTCCAGCAAGCCGCCGACCTTTTCCTTGGGGATATTGGCGAGATGGTAGCCATAGTTGGAGAGTGTCTTGTTGAGCAGGCGCCTGCCCAGTGAAATCGCATCGGAGCGCCGCTGGTTCTTGAGGAAATGTCGAATATTGCTGCGCGCCTTCCCGGAGACCACAAAACTCAGCCACGCCGGATTCGGTTGGGTGCCCGAGGCGATGATCTCCACAGTCTGCCCGCTTTGTAGCGGTTCGCTCAATGGCGCCAGCTTGCGGTTGATACGACAGGCCACACAGGAATTGCCCACGTCGGTATGCACCGCGTAAGCAAAATCCACCGGCGTGGAACCGGCAGGTAATTCCATGATCTGTCCTTTCGGCGTGAACACATAGATTTCATCCGGGAACAAATCAGTCTTCACATGCTCGATAAACTCGAGGGAATTGCCCGCCTTTTGTTGCATCTCCAGCAAATCCTGCACCCACTGGCGCGCACGGATATGGCTCTGGTTGGGCTTGTCATCCGAAGATTTATACAGCCAGTGCGCGGCAATGCCATTGTTGGCCATCGCTTCCATTTCTTCAGTACGAATCTGGATCTCGATCGGCACTCCGTGCATGCCGAACAATGTCGTATGCAGCGACTGATAGCCATTGGTCTTGGGAATCGCGATGTAATCCTTGAACTTGCCCGGCACCGGCTTGTACAGGTTATGCACCGCACCGAGGATGCGATAACAAGTGTCCACCTGATCCGTCACAATGCGGAACGCAAACACATCGGTAATTTCGCGGAACGATTTGCGCTGGGTACGCATCTTTTGATAAATGCTGAACAGATGCTTCTCGCGGCCTTGCACACGCCCCGGCATATTCTCCCGCTTAAGACAGGCCACCAGGGCCGACTGCACCTGCGTCACCAGATCCTTGCGGGGACCGCTCACACTCTTTACCGCCGCTTCAATCAGCGGAGCGCGCATCGGATACAGCATCGGGAAGCTCAGTTCCTCAAACTCCACGCGGAAGTTGTGCATGCCCAGGCGGTTGGCAATCGGCGCGTAGATGTCGATGGTCTCGCGCGCGATGCGGCGTTGTTTCTCCGGCGCCATCACTTTCATGGTGCGCATGTTGTGCAAGCGGTCCGCCAACTTCACCATGATCACGCGAATGTCTTTCGCCATCGCGAGCGCCATCTTCTGGAAGTTTTCCGCCTGCACTTCGGCCTGGGTGCCAAAATTCAGTTTGTTCAGCTTGCT
>JBIIWM010000054.1:0-13362 GCA_044338875.1 Pseudohongiellaceae bacterium | reverse complement strand
CCTGAACAAGGACCTTGATTGGCTGCTTTATAGCATTGCGCCGGAGAAGCGGGCAAGCTGCTCCGGGCCTGGCGCTTCCGCAGCATCAAAAGAAAATGGCCGATTTGCGCACCGGTGAATATCCATTACACTCGCCGGCCACTACAAAAATAATCAGGCGCAGGCGCAGCGCCAACCATTCAGGGGAGACAAGCATGAATACCCACCTTGACGAGCCGGCCTACCCGAAACCCGCCTATGCCTGGTACGTCGTTTTCATGCTGTTCCTGGCGTTTACCGTGTCCTATATCGACAGGCAGATCATCTCGCTGCTGGTCGAACCGATAAAAACCGACCTCGGCCTCAGTGACACCCAGATCGGGCTGCTGCAGGGCTTTGCGTTCACCGTGTTCTATACCTTCGCTGGCATCCCGCTGGGCCGACTGGCCGACAAGAAGAACCGGAAAGTCATCATCACCGTGGGCATGTTCCTGTGGAGCATCATGACGGCTTCCTGCGGACTGGCAAAAACCTTTACCCACCTGTTCATCTCCCGCATCGGCGTTGGCATCGGCGAAGCCAGTCTGTCACCCGCCGCCAACTCCATGATTACCGACTATTTTCCCAAGGACAAACGCGGCAAGCCGGTGGCCCTGTATTTCATGGGGGTCTATGTCGGGGTCGGTTTGTCTTTCATTCTGGGTGGCATGGTCATCAGCATGGTCTCCAATGCCGGTGCAATCGTGCTGCCGCTGGTGGGCGAACTCAGCGCCTGGCAGCTTACCTTCATGGTGGTGAGTCTTCCCGGCTTGCTGCTGGTGGCGCTGATGCCAACGATCAAGGAACCGTTCCGTCACGGCAGGATCACCGCTGACGGCAAGGAAGTGGATACCGGAGTAGGGGCCGCGAAGGATTTCTTCTTCAAGCACTTCAAGGCCTACGCCATTATCTTCCTCGGCTTCGGGTTGGCTGGCTCCATGGCCATCGGCTTCTTTGCCTGGACTACCCCGTTGTTCACCCGCATCCATGGCTGGGAGACCGCTCGCATCGGCTACACCTTCGGCACCATCGTGATGGTGATGGGCACGCTGGGCATCATCCTGGGGGGCGCCGTGGCTGATCGCCTGCTGCAGAAAGGGCAGCAGCATGCCTATATCAAAGTTGCCATCTGGGCCATATTGGGCGCGATGGTGTTTGCCGGCACTGCAGCCATGGTCAGCAATCCCTATGTGGCGTGGGCCTTGTTGTGTCCCGCTGTCGCCTGTTTCGGCATGCCGGTGGCACTGGCACCCGCTGCGGTCAATCACATCACGCCGAACCAGTTCCGTGGACAGGCGATTGCCATTTATATCTTCGTGGTTGGATTGATCAACAATAACCTGGGTCCCATCAGCGTTGGCGTCCTCAATGATTATGTCTTCAAGGATCCGCTGGCCATCAATCGTTCCATGTTGACCATCGCCATTTTCTTCGGCGTGGTCTCGTCATTGATCCTTGTATGGTCTATCCGTTTCTACAACAGCAGTGCTGAAGCAATTATGGGCGAAGCCAGGATAGCGGACGCACAAGCGACCAATGGCCTTGTCGACAGAACGCCCGGCAAGTCAGCTGAACAGTAGCAGCAGGTTCTGTGAGCACCAATCCCTGTACCGTGCGTGAACTGCTGGACCGCAATGCCCGGCAGTGGCCGGCTCTCGTTGTCCTCAAGTTTGACAGTGGCGAGCAGTTCACCTGTGCCAACTTGCTGGCTGAAGTGCGCAGTCGTGCTGCAGGCTTGCAGGCACTGGGAGTGGAGCAGGGCGAGTATGTTCTGAGCTGGCTGCCCAACTGTCCGCTCGCTGTGCTGAATTTTCTTGCGCTCACGTACATTGGCGCTATCCATGTTCCGATCAATACTGCCTATAAAGGCTCCTTGCTGCAGCATGTGCTTCACAACAGTGGTGCGCGGCTGCTGATTGCGGATGGCCGTCTGCTGCAACATCTGCAGGGGGTGGATACCGGCAAGCTGCGACGTGTGGTGGTTTCCGGACCGGAACGTCCACCACTCGCCGGCTTGAATTTGCTGGATGCCATGGTGCTGCAAGGCAACGCAGCAGAGTTGCAAGCGCCCAAACACCCCATCCAGGCCCACGATACCCAGTGCGTCATCTTTACCTCGGGTACTACTGGTCCGTCCAAAGGCGTGCTGTGCTCCTATCAGCATACTTATCGCGCGGCCTGCGAGTTCAAGCATGTGGGACCGGGCGACTGTAATCTGGTTGCGCTGCCGATGTTTCATATTGGCGGTATCCTCGGTATCAATTTTGCATTGATACACGGCGGATGTGCTGCGGTAGTAGAACGTTTTCGCACGGCGACTTTCTGGGAAACCTGTGCCGAGCTGCAGGTCACCTCGGTGGGTTTGCTTGGAACGATGGTACAGTTTCTGGTGCAGCAACCGGTACGACCCAACGAAAAACAGCACACGGTAAAGAAAGCCGTGATTGCCCCCTATGGTGATGAGGCACTGGTGTTCGCTGAACGCTTCGGGGTGGACGTGTTTACCGAATTCAACATGACCGAATTGTCAGTGCCGCTGTGGTGCGGACCCAATCCTGAATTGCGTGGCACCTGCGGCAAGCCGCGTGCCGGCGTAAAACTGAGGCTGGTAGATGGCAATGGCCAGGAAGTGCCGACAGGCGCGGTGGGAGAACTTCTCGTGCGCACGCCGGATCCGTATGAACTCAGTCATGGCTATCTCAATGATCCTGAGGCAACTGCGCGTGCCTTCCACAACGGCTGGTTCCACACCGGTGATTTGTTCTACCGTGATGCCGACAACAATTATTTTTTCGTGGATCGCGCCAAGGACATGATGCGCAGGCGCGGTGAGAACATCAGTTCGTTTGAAGTGGAAGCCGAATTGCTGCTGTTTCCGGGCGTCAAGGCCGCCGCTGCGGTGGCAGTGCCTGGTGACGGCGGTGAGGATGAAGTATTGGCGGTGCTGTCTCCGGTGCCAGGCGCACAACTGGATCCGGTGGCGCTGATCACCTTCCTCCAGCCGCGCCTGGCCAACTTCATGATTCCGCGATATGTAAGAATCATGCCGGAACTGCCGCTGACACCTACCCAGAAAATCGAAAAGCATGTGCTGCGCGCGCAAGGCGTCACCCCGGATACCTGGGACCGTGAGGTCGCCGGTATTAAACTGCAGCGCCAGGATCTTTCACAGCGCACCTGAACAATAACCGCCAACCCGACCCAGGGGCAGGATCAAGGGGTCAGAGTAGTTGATTTCGCAAATTTGAAAAATCAAGTGGATCCGACCCCTTGATTCAGGGAGAGCTTGAGCATGCGTGACACGAAAATCACAGGTCCCCTGCGGGGATTGAAAGTGCTGGAGTTTGCAGGACTCGGCCCCGCGCCATTCTGCTGCATGCTGCTGTCCGATATGGGCGCTGACGTTGTGCGCATTGATCGCCCAGGCACTACGTACAAGCCGGCCGATGTCGAAGCGCGTGGCCGCACCTCGCTGCAACTGGATTTGAAGAACCCGGCGCAGAAGCAACAAGCACTGCAGCTTGTCAGCAAGGCCGACATCCTGATCGAAGGTTTTCGTCCCGGCGTGATGGAGCGCCTTGGGCTCGGTCCTGATATCGCACACCAGTTGAATCCGGCACTCGTCTACGGCCGCATGACCGGCTGGGGCCAGACCGGACCCCTGGCGAGCAAGGCGGGACATGACCTGAACTATCTCGCGCTCACCGGTGCACTGCATGCAATCGGTAGCAAGGAAAAACCGGCCGTGCCATTAAACCTGATTGCCGATTTCGGCGGAGGCGCACTCTATCTTGCGATGGGCGTTCTCGCCGCGTTGCAGCATGCGCAAAAAAGCGGAAAAGGGCAGGTGGTTGATTGCGCGATGACCGATGGCGTGATTTCGATGCTGGGCATGATCTACGGCGACTTCGCCGAACAGCGCTGGAACGACGCCCGTGAAAGCAATGTCATCGACGGCGCTGCCCCGTTCTACAATGTGTACCAGTGTAGCGATGGCCAGTGGTTGAGTGTCGGGGCGATCGAGCCGCAGTTCTACGCGAACCTGCTGCACGTCCTTGAACTGTACGAGCCCGTATTCAAGGAACAGTGGGACAAGTCACTCTGGCCGCAGCAGCAACAAAAACTCACCGAGCTGTTCTTCAATCGTAGCCGTGATGAATGGTGTGCACTGTTTGCGGTACACGATGCCTGCGTCACCCCGGTGCTGAATCTGGCCGAAGCCCAGCAGCATCCGCACAACCTCGCGCGGCAGAGTTTCACCAGGGTTGCCGGCATCAACCAGCCCGCTCCGGCTCCCAGATTCAGTGCAACAGCGGGTGCAATCCAGGCTGGCTCGGCTGCCGACTCAGTGGCTGCAGTGCTGGCAGCCTGGCACCAATAACCTTACTTCTTCGGCTCCAGCCTGACGCCCTTGGCATCACGCACTACATAGCCCCCGGACGGATCGGCAAAGTGGCTGCCAATCACGAAGGTGCCGGAGTTGGCGACCTGGTTCACAAACTTCACGCGAGTCTGGCTGGCTACGTCACCTAGCATGTCGAAACGTCCGACTTCGGCGGCACGATCGAGCTGGATCGGGTGATGCATCATGTCGCCGGTGATGATGGCGCGCTCCCCTTTGGACTGGATCACGATGCTCACATGGCCGGGCGTATGGCCGGGTGTTTGCATCAATGACAGTTCCGGGCACACCTTGTGTTCCGGTTCGATAAGGTCAACGAGTCCTGCATCCACTACCGGCTGCACGGAGTCATACATGTGGTTGAGATCGTGGTAGCCATGGGTGTCTTTCAGATGCATCCAATGTTCGTATTCATGGCGGCCGAAAAGATAGCGTGCGTTGGGGAAGGTGGGCACCCATTTGCCATCCACGAGGTGGGTGTTCCAACCGACATGATCGAAGTGCAGATGCGTGCATAACACGGTGTCGATGTTTTCGGGGGTAAAGCCGGCATGCGCGAGATCCGCGAGGAAGCTGGTCTGCATGTTGGTAAAGACCGGGAATTCCCGCGCACGGTCATTGCCAATACAGGTATCCAGCATGATCTGGCGCTCCTTGGTGCGCATCACGAAACACTGGAATGAGATGATCATCTTGCCTTCACTGGTCGCCCAATGCGGCTGCAACCAAGGATAGGACAGCACGGTTTCCGGCGTGGCGTTGGGCAGCAACATCGTGATGTCGTCTTCCCAGCCGTTGACCTCGACGATGCGTGTGATTTCGACATCGCCGATCTTCCAGGTGCGCATATGTTCAATTGCCACGTTTACTACTCCTTTGATCAATTGGCCTTGCGTGTTTTCGGCAGCGCTGGCTCTGGCTTGCTGCTACGTTTTTCCTGGCAGGGTTTACTTGTCAGGGTTTGAGAGTACGTAATCCGGCAAGCGACGCCGGTGCCGGAATGGAAAGTATCATATCGGCCGCCTTTTCTGCGATGGCCACCGTAGAGGCATTGGTATTGCCGCCCACCAGTCGCGGATAGATGGAGGCATCAGCCACCCGTAATCCTTCCAGGCCATAGACTTTAAGTTCGTGATTCACCACCGCATCGCCACCGGTACCCATGCGGCACGTGCCACCGGGATGATGCACTGTAGACAGTGTGTTGCGGACATAGTCCTCCAGCGCAGCATCATCAATGATGCTGTTGCCCGGCAACCGCTCATGCGCCTTATACGGTGTGAAACTGGCACTGGCAAATACCTTGCGCGCAAGTTTCAGGCCGCGCACGAGGGTATCAATATCGCTCTGGGCACTGCCCAAGCCCGGATCAATCACGGGCGCTGACAAAGGATCTGCGCTGCTCACGTCTACTGACCCGCGACTGTCTGGATACAGGCACACCAGGCTGATCGCATAGCCATGCCCCAGCGGGATCGGGAAGGGCCTGGTGTTGCGGCGCGCAGGCTGAAACACCACCTGCATGTCGGGGCGATCGAGATCCGCTGTTGATTTGATGTAGGCGTTGGTCTCGAACAGGTTGCTGCTCAGCGGACCCTTGCGTGCCACCAGATATTCCAGACCGTTGTAGAGATTGCGCAGCGTGGCTTTCCACGAGAGTCCGTAGGATGTGCTATCACTCATGTCCATCGCCACATAGGTGGCAGGATGGTCGGCCAGGTTTTTGCCCACTCCTGGCAAGTGATGTACCGGTTGAATACCGGCACTGCCGAGCCTGGTGCTGTCGCCCACGCCCGAGTGCAGCAAAATATGCGGGGAATGGAAGGCGCCGGCACTGAGCACCACTTCCTTGCGCGCTCCCAGCAGCACCCGGCCAAACTCGGCCTGTACTTCCACACCGGTAGCGCGTCCGTTCTCGATCACGATGCGGCGAGTCAGGGTACTGGTCATCACGGTGAGGTTGGGACGCCCCAAGGCTGGCCGCAGATAGGCACTGGCAGTCGATGTGCGCCGCCCCTTGTAGATGGTGCCCTGGCGAAACCCGTAACCCTCGGGTTCCGGCACATTGAAATCCCGGCAATAAGGAAAGCCCAGTGCGTGCATGCTTTCATTGAAGGCATCGCATAGTTTGTTGGTGCGCTCCATGAAGCTCACCTGCAGCGGTCCGCCCTGATGATGATAAGGCGAATGCGGATAATCCGGATTGTCTTCCGAACGCAGGAAGTAGGGCAGCAGGTCGGCATAGCTCCAGCCGTGGTTGCCCAGGGTTTCCCAGTCGTCGTAGTCCTGCGCGTGGCCACGGTAATACGCCATGCCATTGATGGAGCCGCAGCCCCCAAGCACCTTGCCACGTGGCAAGGGCACCTTGCGGTGATGCAGCGCCGGTTGCGGTGTCGTCATCAGGCCCCAGCCAAAACGCTCGCTCATGATGGCGGCACCTACCGCAGCAGGAATCGTGATGAACGGATGCTGTTCCGAGCCGCCGGCTTCAATCAGGCATACCTGGTTCCTGGGGTCTTCCGACAGGCGCGCCGCCAGCACGCAGCCGGCCGTGCCGGCACCGATCACGATGTAGTCGTAGCTATTCACTGCTTTGGGTTCTGCTGTGGTCATGCGCTGCAGTATAACGAAATGTCGAGCTGAGTAGGGGGGGCGGCCCCTACGTTTTCAAATGGTTTCCGGGTATCTTTGCCGCAATAATACACAAGAGGTTACACGATGGACTTCCGCCAGATAATCGAGGCCCGCGCCACCAGTTTCACTTTGCAAGGCACTTACGAACCGGAATATCGCCCGGTAGTGGAAGCCTTCATTGAAAACTTCAGGGTGGAAGACGAGGTTGGTGCCGGTGTCAGCATCATGCTCAAGGGCAAGACCGTGGTCGATCTCTACGGCGGTTGGCGCAACAGTGCCATGGACAAAGTCTGGGATGCGCCCACCACCGTGTGCATGATGTCGGTCGCGAAGGGCATCACCGCCATCTGCTTCAACATGCTGATCGACCGTGGCCTCGTGCATCCGCATGATCCCGTCATCAAGTACTGGCCCGAGTACGGCAAGAACGGCAAGGAGAAGACGCTGATCAAGCATTTCCTTGACCATACCGCCGCCATCCCGGTACTTACCACCAATCCGCTCTGGCCCGGTGCGATGTTCGATCGGGAAGCGATGATCCATGCACTGGAAGACCAGGAACCGCTGTGGGAAATCGGCACCAGGGCGGCGTACCACGTACACCATCAGGGCTTTCTGCTGGGTGAAGTCATGCGCCGCATCACCGGCATGACCGTGGGGCCTTTCCTGCGCCAGGAAGTCACCGACCCGCTCAAGGCCGAGTACTACATCGGGCGCATGAGTGCGGCCGAGCAGGGCACCGTTGCGGAAGTGATGCCGAACCTCAAGGCCGGCCTGTTCGCGGCCAAGGACCAGACTGATCAAACCTCGTTGAAGGCCTTGGCATTCAAGCAGAATCCGCTCGAACCCTGGGCGACCACGATGAACAGTGCGATCTGGAAAACCTGTGAAATCGCCAGTGGCAGCGGCCATGGCAATGCGCGTGGCGTTGCCAGGATTTACGGTGCGCTCGGCAACGGCGGCACGCTGGATGGTGTGAAGATCATGAGCAAGCCGGGCATCGAAGCCATGATCGTGGAACAACACAACCAGGTCGAACAATTCCAGGACCGTCCCTACCATCAGGCGCTGGGTATCCTGCTCAACACGCCCGAAGCGGTCTACATGGGGCCCAACATGCGCAGCTTCGGTCACCATGGTCTTGGCGGTTCCATCGGCTTCTGCGATCCGGATGCGGGGATAGGCTTCTCGTACTGCTGCAACAAGATGCATGCGGTCGGTACCAATGGCCCGCGCGCAGCACGCTTGATTGATGCGCTTTACAGTTGTGGCTAAACAGAAGGCGGCGCATTTCCCTCACTGCCATTTGCGCGGGTCCACTTTGTAGTAGTTGCCCAGTTCTGCGTACAGGTGCGGATGCATTTGCGCCAATTCTGCCGGCTTCTCAAAAAATGTTTCGGTAGCTACCGCAAAGAATTCCGCCGGGCTGCTCGCGCCATATGGATCCATCACTGCAAGCTGTTGGTTGTCTGCTGCGGCAATCAAGTCCGCAAACTCCCTTGAAAATACGTCTGCCCAGGTCTTCAGCTTGCTGTGTCGCATTACCGGGGCGCCGTTTACCAGGCCATCTTCGCTGTCCAGCTGATGGGAAAACTCATGCAGGACCACATTATGGCCATCCCTGAAGTCTGCAACTCCTGCTTCCACATCGTCCCACGACAGAATCACTTTGCCGTATTGCCATGATTCACCCAGCAACTCGCGCTGACCACGGATAACAGTCCCGTCCGGATTGTGCTGCTCGTGTCCGGCGCGAAATGCATAAGGATAAACCAGGATGAAGTGCAGGTCCGGAAAGACGCGGGTATGCCGATTGAGCAGGAGCAGGCAGGCCTGGGCCGCGATGGTGATGCGGATTTCATCAGTAATCTGCAGGCCTTTGCAGCCATAGAACGTTTTGTCTGCCACGAACAAGCGAATCAGATCGAGCAGTTGTTGTTGTTCATCCGGCTGCATGCGTGCATAAAAAGGCAGCTTGCGTTTGACTATATCGAACCATTCCACAGGGAATGGCCGCGCCAATAAGATGCTTCTGCGCCAGCCGGGATATAAAAATACCAGTACTGCAGCGATGGTGCCAAAAACCAAAAAGTAATACGCGGACATGCTTGTTGTCTGATGCTGGAATTATTGGATGCTGCGCTATATCTGAGGGTCTGTGCGGTTTATTAAAGAGTGCAGAGGGATTATTTTCACCAGATTGACTTATCACAACCGGTTTTTGCCATAAAAGCATACTTTTACAAAAGGATTGTGCGTTAATTGCCCACATCAATTTTTCCAAGGAGAGCGTCCATGGCAGTAAGCACAAAAAAACACATCGTTGAAGAACTGGAAAAACAGTTTAATTCGCTGCACGAAAAAATCGTAAAAGCCAAGGACAGCTACTTGCTGGCTCACCAGAAAGACTATGACAAGGCCGCCCGTGCCGTAGCCGCTGCCCGCAAAAAAGTGGACAGCGCCAGGAAGCAGGTAATCAAGGCTGCCAAGTCTGCCAGCAAATCAGGCACTGCTGCTGCCAAAGCCAACCTGAAAAAAGTCCAGGCCACGGCCGCGTTGCTGAACAACACGCTGCACGAAACCAAAACGTTCCTGGAAACCAGTGAAGCCAAGCTGAAAACAGCTAAACCGTTTGAAAAGAAACTGGCTGCGCGTGCAAAAGCACTGTCTGCGTTTGAACGTGAGTGGGCGCTTAAGGAAAGAGCCGCTGCCAGCGCGAAGAAAAGCAAGGCTACGGCTGCCCGCAAGGCAAAGGTAGCAGCAAAAAAACCACAACTGCCTGTTGTTGACAGCGCTGCAAATTAACCTGCGCTGATATTTGCACCCTGCCGCAGTGACAGCCGTCGCTGCGGCAGGGTAGTGACAGGTCTTTCCAGTTATTGGGAAAGGCGTTTGAAGCGGTTCAGAGTGCTTAAACGAAGATACCCTGGCTGCGCAGATAATCCTCATAGTTGCCCTTGAAATCCACGATACCACCAGGCTTCAAGTCAATAATGCGGGTGGCCAGTGAAGACACGAATTCACGGTCATGGCTGACGAAGATCTGGGTGCCGGGAAAGTTTTCCAGGGCCAGGTTCAAGGCCTCGATCGATTCCATGTCCAGGTGGTTGGTAGGCTCGTCGAGGAACAATACGTTCGGGTTGATCAGGCTGAACTTGCCGAACAGCATCCTGCCCTGTTCACCACCCGAAATTACCTTTACCGATTTGGTCGCGTCATCTCCCGAGAACAACATGCGGCCGAGCGAACCACGCACCAGCTGGTTGTCGCCATTGGTCCATTGTTTCATCCAGTCAAACAGCGTTACATCATCGGCAAAATCGGCAGAATGATCCTGCGCGTAATAGCCGGGTTCAGCTTGCTCGGCCAATTTGACCCTGCCGCTGTCTACTGGCAGTTCGCCAATCAGGCAGCGCAGCAACGTGGTCTTGCCGGCGCCATTGGGTCCAATGATGGCGACACGTTCGCCGGCCTCGATCTGGAGGTCGAGTTTATCGAACAGTTTGCGATCGAAGCTCTTGCTGATGTTCTCGGCGGTAATGGCCTGGCGATGCAGTTTCTTGTTTTGGGTAAAACGGATATAGGGGCTTACGCGACTTGACGGCTTTACATCATCCAGCTGGATCTTTTCAATCTGCTTGGCACGCGAGGTAGCCTGTTTGGCTTTGGACGCATTCGCAGAAAAGCGGCTGACGAAACTTTGCAGATCGGCAATCTGGTCTTTTTTCTTTGCATTGTCGCTCAACAGTTTTTCGCGTGCCTGCGTCGATGCCGTCATGTAGTCGTCATAATTGCCGGGATAGACCCTGAGTTCGCCGTAGTCCAGATCGGCAATGTGGGTGCACACCTTGTTCAGGAAGTGACGGTCGTGCGAAATAATGATGATCGTGCTTTTGGACGCTTGTAGCACGTCTTCCAGCCAGCGGATCGTGTCAATGTCGAGGTTGTTGGTCGGCTCGTCCAGCAGCAGCACTTCAGGCGCTGAGAATAGTGCCTGGGCCAACAGCACCCGCAGTTTCCAGCCCGGTGCAATATTGCTCATTGGTCCCGCATGCTGATGCAAGGGAATGTCCAGGCCCAGCAATAATTCACCTGCACGGGCTTCGGCGGTATAGCCATCCAGCTCGGCAAAACGCACTTCCAGGTCTGCCACTTGCATGCCGTCGTCTTCGGTCATCTCGGGCAGGGAGTAAATGCGCTCGCGCTCGGCTTTTACCTGCCACAGCTCTTCATGGCCCATGATCACGGTATCGAGGACCGAATATTCCTCGAACGCAAACTGGTCCTGGCGCAATTTGCCCAGGCGTACAAAGGGTTCCAGCATTACCTGGCCGGAGGTCGGTTTCAGTTCTCCGCCGAGGATTTTCATCAAGGTGGATTTGCCACAGCCATTCGCGCCGATCAAGCCGTAGCGATTGCTGTTGTTGAATTTGGCAGAAACGTTCTCAAAAAGGGGTTTAGCCCCAAATTGTATTGTGAGGTTTGCGGTAGAAATCATGGAGTGGGGTTAACGCTGGCGAAATGAAGGCGCGTATTCTATGCCAAAAAGCCGCCTGAGTCATTTGCGGGGGGACAGATCACCCTATATTGCCGCTGGCGGAGGGTTTCCTGCCCAACCAGCGCCTCAGCACGCGGTTCCACCACATGGTGGCGCCAGTGACGAACATGACCGCCGGAACGAGTCCGGCCAGAGCCCACACAGCCTTGACCGACTGGTCGCACAAGCCGGGGCCGGCGCACGGCAGGCCGATGCCATTGATACGGCCGAAATGCAGGAAGGCCAGCCAGTAGAGCAACGAATCGACAAAACGCTCCCCGTTATTGTCCAGCGTCACGGGCTGGATGCGGTCTGCCAGCGCGTGAAAGGAGAGGGGGAAGCACAGATAAAGCCCGCTGAGGGCAAACATCAGGATGATGCCAAAGCACCAGATGCCGACCATGCTATGCAGTTCCCAGATGAAACGGCGCCAGCCAACGTTTCTGTGCAGGGTAAGGCTGCTCCGCCACCGCGCAGCGCCGGGCCACCAGATCACCAGACCCGTCAGCACCATCAGCATTACAGCAACTGCGCCGACTCCGTTCAGGGTGCGACCAGTAGGACCTGCAAGGAATTCCTTGTGCAGCTCGATCAACGTTGACACCAGCCTGATGCCGAGGGGCACTTGCTCACCGCTGCGTTGATCCGGCGTAGCGGCCATGTACAGCTCGTTGCGGTACACGAGCACGCTGCCAGTGACACTTATGAAAAAGATGTAAAGACCAAAACCAATCCCGCTCCACAGATGAATCTGGAACAGGGCTTTGCGTATCCATACGCGCTGTGGCTGTCGTACCCAGCGTTGCCAGGCAGTAGGTGAGTTGTGTCGGGTCAAGTTGTGTCCGGTCATCAGAACGCAGCGCCATCAGGTAATCGGGGACAGGCAATTCCAGTCTGTCCCCGATTATTCCGGATGTACTGTATCAATAGAAGTTGTACTGCACCGTCAAGCCGTATTCCCTGGGTCGGCCACGGTAATCGGCGACTGCACTGCGCGCCGGTGCACTGAGGCCGGCGCCACCCGCAGGACCTCCTTGCGTCCAGTAACCGCGACCGAAGGACTGCGCGTTATTGGCGTAGGTTTCATCGGTGAGGTTGTTGCCGTACAGCGTGGCGGTCCATTTGCCACTGTCATCGGTGAAGCGCAGCGAAGCGTTCAGCAGGTCGTAGCTGGGCACTTCGTAACGCGAATCGATAAAGGTTGCCGCGAACCCACTACACCCATAACGCGCCTGCTCTTCCGCCGTGAAGCCGCCGGGATGGGTTTGCATCGGGCCGGTACTGGCCTGGCTTACCGTCAGCAGATAGGAGCCATAACTGACCGGAAACTCGTACCTGCCACTGAGGGTAAAACTGCTCTCCATCGGCGATGGCAACAAGTAAGGCCCGTTGTTGATGCAGACATTATCAAGTTCGTAGTCGGCTCTACCGGCAGCGGCTTCCAGTGTCAGGCGATCAGTAACTGCCAGCATCGCTTCCACCTCGGTACCCCACAGATCGACATCGCCCTGGTTGACCAGTTGAATCGCAAAACCGGTCGGGGCTGTGGCATCCACTACCGCAGAGGCTCCCTGACGATTGGTAAAGTCCATCCGGTAGTAAGTTGCATTGATGCGCAGGCGACCGTCAAACCAGTCGGAGCGAATCCCGATTTCATTGTTTTTCAGGTTTTCCGGTGGCACGGCTGCCAGCGGTGGACGCAGTGAGTAAGTACGGGTGCCACTGGGGGCCAGCGCTGCCGGCACCGTGAAGGTGCCAGAGCGGAAGGCTT
>JBIIWM010000255.1:0-3961 GCA_044338875.1 Pseudohongiellaceae bacterium | reverse complement strand
ATGCGTCCACGGCTTTTCTCGATTGCTTGCGGCATCAGGTGCCCATTGTCAGTTTTGACTGGCACGACTTCAGCTACAAGCGCCAGATAGGGGAAGCAGGGGTGTTCCATTTCAGCCAGGACCTCGCGCACCTCGGCACACTGACCCGCCAGGCCCTGCAGCAACAGCTGCCAGCGTATCCAGGCTCAACCCAGGACTTCCTCGCACCGACTGCACCCGAAGATTTGCGCCAGCAGTTGCGCGCACTTATCAGGCAGGATGCAGGCGCATGAGCAAGCAACGTATCCTGGTGCCAAGGCTGCTCGATTGCAGCAATTTCAATGCACAGAATCTGAATGCCCGGGCATTGCTGTCCCGGTTTAGAGACCAGGACCTGGATTGGTCGGTGACCTGGTATGACCAGCCCGATGCCACTGTAGTGAACAATCCCCGTATCACTGCAATACGACTTTGGCGCCGACGCATGTGGTTACTGCGCTTATGGCTATTTTATCTGCAACCGGCAACTGCCCTGTTTTATCCCGGGCGCGAGGCCGTTGATGCGGAGGGCTTGCGCTGGTCCAGGCGCTTGTATCCGAAGCGTCCAGTCATCGCTACTATTGAAGGCCTGGCTGGAACCGCCGAACGCGAGCAGCAGCTGTCGGCTTGGGCAGGCCATCCGGTGTATTGCCAGCGCGTCAGCAGTGCAGTGATGGCACGTGTGGATGCGATCCTGGCCAGTGCAGATCACATTATCGCGATTAGTCCCTTTCTCGCGGATATGGGAAGCAAGCTGTATGGGGACAAGTTTTCAGTACTGCCACTGGGAATCGATACCCGCATTTTTTATCCGCCAGTACAGCGTGCAAATCCGAGAATGCGCGTGGTCTCGGCAGGACGCCTGGCCGCGCACAAACGGCCGGAATTGTTGTTTGCGCTGGCGGAACGGCATCCTTCAGCGGATTTCATCTGGTACGGCGATGGCGAACTGCGCGAGGCGCTGCAACAGCAAGCTGTGCAGCGCAAACTGTCCAATCTGTTTTTTCCTGGGGCGCTGGCACCGGAAAACCTGGCCGAGGCGTTCCGCGCCGCCGACATTTTCGTAATGCCGTCCTTGTCCGAAGGTGTGCCCAAGGTCACCCAGGAAGCTGCTGCCTGCGGCTTGCCAATAGTGGTGTTTGGCTTTTATCACGCGCCTTCAGTGAAGAATGGCAAGACTGGCCATGTAGTCTGGAGCGATGACGAGTTCTATACGCAGGTAGCCGCCTTGCTGGCGGATCGCAGCGGTGCCGCATTTCTCGGCGCCAGTGGTGCGCAGCTGGCCTTGTCCTGGGATTGGGATGTGCTGGCACCGCAATGGGAAGCACGCATCAAGCAGCAGGTGCGTGCAGTGGGCCAGTCCAGCACAGGTGAAGGATGAGCACTGCACCATCCAGCATCGCTTCTCGCCTTGGCAACCAGGCACTGTTCTTCCTGTGCGGGAATATCTTCACCCTCCTGCTCGGCTTGCCCTTGCAGATCTATGTGGCGCGACAGTTGGGTACTGCGGGTCTTGGTACCTTTGGCTTGCTGGAAGGCGGCATGGGTCTGGCTGCAGGGCTGCTGGCACTGGGGCTGGCGCCGACGTTGGTACGTTTTATTCCGGCTCATTTGGAGCACCAGCAGTATCAGTGGATACGCAAGCTGCTGCGGCTGGGTTTATGCCTTCTACTGTTTGTGTCTTTCGTTTTCTATCTGGGACTGGTGCTGGGACTGCCACTGCTCCTGCAATGGTTTCCCTTGCTGACCGAATACCGTATCGCCGTGCTCTTGATGGGCATTCTGGTGCCGCTATCCATGTTGTCGTATTACTTGCAGCAAGGCTTGCGTGGATTCCAGGAGATTCGCTATATCGTCACTGGCAATTCTTTCCTGCAGTTGGCGGTCAAAGCCGGGTTGACGATACTGTTGCTGAGCGCCGGTTTCGGTTTGCTGGGCTATGTGTGGGCCGTGGTGTTGTCGGTGCTGGTTGCCATGCTATGGATGAGTCTTGGACTGCGGCGCAAGATTCTTGCATTACCCGCGGATGACGCCGAAGTTGTCGAGGCCCCGCTTGCAGAATGGCGCGCGTATGCCAAGGTCATGTATAGCGGTTCACTGCTCGGCATGGGCGGTGCCTATCTGGATCGTTTTCTGCTCGCTCTTGTGGCCGGCGCACATCCTGTCGGCATCTTGCTGGTGCTCAAGCAGTTGCAGCAGATGCCGGTGATTTTCCTGCAAATGTTCCTGTCGATAGCATCGCCGATGTTTGCTGCCGCGCATGCACGTGGTGACCAGCAGGAAATCAGGCATATCTATCACCTCACTACCGACTGGGTCGTGCGGTTGTCGGCACCACTGCTGATATTTTTCGCGGTCTTCGCCGAACCGCTGTTGCAACTGTATGGGGATGACTTTGCTGCCGATGGCGTGCTGCCATTCCGGATTCTGCTGTTGAGCCAACTGGTCAATCTCGGGTTCGGTCCAATCGGGCAAGTGATGTACATGAGCGGACTGGAAAAAACCGCACTGCGGATCGCGCTGTGGCAGACGCTGTTCAATGCCGCTTGCCTGTTGCTGCTGGTGCCGCTGTTTGGGCTCACTGGTGTCGCACTGACGATTTTTGGCAGTGTGGTGTTTATCAATGTGGCGGAGTATCGCTCTACGCGCAAACACATCGGCCTGGGTTGGGGCGATCGGCGCTATCTAGGCTGGATTCTGCCGTCATTGCTCTGTGCCGGAGTAGCCCTGCTGGTGCAGTGGCAGCTGGCCAGCATCAGTATCGTGGTGCTTGTCGCCATGCTGGCCTTGTTGTATGCCGTCTTCCATGGGGTTGCACTGGCGCAGGGTCTGCATGCGGATGATCGGCAACTACTTGCAAGTTTTGGCGTCCAGCTGGGTTTGTCGCAGGGGAAGAATTAATGCAACTGGATGCAATCAACTGGCACGAACAGCATGACTTGCGGGCATGGGACCGAACACTTGCTGAACTTGGCGGCCATCCCTTGCAGTCTGCATTGTGGGGGGCAGCGCGCAAACGTGCCGAGGGCATTGAATTTCGCTGCCTTGAGGGGCGTGGCAATAATGCCGTGGTTGCACTGGCGCGTGTTGAGGCACGGCGGGTGCCGCTGTTGGGCACTGTCGCGTGGATTCCTAAAGGCCCGGTTGCCGGCAATGGTATTGATCCAATACCCAGCCTGATGCGTTACCTGACTCAGCAAGGCTGCATCATGGGAGCCTGGGCCCCGTGGAAGCAGCATGTGGGACAGGCGCTTGAGGGGCAGGTGCCCGAAGCAGGCGCTGCACCAAGAACGATCTGGCTGGATTTGACGCTTGGCAAGGAGCAATTGCTCAGGAATCTGGATACGCAATGGCGCTACGGCGTTGGTCGGGCAACTCGTGAGGGTGTCAGCATCGTTGAGACAACAGCAGCAGAGGACATACAACAGTTCCATGCGCTGTGCGTCCAGATTAGCCTGGCAAAAGGCTTTGAATTGCCCGCCAGCTTGCCCTTGATGCAGCAGTTGCTGACACTTTCCAGTCCTGATGACCCGGTGGAAGCACGTTTGTTTGCCGCCCGCGTCGAGAACCAACTGGTTGGTGGCGTGTTTATCCTGCGCGCCGGCAAACATGTGCATTACATCTGGGGTGGTGTGGATAGGGAACATTCACGTGTACGCGCAGGCGAAGCCCTGCAATGGGCCGTGATCGAGTGGGGACTGGCGCAAGGTTGCACCCTCTACGACCTGGAAGGCATTGATCCGGTCAACAATCCGGGTACCTATCAATTCAAGAAAAAAATGGGTGGCCAGGAAGTCACACTGGCCCCGCAGACTCAACTGCCACTGAACTGGCGTGGCAAGTTGGTGCAGCAGGCTTTGCAAGTAAAGCAGCGCTTGCCTTTGTCACGGAATAGATTGCGATGAGGATACTTTGTCTAACTCCCTGGTTTCCGCCTTACCCC
>JBIIWM010000053.1:0-13387 GCA_044338875.1 Pseudohongiellaceae bacterium | reverse complement strand
GAACTCTATTTCACCGATACCTGGTGGCCAGATTTTGACGAAGTGGAATTCAGGCTTGCCCTGAATGATTACGCACGGCGTCAACGCCGCTTCGGCAGGGTCAGCGAACAGGTTGATACCCTTGGCTTAGTCGGACTCTAGCATGTTGAAACCCCCGGTCCAGTCTTACTCGAACGTCTTGAAACAGCGTGTAATCACTGGTGTCGTCCTTGTGATTCTGGTTCTCTGCGTAATACTTCTGTTGCCTCCGTCCTTGTTCCTGATGGCATTTGCGGCAATCATTTGCCAGGGCGCGTGGGAATGGAGCCGTCTGGCCGGACTGCAGGGCAGCACTCTTCGCCGCGGCTATCTCGTCGTAACGCTCCTCGCCATGGCAGGTCTTTATAAACTGCCATCAGAGCAGCGCGTTGTGGTTTTTTATGTCGGTAGTTTTTGGTGGGTGTTGGCGTTCTATCTTATTCGGCGTTACCCGGCTTTGGGGCCACACTGGAAACATCCGGTTCCAATGTGCATAACCGGTCTGCTGGTGTTGTTGCCTGGATGGACCGCACTGGTGCAATTAAGCAGCTCACCTCATTATGTTCAACTAATTCTGCTTTTGTTTGCCCTGGTTGCCGGTGCAGATATAGGTGCCTATTTCTGCGGTCGTGCATTTGGCAAACACAAACTTGCTCCCAATGTCAGTCCGAACAAGACCTGGGAAGGGTTTGCCGGAGGTATCCTGCTCAGCTGTATGATTGCACTGACGGCTTTGCTGACTGCACCGCTTGATCCTCCTCCTTCATTGAGACTTGTGCTGCTGGTCAGCACGGCAGCTTTCGCGGTTGCTGTGTTCAGTGTGGTGGGCGATCTGTTCGAGAGCATGGTGAAACGCCTTGCTGGCGTCAAAGACAGTGGCAGTTTGCTGCCGGGGCATGGTGGTGTGCTTGATCGTATCGACAGCATTACGGCAGCGCTGCCGCTTTATGTGTTGTCGCTCCAGCTGGTGTCCTTGCCATGAAGTTTGAAAATCCATGAAAAGACAAAAAATCAGCATACTTGGGGCTACCGGTTCCATCGGAGTAAACACCCTGCGGGTGATCCGGGACAATTCACATCTGTATGAAGTGCATGCGCTTACAGCACACAACAATATTGGTTTGCTTTATGAGCAGTGCCTTGCGTTCAACCCGGCCGTAGTGGTCACCGGGTCAGTAACCTCGGCTGCTGAACTTGCTGCCAGACTCAAGGCCAAAGGCCAGCCTACTGAAGTGCTGTATGGCCCGGAAGCCCTGGTTGCAGTGGCAAGTGCGGTGGAAGTGGATATCGTGATGGCAGCCATCGTTGGCGGCGCCGGTTTGCTGCCTACTTTTGCTGCTGCCCGCGCCGGCAAGAAGATTTTGCTGGCCAACAAGGAGTCCCTGGTGATGGCGGGGGAGTTGTTCATGGACGCAGCCCTGTCCAGCAAGGCCACAGTGCTTCCCATCGACAGCGAGCATAATGCCATCTTCCAGTGCCTCCCGATCAATCGGTCCGGGCATTTTGACCAAGCCCCCGCCAAAGGTTTCCGCAAGATGGTGCTGACTGCTTCCGGCGGTCCGTTCCGGGAACTGCCATTGCAGCACCTGGCCAGAGTCACTCCTGAGCAGGCCTGTAACCATCCCAACTGGAAGATGGGTCGAAAGATCTCGGTTGATTCGGCTACGCTGGTGAACAAAGCCCTGGAGCTTATCGAAGCCAGTTATCTGTTTGCCACGCCTGCCCAGAATATCGAGATCGTGGTTCACCCCCAAAGTATCGTACATTCGATGGTGTATTACAGTGATGGATCGGTGCTGGCCCAGTTGGGCAATCCGGACATGCGGACTCCCATCGCCTATGGCCTGGCCTGGCCTGAACGCATCGAGGCGGGGGTGGCTCCACTGGATCTTGCCCTGCTGGGCCGACTTGATTTCATGCCCCCGGATGAGCAAAAGTTCCCCGGTTTGGCCCTGGGCCGGAAGGTTGCTGCAAGCAGGGGAGCGGCACCGATAATTTTCAATGCAGCCAATGAAATTGCAGTGGCTGCCTTTCTTGCTGCTGAACTCGGCTTTGACCAAATACCTGTTATCATTGACCGCGTTTTACAGGGGCTGGATTGTGCGTCTCCCCGGACCCTGGAAGACGTCTTGGAAATCGATGTAATGACCCGGCGCAAGGCACATGAATTTGCTTCAATGATGCAGGGCCGAAATCGGGTCACAAGCTGACAGCACTAATTCGGTTTTTTATTGTCAAACCAGCCAGCACACAAAAAGATACTCCCGGATAAAGAAGAATGGACATTTTGGGTTCAACCATTATCAGCCTCCTGGCAATGCTGGTGACGCTGGGTATTTTGGTGACCATACATGAATATGGACACTTCATCGTTGCCCGCCTGTGTGGGGTAAGGGTGGAACGTTTCTCCATTGGTTTTGGCAAACCACTGTTGGCCTGGAAAGGCAAACCCGGCAAGGCGGGAACCTCCAGTGAAGTTCCTACTGAGTATGTAATCAGCGCGTTGCCGCTGGGTGGATATGTGAAGATGCTGGGTGAGCAGGAGGACGATATCGGTCCTGATTTGCGCAAGCAGTCATTTGGTCACAAGTCCCTGCTACAGCGCACGGCTATTGTTGCCGCCGGCCCCGTGGCCAATTTCCTGCTGGCCATTATATTGTACTGGTGCGTGTTCCTCGCCGGAGTTAGCGGGCTTGCTCCAGTCGTTGGCGATGTCGAGCCCGGCAGTGCCGCAGACCAGGCCACTTTGCTGGCAGGTGATGAAATAGTAAGTGTGGATGGCCAGCCAACCTCAACCTGGCAAGATGTTCGTATCGCGTTACTGGATCGACTGGGTGAAAGCGGCACCATAGAGCTCCAGGTCAGTAACCAGAATTCTTCCTTGCCCAGGACCGTATCGGTGTTCATCACAGACTGGTTGGGTGAAACTGAAGCCCCCGATCTGCTGGGTTCCCTTGGTCTGGTGCCCTACCATCAGGTAGTTCCACCTGTCATTGAAGAAGTCGTCGCAGGTGGCAGAGCTGAAGCTGCCGGCCTGCAACCCGGCGACCTCATCGTTGCAAGCAACAATGAAGTTATTCGTAACTGGAGCATGTGGCTGGATGTCGTTAGGAACAATCCGGAAACCGCGCTTGCAGTGGAAGTGTTGCGTGATGGTTACACTATCCAAACTGGCTTGACCCCGGCAGTACGCCTTGCCGAAAACGGTGAACCCGAACTGACTGAAGAGGGTGCCGAGCAGGGCTACATCGGGGCCAGCGTGGTGGTACCCCAATTGCCGGACTGGATGAACCGTACCCAGGCCTATTCGGTATTTGCAGCGGTGCAGCGGGCCTTTGCCGAAACGCTGGACAACAGTATCTTCGTGCTCGATTCGATCGGGAAAATGCTGACGGGCAATATCTCAGTCAAGAACCTCAGCGGACCGATTACGATTGCGCAGGTCGCTGGCGAGACTGCAACTTACGGTCTCGAATACTATATAAGTTTTCTGGCATTGCTGAGCATCAGTCTTGGCGTGCTTAACCTGTTGCCGATTCCCGTTCTTGATGGCGGGCATCTGTTTTATTACGCGATTGAAGCGCTCATTCGCCGTCCCGTGCCGCGCCGTATCCAGGAGCTAGGCATGCAGGTCGGCATGATGTTGGTAGGCTGCATCATGCTGCTGGCGCTGTTCAATGATGTAAACCGCCTGTTTTAGGATTCCGGCTCTCTGATGATTCCGAAGTTGTTCAAACGTTCCCGCTCTGTACTTGTATCAGCCATCGCTCTTGCCCTGGTTGCGGCACCTCCTGTCTTCGCGCAGACCTTTACGGTTGCCGACATACGCGTGGAGGGCTTGCAGCGTATTGCTGCCAGCACCGTATTTGGTCTCCTGAATGTCAATGTCGGAGACCAGATCGACCAGGCTGATGTTGCCGAAATAATTCGTGATATTTTCGCTTCCGAGTATTTCGAGAACATCGAAGTGCAGATGGAAGAGAACGTTCTCGTGATCAAGCTGGAGGAACGGCCAACCGTCTCCGAAATCAACATCGAAGGCAACAAGCTCATCAAGTCCGAGATGCTGCTGGAAAATATGGAAAAGGCCGGGCTGTCGGTGGGTTCGGTTTACATGCCTTCCATTCTCGAAGGCATGCAAATGGCGCTGGAAGAACAGTATGTTGCCCAGGGTATGTACGGTGCCAAGGTCGAACTTGATGTGGACGAACAGGAACGCAACCGCGTTGTGCTCAACATCAATGTTACCGAGGGTGATGCTTCCAAGATTGTTCATATCAATATCGAAGGCAATTCGGTTTACGACGACGAAGAGCTGATTGAGGTCTTCGAGTTGAAAGAATCACATTTGACCTCGCTGTTCAAGAAAGACGATCGGTATGCGCGCGAAAAGATCAATGGTGACCTTGAGCGGCTCACGTCTTATTACATGGACCAGGGTTATATCAATTTCGAAATTACCTCAACCCAGGTGTCAGTCTCTCCTGACAAGGAAGAGGTCTACATCACCATCAACGTATCGGAAGGCGATGTTTATACCGTCGATGAAGTTGAACTTGCCGGCGATCTGGTCGACTCGGAAGAGATCTTGCGCTTGCTGGTGCAGGTGAGCAGCGGTCAGGTGTTTTCACAACAAATGGTTACTTCCACCACCGAATTCATGAAGCAGTTGCTCGGTAATCGCGGTTATTTCTTTGCCGAGATCGAAGGCGTACCCAACATCAACGAAGACGACAAGACCGTAGACATCACCTTCTTCGTCGAGCCAGGCAGTCGTACCTATGTGAATCGCATCAGTTTCCGCGGCAATACCAATACGGCTGACGAAGTAATGCGTCGCGAAATGCGCCAAATGGAAGGGGCACCCGCTTCGAATATGGCGCTGGAGCAGTCCAAGGTAAGGATGGAACGACTGGGCTATTTCTCCGAAGTTGAGTTTGAGACAACGCCGGTGCCAGGAACCTCAGACCTTATCGATGTTGAGTATACGGTGGAAGAACAGTTATCCGGTTCCATTGGGGGCTCCATCGGTTATGGCCAGGTACAGGGTTTCGTGCTGAGTGCCAACCTGCAACAGACCAATTTCCTTGGTACCGGCAAAAGCATAGGTGTGAACGTCAACACGAGTGCATTCAGTACCAACTACAATGTGAGCTATTTTGATCCTTACTATACGATTGATGGCGTAAGTCGTGGTTTCAACCTGTCATATGCCACCTCTGATTACGCCGAGCTGGGCATCGCCAGCTACAGCACGGACCAGACCAGCATTGGTACAACCTATGGTTACCAGTTGAACGAGAACCAGACGCTGTCTTTTAATTTCGGCTTCTCCAATACCAAGATTGATGCCGGCTTCGGGCCGGTACAGGAAATCCAGGCCAGTCCGGCACTTTACCCTGGTGTTAGCCAATACTTTTTGCAGCCGGGACGCAGCCAGTCGTATTTTGATCCGGTCACTGGAAATATTTTCCCCATATCCGACGGTGTGATTGCGCCTATTACCAATTTGCCAACCACTGCTTTCAACAATGAAACGGGTTTCCTTGATCGTGAAGGCAACAAATTCAACAACCTGACCCTGGGCATTACCTGGCTCGAATCGACCTTGAATCTTGGTTTGTTCCCAACTGCGGGTTCAGCGCAAAGTCTTACTTTCGAATTGACAGTACCGGGCAGTGATCTTTCCTATTACCGCGTGCGCTATTTCTATGAGCATTACCTGCCCATCAGTGGGGAATGGATTGTCCATACCCGCATGGACCTCGGTTATGGAGCTGGTTATGGCAAAACTGAACAATTGCCGTTCTTCCAGAACTTCTATGCGGGTGGTCAGCGCGCAGTGCGAGGCTTCGAGGCCAACACGCTCGGTCCACGCAGCACTTTCGCACAGAATTACGTTTCGGATTTTTCCGCCTATGTCAAAGACGAGAACGGCAATATCGTTCTTGATAACAGCGGCAGCCCGGTTCCAGACATAAATTCACCGATTGCCTATTACCTGGCTCAAGTGTTTGATGAGAATGGACAGGCAGTACTTGATGCCAACGGGATGCCGGTTTTGAAAGACGAATTGGCCAGGCAGGATCAGTATAGTGGCAGGCCTGCACCTTTTGGCGGCAATATCCAGACCACAGGTACGGTAGAACTGCTGTTCCCGCTGCCGTTGGTCAAGGACAGAAGCAGGGTACGTTCTTCGCTTTTCCTGGACGCCGGCAATGTGTTTTCCAGCTATTGCACATCGATACAGCAAGCGAACAACAATTGCTCGGGATTCGATGTGGGCGAGCTGAGATATTCGGCAGGTCTCCATGTCAGCTGGATGTCAGGAGCCTTTGGTGTGATGTCCTTCAGCCTTGCCAAAGCCTTTAACACCAGTATCATAGACGAAACTGAAGTCTTCCAGTTCAATATAGGCAACGCATTCTAGATATCCTGTTACCCGGCCTGAAAAACATCAGGCACGGGTGATACCTGATTCAACTTATTTGTCATTTTGGAGAGTTTTTGTGAATACCCCTGTAAAAATGTCTGCCCGCATCAACAAAGCCGTAAGCCGTGTTTGTCAGGTATTGTTGCTTGCCGGTGTTGCCAGTTCTGCGATGGCTCAAGAGCCGTTGAAAATTGCCATTCTCGACATGAGTTCAGCCCTGTTCAATACCGAAATTGCCAAACAGGAAGATCAGAAAGTACGTGACGAAACCTCTGCCGATGAGCAGAAAGTCCGTTCACTTGCCGAAGAAGCAACTGCCCTGCAGGAAAAGCTGCAAAAAGACGCAGCTGTCATGAGTGAAGAAGACCAGAAAAAGACGGCCGAACAAATCGAGGAAATTGGCGTTCAGTACCAGTTCCTTGTGCAGAAACTGCAGAAACTGGTGCAGGAGCGTCGTCAGGCTTTCCAGCAGGCCTACACACCAAACCTGATTCAAGCCATCACTGCAGTAGTGGAAGAAGGCAAATACGATATTGTCTTGCGTTCAGAAGCCGCCTTGCATTTCAACAGTAGTTTTGACATCACTGCACAAGTGACTGAAAAACTGAACGCCCAGCAATAATCCGGCCTGACGCGTGTGACTGCCGTAACAGCGTATACCCTTGGTGAGTTGGCTGCCCTACTTGGGCTGCCCTTGCAGGGTGAGGCTGGTACGGTAATCACCGGCATTGCCACTCTCGCCAAAGCGGGTCCCGGCCAGCTTAGTTTTTTTCATAACAATCGCTATTTCCCGGACCTCCTTGCTACCAAGGCCAGCGCGGTCATCATTCATCCTGATTCTGCTTCCGCCTGTCCCACCGCAACCTTGTTGGCAGCCAATCCCTATGCTGCCTACGCCAGGGTTTCACGTCTGTTTGGTCGGCCCAATAGTCAGGCAACCGGTATTCATGCAACAGCAATTGTGCATCCAACCGCTATCGTGGCGGCCAGTGCCTCGCTGGGAGCTCATGTGTGTATTGGTGCCAATACTGTTGTTGAAGAACAGGTGATCATCGGTCCAAATTCAGTAATTGGTGATGATTGCTTTATTGGCAAGGATTCCTGGCTTTCAGCCAATACCACCTTGTACCACGGGGTTACGCTCGGGAGTCGTGTGCGCATTCATTCTGCAGCAGTGCTTGGCAGTGATGGATTTGGTTTTGCTTCTGATGGCAAGCGTCATGAAAAAATCGAGCAACTTGGTGGTGTCCGGGTAGGGGATGATGTCGAAATTGGAGCTGCTACTACGATTGACCGTGGCGCGCTTGACGATACTGTCATCGAAGAAGGTGTAAAGATCGACAATCAGGTCCAGATTGCACACAACGTTCGCATCGGCAGCAACTCAATCATTTGTGGTTGCAGCGCAATCGCCGGTAGCTCAGTGATTGGAAAAAACTGTATCATTGCCGGCGCCGTTGGGGTGATAAATCATGTATCCATCTGCGATGGGGTGACAGTCACCGCCATGTCCCTGGTTAACCAGTCCATTACCGAGCCGGGGATTTACTCTTCCGGAACCGGACTGGACAAGGCCAGTAACTGGAAAAAGAACATCGTCAGGTTCAGGCAGCTTGATGAGATCTGGAAGAAGCTGCTCCGACTCGAGAAATGAGTGCGCCCCGGCTTCTGGCGTTCTGGCTGGTATTGCCGGAACAGCCATTGACAACTTCCAACTACAAGCAATCCGACGAACTCAACAATCAGGATCAAAGGCCAGTCAAATGATGCATATTGGTGATATCAAAGCCTATCTCCCCCAGCGCTATCCCTTCCTGATGGTCGACCGGGTGCTTGAAATTGAAATGGGTAAACGAATCAAGGCTTACAAGAATGTAACCACCAATGAAGAATTCTTCGAAGGTCATTTCCCCAACAAACCCATCATGCCTGGTGTGATGATCATTGAAGCCCTTGCACAGGCCGCTGGTGTCCTGGGATTCAAGAGTCAGGAAAAACTGCCCAAAGACGGCTATATCTACTATTTCGTTGGTGCCGACAATGTGCGCCTGAAGCGTCCGGTAGTTCCTGGCGATCAGCTGATGCTGGAAGCCGAGATCATCATGGTCAGGCGCGGCATCTACAAATTCCAGTGCAAGGCTTCCGTAGATGGTGAGCTGTGCTGTGAAGCAACCATCCTGTGTGCTGAACGCAAAGAATCATAAGCCGGGTTTTTCCTGCAGAAACCGCGATTAATACAGCCCTAGACCGGATGTTACAGTGAGCAACAAACCGATTATTGATCCATCGGCCCGAATTGGAGCCAATGTCAGGATAGGTCCATGGACCATCATCGGACCCGACGTGGAAATCGGGGATGATTGTGAAATCAGTTCTCATGTGGTGATCCGCGGCCCAACCCGTTTGGGGCGCAATAACCGGATTTTCCAGTTTGCCTCAGTCGGCGAAGATCCTTCCGACAAGAAGTTCCATGGTGAAGTTTCCTGGCTCGAAATGGGAGACAACAATGTGATTCGGGAGGGTGCCACCATTCATCGTGGTACTGAAGCAGGGGGAGGTGTTACGCGGATCGGGTCCGACAATTTGTTCATGCCCTATACCCACGTTGCACACGATTGCATCATCGGCAATCACACGATTTTCTCCAACAACGCGGCAGTCAGTGGGCATGTCGTGGTGGACGACTGGGCCATTCTCGGTGGTTATGCCGGGGTCTACCAATTCCTCCATATTGGCGCCCATAGTTTCGTGGGTGGACAAACCCATGTGAACATGGATGTGCCGGCGTTTGTCATGGTAAATGGGGTCCCACCACAGCCCAAAGGCATCAACATTACCGGTCTGGAACGCAGGGGCTTCAGTAAGGAAGCCATTCAAGTGCTGCGCAAGTGCTACAAGATCCTTTATCGCAATAGCAACACGCTTGAACAGGCCCTGGCAGAAATGGCAGCACTGGCTCAATCAACGCCTGCAGTACAGGTCATGATCGATTCGATCAAAGCCTCCAAAAAAGGCATTCTGCGCTGACCATGACATCAACCCTGCACGTTGGCATCCTGGCCGGGGAAAGTTCCGGTGACATTCTGGGAGCCGGACTCATGCAGGCGTTGCGCGAACTCTACCCTGACATCAGCTTTCGCGGTGTTGGCGGTCCCTTGATGATGGCACAGGGACTGGACTCCCAAGTCCCCATGGAGCGCTTGTCGGTTATGGGGTTGGTTGAGCCTCTCAAACGCCTGCCCGAATTGTTGCGCATCCGCAGAAACCTTCTCGCTGGCTTCATTGCTGATCCTCCCGATGTCTTCATTGGAATCGACTCGCCGGATTTCAATCTTGGTGTTGAAGCGCGTTTGCGGGCACACGGTATCCGCACTGTGCACTATGTAAGTCCTTCTGTCTGGGCCTGGCGTCAGGGCAGGATTCGAAAAATTGCCAAAGCGGCTGATCTTGTGCTGACACTGTTCCCCTTCGAGTCTGATTTTTATCAGCGTCATCAGGTGCCGGTGTGTTTTGTCGGGCATCCCCTGGCCGACCTGATACCGCTGGAGCCAGATCGCGCTGCCGCCCGTGCTGAGCTCGGGCTGCCCGAGCAGGGCAAGGTTCTCGCTCTGCTACCCGGGAGCAGGCAAGGTGAGCTTGCCCGGATGGGACCGGTGTTCGTCGCGACAGCCCGCCAACTCCTGCAGGAAGATCCGGATCTTACTGTACTGATGCCCTGTGCCAACGCAGACCGGAAGCAGCAATTGTTGGCGGTGCCCGGTGTGAAGGCTGGCCGCTTGCTCCTGCTGGATGGCCAATCTCGTATCGCGATGACAGCCGCCGATGCGGTGATCCTGGCCTCGGGTACCGCGGCACTGGAAGCGATGCTGCTCAAACGCCCCATGCTGGTGTGTTACAAATTGGCGTTCCTGTCCTACCAGATCATTTCCCGCATGCTGAAAGTGCCCTGGTTTTCCCTGCCCAACCTGCTCTCCGGCCGTCGTCTGGTGGAGGAGTTGGTGCAGGATGAGGTCTCGGTGCCGACTCTCGTGAGCCGCGCCCGTGACCTCTTGCACGACCCCGCCCACCATCAAGCCCTGTTACAGACCTATCGTGATATACACCTCCAGTTGCGCCAGGATGCCAGCCGTAAAGCGGCAAAAGCAATAAAAGATATATTATGAAAAACAATAATATATGCTTAGAACTTAATGTTGAATATCTTGTTATGTCTGCCGGGGTTGATGAAGTGGGACGCGGTCCCTTGGCATGGGATGTAGTGACAGCGGCGGTCATCCTTGACCCGGCTCGGCCGATTGCCGGACTCGCTGATTCCAAGCAGCTCAGTGAGGCCCAGCGCGAACGGCTGTATGACCTTATTATCGAGCGTGCACTTAGCTACGCGATTGCCAGAGCTTCGGTTGCTGAAATTGACGAACTGAATATCCTGCAAGCCAGCCTGTTGGCGATGCACCGCGCGGTGCTGGCTTTGCCTATCCAGCCAGAATTTGTTTATGTGGACGGTAACCGCTGTCCCAAATGGCCGTATCCGTCCGAAGCTGTTGTGAAAGGGGATAGTAAAGTACCCTCCATTGCAGCCGCCTCAATCCTGGCAAAGGTCACACGTGACCGTGAGATGCTGACCTTGGATGGCCAGTTTCCCGGCTATGGGCTTGCCAAGCACAAGGGCTACCCAACGGGAGAACATCTTGCAGCCTTGCTGCGGCTTGGCCCGAGTCCGATTCATCGCCGCAGCTTTCGCCCCGTGGCTGATTTACTCCAGGTCAGCAAGTAACAGTCAAAACAAACTGAATAGGGCAGAATCGTGCATGGCTTCGCTGCATTAATGCCGGTAAACTTCCAGTTCATTTGGCTCGACTCGCACCGCATTCTCCATGACCAGTTCTCCCGGATTTGTGCATCTCCGCCTGCATTCCGAATTTTCGGTTATCGATAGCCTGATCCGCATAAAACCGCTGGTCGCCAAAGTCGCAAAATTGCACATGCCAGCGGTGGCCATCACCGATCACGTCAATCTCTACGCGCTCATCAAGTTCTATACTGCCGCGCAAGGCAAAGGCATCAAGCCGATTTGCGGCAGTGATCTTTGCATAGCCGAGGATGACAAGCCCGACCAGCTTTCGATCTTGCCCTTGCTGGTCAAGGACCTGAAAGGTTACCGCAATCTGATCCGCCTGATATCCCGTGCCTACCAGGAAGGCCAGTATCGTGGTGCGGTCACCATCAAGCGCAGCTGGCTGGAAGGCAACACCGAGGGGCTGATTGCCTTGTCCGGCGCATCCAAAGGTGATGTGGGCAAAGCGCTACTGGGCGGTGACAAGGAGCTGGTAGCCAGCCTTGTGACGTTCTATCAGCGCCTGTTCCCGGATAACTATTACCTTGAATTACACCGTACCGGTCGTCCAGGTGACACTGAACATGTACGTCTTGCCGTCGATCTGGGCTTGTCCATGGGACTGCCTGTAGTTGCCACCAATGATGTCCGTTTCCTGCAGACGGACGAATTCGAGGCACACGAAGCACGAGTGTGCATCAACGAGCGCCGTACCCTCGACGATCCGAGGCGCACGCGTAACTACTCAGACCAGCAATACCTGCGCAGCATTGAGGAGATGCAGGAGTTGTTCAACGATCTTCCGGAAGCATTGGAAAACAGCGTGCAAATTGCAATGCGCTGCAACCTTGAGTTGCAGTTGGGCAAACCCTTCCTGCCGAATTATCCCGTGCCTGCGGGCATGACCATCGAACAGTTCATGCGCGCTGAAAGCGAACGTGGCCTGCAGCAGCGCCTGGAAAAAGCCTTTGATGCCAGCGCCCCGGACTATCCCGGGATACAACAACGCTATCTTGATCGCCTGAATTTCGAACTTGGCATCATCAACCAGATGGGGTTCCCGGGATATTTCCTCATCGTGATGGAATTCATTCAATGGGCCAAGGACAACGACATCCCGGTGGGACCAGGCCGGGGATCCGGTGCCGGCTCGCTGGTCGCCTATGTCTTGAAGATTACCGATCTGGATCCCCTGCAATATGACTTGCTGTTCGAACGCTTCCTGAACCCGGAACGTGTGTCGATGCCTGACTTCGACGTGGATTTTTGCATGGATGGTCGCGACCGTGTCATTGAGCACGTCGCGGATCTCTATGGCCACGAAGCGGTGTCCCAGATCATCACCTTCGGCACCATGGCGGCGAAGGCTGTTATCCGTGATGTCGGCAGGGTGCAGGGCAAGTCGTATGCGCTGGCCGACAAGCTGTCGAAGCTGGTGCCGTTTGAAGTGGGCATCACGCTGGAAAAAGCCAAAAAAGACGAGCCACTGCTGGTCGAATTCCTGGCCGCCGATGAGGAAGCCCAGGAAATCATGGACATGGCGGAGAAGCTGGAAGGCCTCGTGCGCAATGTCGGCAAGCACGCCGGGGGTGTGGTGATTGCACCGACCCGCCTGACAGATTTCACGCCGCTGTACTGCGATGAAAGCGGCGCCAACCTCGTTACCCAGTTTGACAAGAACGACGTGGAAAGTGCCGGCCTTGTGAAATTCGACTTCCTCGGCCTGCGCACGCTCACGATCATTGACTGGACTGTACGGATGATCAACGCGACCGCTGTCAGCGAACCGATCGACATCACCCGGATTCCGCTGGATGACGCGAAGGTATATGAAATGCTGGAGCGTGGCGAAACTACCGCCGTATTCCAGCTCGAATCGCGCGGCATGAAGGATCTGATCAAACGCCTGCGCCCCAGCAACTTTGAAGACATTATTGCGTTGGTCGCGCTGTTTCGCCCCGGTCCGCTGGGCTCGGGCATGGTGGATGATTTTATTGATCGAAAACACGGTCGCAAGTCCACAAGTTATCCGCACGCTGATCTTGAACCTGTGCTGAAAAACACCTATGGGGTAATCCTGTATCAGGAACAGGTGATGCAGA
>JBIIWM010000254.1:0-3977 GCA_044338875.1 Pseudohongiellaceae bacterium | reverse complement strand
CTGGATTCGCTGGTGCTCGACATGGCTGATGCTCATGTTGACGGAGATCTGCGCTTGCAGTCCGACTTGATGCTGAGCGGCCGGCTGAACTGGAGTTATGCGACCGCGGAAGAATATGCCGGCGCGCTGGTGCTGGCTGGCGATCTGGCGAATATTCAGGTGCAGCATGGTTTGCTGACTCCCTTCGAGATGAGCAGCAGTGGCGTGATAAGTACGGGCCTGTTTGAAAACACTCGCCCCACACTGGACTTGCAGCATGAACTGGCAGAATTGAATCTGGCGCACTTTGGGCAACCACAGCTTACGATTGCTACTGCTGCGATCACTACGAGTGGCGACATCAGGAACTTGATAATCGATGCAACGCTGAATTTGCAGGCTTATGAGTTTGCGCCAGCGCAATTAACTCTCTCTGCTGTCTACACGCCTGAATTGGTCGAGCTGCTTGCGCTCAATGTCTCAAGTGCAGAACTCAATGCTGATATCAGCGGAACCTATACCACCGCTTTACGTAGTCTGGACCTGGATTGGGCCTTGGAAGAACTGTCACTGGAACGGTATCCAACGCAAGTCCGGCTGACAGGTCTTGCAGGCAGTGGGAACGTGGCACTGACCGCCACGGATGCGGGCATTAATGCCGTGGTCAGGCTCGGTTTCTTGCAAGGGTTGCTGAATGGCAATCCGCTTGCGCTGGCAGGTACGCTGGCTATCAGGGATGCTGCACTGGAGTCCATGAATTTGCAGCTCACCAATGGTGGCAACCTGTTTCAATTGCAAGGTACGGTTACTCCGGCATTGGCCCTGGAGTGGACGCTGGCTGCCCCGGAAATGGCTGGACTCTGGAATGGCCTGTCAGGAAGTCTGGATGGTGCAGGAGCTGTGAGTGGAACACGTTCTGCGCCGCTGCTTTCCGGGCAGCTGCAAGGTGAGTCGCTTGCTCTTGCCTATGGAGACGCAGAGTTCATGCTGGAAAAACTTGCACTCACGGCTACAGTCACGGGCGAACGCAATTCACTCGAGCTCCAGTTGAATGGTGTTGATATCAGTCGCAGTGGCGTACAAAAACAATGGCTGCAAAGTGGCGTGATGCAATTGGATGGAACACTGCAAGAGCACCGACTGACTGCGCAGCTGCAAGGCCTGGACAGTACCTTGGAACTGGCAATGACAGGACAGCGTACAGACGCAGGTTGGCGCGGAGCCTTGCAAACAGCAGATTTTCTTTCTTCCTTCGGTGATTGGACCCTGATGCAAGCGGGAAGCTTGCAGGCGGAGTCCGGTGTATTCCAGTTCAACCGCCACTGCTGGGAACAGGGCAGCATGGAGTTGTGTGCTGAGGCCACCAAGATGGCCGCATTGGATGCAAGAGTTGAATTAACGGGATTGCCACTGCGCTGGTTGAATCCGCTTGCACAACAACCGGATAAGCCTGAGGGCTTGCAACAGTTGCAAGCCGATTTTGGATTCATTCTGCCACAAGGTTTGCAGGTAAACGGAACTGCAGATCTCGACGTGAGACTGCTGGGCTTGCGTGAAGGAGAGTGGCGGCAAATCCAGGCTACGGTGCAGCCATGGGAGCTGGAGCTGGAGCTCGCACGCAATGAAGATGCAGAAGTTGTAGAGGCAGAACATATAGAGGTAGAAGGAGGCGAAGCGGAATCCGGTGAAGCAACACAACGCTTCCGTTTTATCGAGCCAATATTCAGTCTGGAAAACGACGGGCGACTCTGGAGTGGCAAGCTCGGGTTTGGTATTGCTCAAGCGGGTACTGATTCCGGAGCTGGCGCAGTTCAACCAGAGGGCACTTTTTCTGCAGAGCTGGGCATGGATCAAGACGAAAGATTGCAGGGAGCGTTCGCTTTGAATTTTCCTGATCTTTCCTGGTTTGAAACCCTGGTGCCAGTGCTGCGTGAGGTAAGTGGCGAGCTCTATGGTTCTGGTACCCTGGCAGGAACGAGAACAGAGCCAGAGCTCACTGCGCAAATACAAATAGGCAAAGGCGCTTTTGCCTTGCCTGAGTACGGGTTGCAGATAAGTGGAATAGAGTTGGCGCTGGCAAGTTCGCGCGAACAGGCTGTGGTGAACGTATCAGCACTAACCACGAATAGCGGATCATTGCTTATGCAAGCCAATATCCAGCGCCCGCTGGGTGATGACAGATCGTTCACAGCGCATATCGAGGGAGCGGACTTCTTGCTTCTGGCCACTGAAGCCGCAACGGTAAAAGTAAGCCCTGATCTGGATATCAGCTATAACCAGAATGCGCTGGATATAAGTGGTCGCTTGCGTGTGCCAGAAGCGGCGATTGATCTGGATGCGTGGCTCGCAGTTGCAGGCACTGGGTCCGTGAATACATCCAGGGATGTGGTGATTGCTGCGGGGGATCCAGAGGCGTCACTGGGCGTTGCCAGGCAGGTCCTGCCGTTGAGCGCCAGGTTGCAGCTTGAGCTGGGCGATGCAGTGAACCTGAAAGGCTATGGCATGGACGCCCGGCTTAATGGTGAGCTCACGCTGGAACAGAATCCTGAACGCCCGTTGCTGGCGTATGGCGAATTGGGGATTCCATCGGGCACCTATCGTATTTACAAACAACAACTCGAATTGCGCGATGGGCGCCTGCTGTTTTTCGGCAACCCTCTCAATCCTGTGCTGGATGTGAGAGCGTTCAGGGAAACGACACGGGCAGAAGTCGGCATGATGCTGAGTGGCAGTCTTGCCAGCATCAAGGGGACGCTCTACTCAACACCGGTGTTGCCGGATAATGAAGTCCTGGCCATGTTGATCACCGGTAAAACCTTCAACAACATGAATGACCAGGACGGCAATGCCCTGGTTTCTGCGATAGCCAGTTTTGGTATTGAGCGCGGGGAAGGACTGAGTTCGATGATCGGCAAACAACTGGGACTGGATGCCGTTTCCATCAATAACGAAGGCAGCTCCTATCTGGACAGTTCATTGGGTTTGGGAAAATACCTGACACCGGATCTGCTGATGCGTTACGAGATTGGCATGTTTGACAGGCGAGCTGTATTCAGTATTGATTACACGCTCAGTGAAAGTATCAAGCTGGAGGTGCGTACCGGGGACAGCCAAAGTGTGGATATCAGCTACACCATCGAAAAAGAATGAATCTCAGGGCAGTGCGAGGCTAATGGTTGTTTGCCGGGGCGGGTAGCAATACAAGTCTTCTGCACAGCCCTGGTAAGACAGGGTGAAATCCAGCTGTGGAAGCCGGGGTTCAGCTGCGTCACTGGTTTCTTGCATGAGTGCGGCGGTCGGCACGCTGAAGCTCAGCTTGTCGAAATACACCTCGACCTCTCCAAAGTATTCATCGGTGATGGTAGTGCCGGTGGGCAGAGCCAGTGTCTCAAGGATGACGCCGTCAGCCCGGACTATATTGATACTTTTTTGATAAAGGTAATGCCCTTTGGCGATTTGCCACTGCACAACGATGGTGTTGGCGTCCGCCAGGAATACCTGTAACTCAAATGCAGTTTCCACGGGCAATACTTTGGTTTGCAAATTGCCTGAGACGAGGGAGGCAGTGCCGCGAGCAGGAGCTGTCTGCAAGGTCAGTTGTGCGAACAGGGCCGTACTGCCGGTTGCCAGGCCGGTGCATAGAGCACTGGCAAGCAGAGCGGATAGCAGACGGCCTGGGATGCGTTGCTGCTTCTTATGTTGGTGCTTGTCATGTCTGTCGTGCATTTTATGCATGTCGTACATGCTGTAAGTGCAAATCCCGGGCGCAGCTGCAATCGCGGGTTTCAACCTTCGAAACGTTCAAATACCAGCGCTGCGTTGGTGCCGCCAAATCCGAAACTGTTGGACATGACTGCGTTGAGTTTGCGATTGTCGATGCGCTCTCTGACGATTGGTATGTCGGCCACTTCCGGGTCGAGATTGTCGATATTGGCAGAAGCGGCAATGAAGTTGTTTTCCATCATCAGAATGCTGTAGATCGCTTCCTGCACTCCCGT
>JBIIWM010000253.1:0-4015 GCA_044338875.1 Pseudohongiellaceae bacterium | reverse complement strand
GCATCCAGGCTCATGTCGGACAACATCAGGATCAGGTCGTCGCCATACTCCGGACTGTCGCCGGGATCCGTGATGAGAATGGGGCCATAAAGTCCCCAACCTACTTGCGCGGCGGAATTGATATGCGGGTGATACCAGAACGTGCCGGCATCACGCGCAATGAAATCGTAGGTAAATTCTCCGCCATTGGCGGCAATCGGATCCTGGGTAAAGCCGGCCACGCCATCCATGTTGTTGGGCAGGCGCAAGCCATGCCAGTGAATCGTCGTGGGTTCCGGCAGCAGATTCGTGAAATGCACGATGATGCGATCGCCCAGCTTCGCCTTGAGCAAAGGGCCCGGCAGTCCACCGTTGTAAGACCACACCGGCGTCTTCTTGCCCGGGATGATTTCCATTTCATGAATTGCGGCGGAGAGTTCAATCTCAAGAATATCCGGATCCGGATTGAGATCTTCGACTTGAGGCAAGGCGACGCCGGCATCCCATTGTTCAGGTTGTATAACGGCAGCCGCTGGCAATGCCTCCTGTGCTGCCAGCGACAAGCTCACGCTGCACAACAAGGCGATCAAGGTGATCAAAAAGAGCGGCGAGCGAGAAGGCATGAGGGCCATCCTCCATGAAACAGCAATTCCGGCTAATGATGCAGGAAAAATACCCCTTTTAAAATACAAAAGCGAGCCGCAGGGCTCGCTTTCGTGTGTTTCCCAGGGCTTGCTACTGCAGTCCCCTGCCAGGCTTTGCGCCTAGAGCAGTTCGAGCAAAAGCACGATCACCGCAGTCAGCACCATGCTGCTGGAGATCACGCCGCGCACGGTGGTCAGTACGCCCTGTTTGCCAAACAGCGCATTGGCTTCCAGCGCAGCGACAACGGCAATCGACAACCACCAGCCCAGGGTTGCTTCTGCATAACCATAGCCAGCACCGCCAACAAAATGCGGACCCGCCAGCATGCCGAAGGCCATTGGACCGGAGAACAGCACGTTGGTACGTGAGGCCAGTGCCGCTTTGGCGCCAGCTGCGGCAGCATCACCACCCTGCACAATACCCAGCGCAATTTTCTGGTTAGGCCAGATCACCAGCCAGACGTTCAGGAACATGAGGGTTGCCAGCAAGGCACCCACCACGATGTAGCCATTGACGCGACCCGCATGGACCACTTCTCCCAACAGGACCACACCCGTCAGGAAAGTAAACATCGCGCCCCAACGGAACCACCACAGTGCGCTCGGTGCCAGTTTCGCTTTGGCATCCTTGAGTGCCTCTGGGGTAGCCGCCTTGAAATAGCCGCCCTGCACAAAATTGAAGTAATAGAGCATGCCGATCCAGCCAATGCCGAACAGCAGGTGTCCCCATCGTGCCAGCATCATGATCAGATTTTCTATTGTCATTGTCGAACCCTCGCGTTGTTTTGTGTTCTTGTTGGGAAAAACCAGCCTGGAAAGTCGGGAGCAAGAATACCAACAAGTGAAACCGCAGGACAGCGCGGCTTGCTGGGTAATTACCCGCAAAATAATTGTGGTCGGTCTTACTTCGGTTCGATAGCGCGCAGGTGACGCAACACTGACACCCATGCACCCAGCCAGCCCAGTGCTGCAGCGATCAGCACTACCAGGAAGCTGTTGCTGATCCCCAGCCCCATAATGGCGAAGTCACTGCCATAGGCGCCCAGTAACCGGTTCACCGGCCCCTGCACGGCAAACAAGCTGACATAGATCACCAGCAGCGCGACCAGTCCGCCGCCGATTCCGTACCAGAAACCGGTGTAAAGGAAAGGACGCGCGACGTAAGCGTCCGTTCCGCCCACCAGCTTGACCACGACGATTTCCGCGCGCCGGTTTTCAATCGCCATGCGCACCGTATTGCCAATGACCAGCACGACCCCCAGTCCCAGCAACAAGGCAAGCAAGACTGCCAGCCTGAGGGCGAAATCAACGATCGCATTGAGACGCTGCAACCACTGCAAATCGATTTGGGCCAGCGCCACACCAGGCTGCGTCTTTAGTTGGTCAAGCAAGGCCGCGACTTCGGCGGTGCTGGCCTGTTGTGGCGTCACCAATAGCACCGGCGGCAGCGGGTTTTCGTCGAGTCCCTGCAGCACATCCACAAAACCGGAGCGGGATTCGAATTCGGCCAGCGCAGCCCCTGCCGTAATCAGCTCAACCCCGGCAACGTCTGCGCGTGCGGACAAGGTTGTCACCAGCGCCTGCTGGCCGGATTCTGGCAGTTGCTTGTCGAGGTAAAGTGAGATTGTGCTGTTTTCATCCATGCCATTGCCCACATTTTGCAGGTTCTGCAACAGCAGCAGCAAACACAGCGGCAGCGCAATGGCGATGCCGATGACAACCCAGGTCAACAAACTGCCCAGCGGCTCTGACAACAGGCGCAGCAAACTGTCCACCGCTATGGACTGATGCTGCTCAAAGGCGGCTTTGAAAGCCGAGCTGCTTTTGCGAGCAGTCGCTTCTTGCCGGGCAGGCGTGGTTTTCCTTGCAGGCTTGGTTGAACGCGTCATCACGGCGCTCCTGCTGGCACGTCATCGAGCACGCGGCCCTGTTCCATCACCAGCACGCGGCGCTGCATGCGGCGCACCAACCGCAGGTCGTGGCTGGCAATAAGGACGCTTACCCCGACACTGTTGAACTGCCGGAACAGTTCCATGATTTCCGCAGACAATTCCGGGTCGAGATTGCCGGTCGGTTCATCGGCCAGTAACAGGGCAGGCTTGTTGACGACTGCACGGGCAATACCGACACGCTGTTGTTCACCGCTCGAAAGCGCAATCGGCGTTTGGGCTTCCTTGTGCAGAAGTCCCACCTTGTCGAGCGCAGCGCGCACGCGGCGCGCAAGGTCACGGGAATCGTAGCCGGCAATTTGCAGCGGCAACGCAACGTTGTCGAACACGCTGCGATCGAACAACAGTTGATGATCCTGGAATACCAGCCCGATATTGCGGCGATAGAACGGGAGCTGCTGCCGCGACAGCTTGTTGAGATTCTGTCCGTTGACGATCACCTGGCCGCTACTGGGTAGCTCCATCTGCATGATGAGTTTGAGCAGAGTGCTCTTGCCGGCACCGGAATGACCGGTGAGAAAGGCAAATTCACCTTGGGACAGGTGAAAATCCACATGGCTCAGGGCTTCCTGGCCACTCGGATAACGTTTGCTGACATCATCAAACTTGATCATGTGGCTTTTGCATCACTACGCTTGGGTAGCAAAGAGCGCCTCGATGAAGGGCTCGGCGACAAAGGGTCGCAAATCCTCGGCCTTTTCACCGATGCCGATATAGCGCAGCGGCAGGCCCAGCTCCGTCGCGATCGCGAACACCATGCCGCCCTTGGCGGTACCATCGAGCTTGCTGAGCACGAGACCGCTGACCTTGACCGAGTCAGTGAAACTGCGGGCCTGGCTCAATGCGTTCTGGCCAGTCGTGGCATCCAGCACCAGCATGGTTTCGTGGGGCACGTCCGGATCCAGCTTCTTGAGTACTCGCACCACCTTTTCCAGCTCCTGCATCAGGTTGTTCTTGGTATGCAGGCGGCCGGCCGTGTCGGCGATCAGGATATCAACACCGCGCGCACAGGCTGACTGATAAGCATCAAAGATGACCGAGGCGCTGTCGGCGCCGGTATGCTGTGCAACCACGGGGACATGATTACGCTCGCCCCACACTTGCAACTGCTCGACGGCAGCGGCACGGAAAGTATCGCCGGCCGCCAGCATCACAGAGTAGCCTTCACCCTGAAAGCGTTTGGCGAGCTTGCCGATGGTGGTGGTTTTGCCGACGCCATTCACCCCGACCATCAGGATCACAAAGGGCTTACCGAGGCCGCGGGGAATCTGCAACGGCACTTCGCAGGGTTTTAGCATGGCCGCAAGAATTTCGCGTAAGGCGTCATAGAGCGCGTCGGAATCCGCCAATTGCTTGCGTTTCACGCGTCCGGCCAGGTCGGCGAGGATGGCAGTGGTGGCTTTCATGCCCACGTCAGCGGACAGCAGCCTGGTTTCGAGTTCG
>JBIIWM010000051.1:0-13562 GCA_044338875.1 Pseudohongiellaceae bacterium | reverse complement strand
ATTTATCTTGGTGGCGGAGGTGCCAGAACTTCACGGTTGCCATTGCTGCTCATTTCGGTGACAACGCCGGCCATTTCCATCGCTTCGATCATGCGGGCTGCGCGGTTGTAACCAATCCGCAGCTTGCGCTGTACCGCCGAGATCGAGGCTTTGCGCGATTCGGTGACGAAGCGCACGGCCTCGTCATAGAGCGCATCATCTTCCTCTGCATTACCGTCTCCATCCTCGCCGGGAACGCCCAAGCCAGGAATGCCGGCACCGGCAGTGTCGGAGGTGATGGCGTCGATATAGTTGGGCTGGCCACGCGCACGCCAGTTGGCGACGACCCGGTGCACCTCTTCATCCGCCACATAGGCACCATGCACGCGCTGGGCAACCCCGCCACCGGGTGGCAGGAAGAGCATGTCGCCATTGCCGAGCAATTGCTCGGCGCCGCCTTCCCCGAGGATGGTGCGCGAGTCGACCTTGGACTGCACCATGAAGGACAGGCGGGTCGGAATATTGGCCTTGATAAGTCCGGTGAGTACGTCCACCGAGGGGCGTTGGGTGGCCAGGATCAGATGGATCCCGGCGGCACGTGCCTTTTGCGCGATACGGGCAATCAGTTCTTCCACCTTCTTGCCCACCACCATCATCATGTCGGCGAGCTCATCGACCACGACCACCACCAGCGGCAATTCCTGCAGGTCTTCGCGTACCTGTTCCGCTTCAGGGATGCTGGACATCAGGTCAGGCTTCCACAGCGGATCGGGAATCGGCTCCCCGGCCCTGTTGGCGTCCTGGACTTTCTTGTTGAAGCCGGCCAGGTTGCGCACGCCCATCAGCGACATCAGCTTGTAGCGCCGCTCCATTTCCGCCACGCACCAGCGCAGGCCGTTGGCGGCGTCTTTCATGTCGGTGATCACCGGCGTCAGCAGATGGGGGATACCTTCGTATACCGAGAGCTCCAGCATCTTGGGGTCGATCATCAGCATGCGCACTTGCTGCGGCGTGGACTTGAACAGGATGCTGAGGATCATCGCGTTGATACCGACCGACTTGCCGGAGCCGGTGGTACCGGCGACCAGCAGATGCGGCATCTTGGCCAGATCCACGACGACCGGGTTGCCACCGATGTCATGACCCAGCGCCATGCTGACCGGCGAACGTGCATTGTCGAATTCGGGCGAGGACAGTACCTGGCCCAGGAAAATGGTTTCTTTCTTCTCGTTGGGAATCTCGATCCCGATGCAGGTCTTGCCGGGAATCACTTCCACTACACGCAAGCTGGACACTGCCAGCGAACGCGCCAGATCCTTCACCAGGCCGCTGATGCGGCTGACCTTGATGCCGGCAGCCGGCTGCACTTCAAAACGGGTGATGACCGGGCCGGGATTGATCGCGACCACTTCGATGTCGATGCCGAAATCCTTGAGCTTGATTTCCAGCAGCCGCGACATGGCTTCGAGCGCTTCGGCGGAGAAGCCGAATTTCTTGTTCTCTTCCCACTCGTTGAGTATGGAGATTGGTGGCAAGTCGCCCACGACCGGAGCGTCGAACAGATGTCCCTGCTTCTCTTTCTGCACGCGCTTGCTGGGCTGCTTGGGCACTTCGCGCACCGGCGCGATCTCGATCGGTTTGCGCTTGCGGTCTTTCGCGATGTAATGGTCGAAGGCCTGCTTGCGCTGGTTGATCATTTGCTGCGCTTCCTGCTCCTCGCGTTGTTTTTCACGCCACTTGGTCCATTCCACCAGGCCCAGTTCCCATGCTTGCAGGCAGCGCAGGCCGAGCGCGTCAATGAAGCGTAGCCAGGAGATGCCCAGACCGAGGGTCAGTCCGAGGAACAGCAGGGTCAGGAACAGCAGCGAACTGCCGGCCAGATTGAGGGCAGGCAGGGTCAAACGGCCCATGCCGCGCCCCAGCAGTCCGCCGGCGGTGGCCTGCAAGTCGCTGGCAAAATGCATGCTGGCCAACGCGGTAGCACTGATCAGCAGCAGTAAAAAGCCGGCACTGCGAATACCAAACACCTCCCACGAAAACAACTGGACCGCCTTGCGCTCGCGGAACAGGCGCACAGCGCCCCATACCAGGATCAGCGGGAACATCCAGGCCAGGTTGCCAAACACCAGGTAAAGGACGTCGGCGAACCAGGCACCACTGCTGCCAACACTGTTGTTGACACCAAGATTGTTGCCCGTACCAGACCACCCTGGATCAAGCGGGGAATATGAGGAAAGCGCCAGCAGCAGGAAGAACGCAACCGCCAGCATCACCAGCATCAGGCCTTCGACCATGACCAGTTTGCGCAAGCGTTGACCGGGCGCTTCCGGTGCGGGATTTCTGTGTTTTTCGCGGGTTGCTGCCAAAATCTGGATCCAGTCGTCATAACGCCATATATAGCGGCCATATGATAATGAATTATCCATATAAGGGATACCGTGGCCGGCCCTGACGCACGCCTTCCACTTGGGTAATCCGAGGTTCAACTAAAGGCTTGATGGGCTTCTCTCCGTACACGGGTCACCGCATAATAGGCGGCAACGCAACCCCAACAGTTCTGTCAGGAAAATTCACATGAGTGAAGTACAGCACCACCGCCTCATCATCCTCGGCTCTGGCCCTGCTGGTTACACCGCAGCCGTGTACGCCGCCCGCGCCAATCTAAAGCCGGTAATCATCACCGGCATGCAGCAAGGTGGCCAGCTCACGACGACTACCGAAGTGGACAACTGGCCGGGAGATGCGCATGGACTGACCGGCCCAGACCTCATGGAGCGCATGAAGAATCATGCAGAACGCTTTGAAACTAAAATAATTTTTGATCACATAGACTCAACCAACCTGAGCGTACGCCCGTTCCGTCTGATCGGCAGCATGGGCACCTATACCTGCGATGCATTGATCATCGCGACCGGTGCTTCCGCGCAGTATCTGGGTCTTGCCTCCGAGGAAAAATACATGGGCAGCGGCGTCAGCGCCTGTGCGACCTGTGACGGTTTTTTCTACAAAGGCCAGAAAGTGGCGGTCATCGGCGGTGGCAACACTGCGGTGGAAGAAGCTCTCTATCTGTCCCACATTGCCAGCGAGGTCACCCTGGTGCACCGTCGCGACAGCCTCAAATCCGAAAAGATCCTGCAGGACAAACTGTTCGAAAAAGCCCGGACCGGCAACGTGAAGATCCTCTGGAACCACACGCTGGACGAAGTACTGGGCGACGGCAACGAGGTCCAGGGCATGCGCGTCCGCGACGTGAAGAGTGGCGCACTGCAGGACATCGAGCTGAATGCCGTGTTCATCGCGGTCGGTCACAAGCCCAACTCCGATATCTTTGCCGGCCAGCTCGACATGGCAAACGGCTACATCAAGATTCATTCGGGTGTCAGTGGCAATGCCACCCAGACCAGCATCCCGGGCGTGTTCGCGGCTGGCGACATCGCCGATCACGTCTATCGCCAAGCCATTACATCGGCCGGCTTTGGTTGCATGGCTGCCCTTGATGCCGAGAAGTACCTGGATCGCCTGAGCAAGTAATGCCCGGGCAACTACAGTGGCTGGACCCTCAGGATCTGGTCTTTCCAGATCCTGCCACTGCCCTCGACCACCCCAATGGCCTGCTCGCCGTTGGGGGTGATCTCAGTCCAGAACGCTTGTTGACTGCCTATCAGCTGGGCATCTTTCCCTGGTTCGATGAGGACCAGCCACCGCTGTGGTGGTCGCCCGATCCGCGCATGGTGCTGTTTCCGGATGAGCTCCATATCAGCCACAGCATGAACAAGTTCCTGCGCCAGCACCCCTATCAGCTTAAAAGCGATACCGACTTTGCCGGTGTGATCATGGCCTGTGCTGGTGCGCGCAAGGGCAGCAGCGGCACCTGGATCAGTCCTGCGATGCAAGAGGCCTACCAGATCCTGCATCAACGCGGATATGCGCACAGCATCGAGGTTTGGGAAGGCGCCACCCTCGTGGGCGGCTTGTACGGGATTGCCATGGGGAGGATGTTTTTTGGCGAATCAATGTTCAGCCATCGCCCGAATGTGTCGAAACTGGCCCTGATTGACCTGGTACACACGCTGGCCCCGGCCGGCTACCACCTGATCGACTGCCAGGTGGCGAACCCCCATCTGGAAAGCCTGGGCGCAAGAAACATTTCCCGATCCGCGTTCCAGCGTTATCTGCCAGCCCCTGGAGACATAGGCAGAGTCAATTCTTGGCCCTACAATAGTCAGTAACCGGTAATAGTCAGTAACAAGTATCAACGGCCCGGACAACACGGAGCAGTCGCGGTAAAAGCATGACTTCGCTGAAAGACATCAGGCTCTATACCACCCAGCCCCACTCCTGCAGTTACCTGCCGGACGAGCGCGCGCAGACGCTGTTCATTGATCCGGAATTTCATGTCGACAAAGCCTACAACTCCAAACTGAGCGAGATCGGTTTTCGACGCAGTGGCGCCCATATCTATCGCCCGAATTGCGAAAAGTGCCAGCAATGTGTGTCGTGCCGCGTGCTGGTGCAGAATTTCACGCCCAATCGCCGCTTCCAGCGCATCAGCAAACGCAATGCCGACCTGGATATAAGCCGCGTGCTGAGCATAGCCGAGGATGAGTATTACCTCCTCTACAAGCTCTACATAACGGAGCGTCATGCCGATGGCGACATGTATCCGCCCTCACGTGAGCAATACAACTCCTTCCTGCTGAAGAATTGTGAAGGCACACAGTACTATGCGATGCGCAAACAGGGGGTACTTTTGGGGCTGATGGTCGTCGATTTTCTGGAAAACGGACTCTCGGCGGTCTACACCTTCTATGACCCGCAGGAAGAACGACGCTCGCTGGGGACTTTTGGCATCTTGTGGCAGTTGGACTTGGCCAGGCAACTGGGCCTGCAACATCTCTACCTGGGTTACTGGATCAGGGATTCGCGCAAAATGCGCTACAAGATTGAATTCCGGCCGCTGGAACTGCTGATTCGCCAGCGCTGGCTATTGATGACCTGATGATGACCTGACGCTGACCTGGACCGCATGGATCCTGCCATTCTGTCGAAGTTACCCTTCCGCTTTGCCATCACACCCGTTTTCAGGCAAAATGCGCGCCTTGCGAAACACCGTACCACAACCGAGCAACAGCTGAATGGCAAAAGAAGACCAGATTGAAATGGATGGCGAAGTGATTGATACACTTCCCAATACCATGTTCCGCGTACAACTGGAGAACGGTCACATCGTGACTGCGCACATCTCTGGCAAAATGCGCAAGAACTACATCCGCATCCTGACCGGCGACAAGGTCAAAGTCGAACTTACCCCCTACGACCTGAGCAAGGGTCGCATTACTTTCCGCGCCAGATAACAAAGCTGGCCGTTGGTTTGGCCCAGCTTTGTGGCGAGTCTCGTTACCTTTCTCCTCTCGCTATCCTTAAGCCTTGCACCTTCAGGCATCGAGGTCTTCGGTGTTGAGGTTCTCGTCGTCCTGCACCTGGCCTGAGCGCGAGGCAGCGCTTATATCCAGCTTGATGTCATCGTTCTCGACGGTAACATGCACGTCGCCACCCTGGATAAGCGCACCGAACAGGATGTGCTCGGCAAGCGGCTTCTTGATCTTGTTCTGCACCAGACGCAGCATTGGGCGTGCACCCATCGCCTTGTCGTAGCCATGTTCGACAAACCAGTCTACCGCTTCGTCTTCCACGTGAATGGTCACCTTCTTGTCATCGAGCTGGGTTTGCAGTTCCACCAAAAACTTGTCGACTACCGTCCTGATCACCGAGGTATCAAGGGACGCGAACTGGATGATGGCGTCCATGCGATTGCGGAATTCCGGCGTGAACATGCGACGCAGTACCTCCATCGCATCGGTGGAATGATCCTGGGTCGAGAAGCCAATGGACGTGCGACTCATCTCCTGCGCACCGGCGTTGGTGGTCATGATCAGGATCACATTACGGAAATCCGCCTTGCGGCCGTTGTTGTCCGTCAGCGAGGCATGGTCCATGACCTGCAGCAACAGATTGAATACATCCGGATGCGCCTTCTCGATCTCGTCAAGCAGCAGCACACAGTGTGGATGCTTGGCGATGGACTCGGTCAATAAACCGCCCTGGTCGAAACCGACATAACCGGGAGGCGCACCAATGAGACGCGACACGGTGTGGCGTTCCATGTATTCGGACATGTCGAAGCGGATCAGTTCCACCCCGAGAATTTTCGCGAGCTGGCGGCTGACTTCGGTCTTGCCCACCCCGGTAGGACCGGCGAACAGATAAGATCCGATCGGTTTCTCGCCCTCCTTCAAACCCGCACGTGACAATTTGATGGAAGAAGCCAACGCTTCGATGGCCTCGTCCTGGCCGAACACCACCATCTTCAGGTTCTTCTCCAGATCCTTCAGTACTGTCTTGTCGGAGGCAGATACATTCTTGGGCGGAATACGCGCGATCTGCGCAACCACGCGCTCGATATCGGACACCTGGATAATCTTCTTGCGCTTGCTGGCGCTTTGCAGGCGCTGATAGGCGCCCGCCTCATCCATCACATCGATGGCCTTGTCGGGCATATAGCGATCGTTGATATAACGCGAGGCCAATTCCGCCGCAGCCTTCAGCGCCTTGTCGGTATAGCGCAGGTCGTGATGTTCTTCATAGCGGCTCTTGAGCCCCTTGAGAATCTGGTAGGTGGTATCCACATCGGGTTCGTTCACATCGATTTTCTGGAAGCGACGTGACAGTGCACGGTCTTTCTCGAAGATGCCGCGGTATTCCTGATACGTAGTGGAGCCAATGCAGCGCAGGCGACCGGAAGCAAGTACCGGCTTGAGCAGGTTGGATGCATCCATGACCCCGCCCGAGGCCGCGCCGGCACCGATGATGGTGTGGATTTCGTCGATGAACAGGATGGCATGCTCTTTCTTGCCCAGGTCAGACAGCAAGGTTTTCAGTCGCTTCTCGAAATCACCGCGGTATTTGGTGCCCGCGAGCAAGGCGCCCATGTCGAGTGAATAGATCACCGCGTCCTGCAACACTTCGGGCACTTCGCCATCGACGATCATGCGCGCCAGACCTTCGGCGATAGCGGTCTTGCCCACCCCGGATTCACCGACGAACAAGGGATTGTTCTTGCGCCGGCGTGACAATACCTGGATGACACGAGTCACTTCTTCGCTTCTGCCTATCAGTGGATCGATGCGCCCTGCCCTGGCTTCATCGTTGAGGTTGCTGGCAAAACTTTCGAGTGCAGTCTGCTGTTTCTCGCGTGGTGCTTCTGCGGAATTGAGCTCGGCATCACTTTCTTCATTACTGTTGTTTGGCAGTGGTCCGCTTACGCTGCCATGCGTGATGTAATTCACCACATCACCACGATTGACACCCTGTTTCTTCAACAGGAATACCGCATGACTTTCCTTTTCACCGAAAATGGCAACCAGCACATTGGCGCCAGTGACTTCGCGTTTGCCGGTGGATTGCACGTGGAATACAGCGCGCTGGATCACTCGCTGGAAACCCAGCGTCTGCCTGACTTCACTCTCTTCGTTCTCCTCTTGCAACAGCGGCATCTGGGCCGTCAGGTACTGCTGCAATTCGAGCTGCAAACGATTGAGCTCAACATCACAGGCGCGCAGGATGTCACTCGCCACCGGCTCGTCAATCAGTGCAAGCAATAAATGCTCTACGGTGATGAACTCGTGCAGCTTTGTGCGGGCCCAGCCCGCAACAAGGTTCAAGGCGGTTTCAAATTCTTTACTGAACATGACTACATCCTGGCGTTTGGCGCCGCTGTCTGTTTATTTCAATCATCTATTTGTATCTTCAACTTCAATCATCAACTTCAATGTCACACAACAGCGGATGCTCAGAGGCGCGTGCGTGCTCGTTTACCTGTGCTGCCTTGGTCTCGGCAATGTCCTTGGGATACACACCACACACACCTTTGCCTTCGGTATGGACTTTCAGCATTACCCTGGTGGCTGTTTCAACATTCATGCCAAAAAACTTCAGCAGTACATCCACCACAAACTCCATCGGAGTGTAGTCGTCGTTGAGCAGAATCACCCGGTACAGCGAGGGTGGTTTCAGCTTGGTCTCCTCCGGCATCAAGGCCTCACGCAGGCTGCTGCCATTCTGGTGCGACTCATCGTCACCCGCTGACCTGATCGGAGGAAATACGTTTACGGAAATAATATTCATGGCTGAATTTGATACGACAGAATTAAAGGTTTGGTTCGGTTAAAAATATAACATGATTACTTCGTTGCAGCCCGAACACTCCGGTACTTCTGTCGCTTGATTGTTGGAATGTGGTGTGTATTACCGGCAATTCAAGGCCGACTCTGCCCTGACCCAAATAAAAATTGACTTGAAAAATAAAAGGGTTTATATGTTCTGACTCTCTCGCAATAAAAAAATAAAATCCAACAAGATCAACGATGTTACCAGTGCGAGCGCGATTGCAGAAGTTCCTGAAAAAGCTGCAAGCAGTGATGTAATGTTTGAGGGGAAAGAGGGTAGCAACGCATGAGTACCGGACAGGTCAAGTGGTTCAATAACGCAAAAGGCTTCGGCTTTATTCTCCCTGATGAAGGCGGTGGCGATTTGTTCGCACACTATTCCGCCATCACGATGGACGGATACAAAACCCTGAAAGCTGGACAGCCCGTAACCTTCGAGATTATCGAAGGTCCAAAAGGTCTGCATGCTGCCAATATCGTTCCGATCAGGGATGAATCGGCAGACGAGCCAACCGCTGGCAATCTGGCAGGCTCCTGAAGCTCCTGGCTCGCAAACAACATGCTACTGCCCGGCTCTACTGGCCGTATCCGTTGCAGTCATGCACAATCTCCCCCGCCTGCCTGCCATCCGGCCAGGTTTCCTATTGGCTTTTCCCGCATGTCCAGACTGGTTCTGTTCAACAAACCCTATGATGTCCTGAGCCAGTTTACCGACGGGGAACAGCGCCAGACTCTAAAGGACTATATCGACCTGGGCGGGGTTTATCCGGCTGGCCGCCTTGATCGTGACTCTGAAGGCTTGTTGCTGCTGACTGACGATGGCAAGTTGCAACAGGCCATCAGCGATCCCGGCTTCAAACTGGAAAAAACCTACCTCGTGCAGGTAGAAGGTGCAATCGAGAGTGCCTTGGGCGAGAGTGCCTTGAATATCTTGCGTAACGGGGTAAACCTCAATGACGGCCCGACCCTCCCCGCCCGCGCCGAAGCAATTGCTGCTCCGCAGCTTTGGGAGCGCAATCCGCCCATCCGCGTCCGCCTCAGCATTCCTGATTCCTGGCTGGCCTTGAGCATCCGCGAAGGGCGCAATCGCCAGGTGCGGCGAATGACGGCTGCCACCGGGTTTCCCACACTGCGTTTGATTCGGATCCGTATCGGTCCATGGGAGTTGGGGACTTTGCAGCCCGGTGAGTACCGGGTGCTGGACATAGACAGCGAAGAATTTATCCGCTCACTGAAAACGCCTGCGAGGCCCGTGGGCAAGCGTCCACCGCGCTGAAGGGTCGGCATAGCCAAATATCAGTCTTTAACGCTCAACGCTGCCAACGCTCTGCAGCACTATCATCGCTCGCCTTTGCCTCCACCCAGTATTCCTTGTCGGGCTGCAGGCATTTTTTCCAGAATGGCGCCTTGGTCTTCAGGTAATCCATGATGAATTCGCAGGCAGAAAAGGCTGCGTGCCGATGCGCACTGCTGACGGCCACGAACACGATTTGTTCGCTCGCGAGCAGCTCACCAATGCGATGGATGATGGTAATGCCTTGCAAGGGCCAACGCACAGCGGCAGTTTCGGCAATGGCACGCAGGCTTTTTTCAGTCATGCCCGGATAGTGTTCGAGATACAAGCCCTTGACCTGTTCACCCTCGTGCCAATCGCGCACCAATCCGCTGAACGTGACGATAGCGCCCGTATTGCTGCACTGCGCACGCAAGAGGTCGGCTTCTTCCTGCAGACTGAAATCCGCATGTTGCACGCAGATTTTCGGGATGAACGTGCTCCCTTGAATTGCTGATGTGTCTGTCGTGGTTGTCATCTGCAAGCCCTGCCCGGGATTCAACCGCCGGTGACCGGCGGAAAAAATGCTACTTCATCACCGTCTTTTACCGGTGCGTTCAACTCGGAGACCAACTGGTTAACCGCCGCCAATACCCTGCCCTCGCACAACACCTTGCTCCAAGGCTCACCATGTTTTTGCACAAGCGCATCAATGACCTCATTTACCGTGGCCAATGCCGACGGCGTGGCAAGCAATTCCATGTCGCAACCAAGGCGTTCACGAATACTGGCAAAATAATGGACTTCAATCATCGTCAGTCACCAACCTCTCAAGTACGTTGCCAGATGCCGGACTTGCCACCTGCTTTCTCCAGCAGGCGTACGCTGGTGATCTCCATGCCGCGATCCACCGCCTTGCACATGTCGTAAATCGTCAGGGCCGCCACGGAAGCCGCAGTCAGCGCCTCCATTTCCACACCGGTCTGCCCGCTTACCTTGCAGGTTGCAAGGATATGCACCTGCGAGCTGGCCGGATCAGCCTTGAGCTCTACGCTGACGCTGGTCAACATCAACGGGTGGCAGAGAGGAATCAGGTCGCTGCACTTCTTCGCAGCCTGGATGCCGGCAATGCGCGCAACGGCAAACACGTCTCCTTTCTTGTGCTTGCCTTCCGTTATCAACTGCAACGTGGCGGGCAGCATGGTAATGCTGGCTGCAGCACTGGCCGTGCGCGAGGTCACGGCTTTTGCGCCTACATCGACCATGTGAGCCGCGCCGTGTTCATCGAGATGGGTAAGTCCGGACATTGGAGACTCTGTTCAGCCTGGGAAGTGAGGCGGCCATTATCCCCCCACATCTACAATTTATGAAGGGTAACACGGTAATCCCCCCTAAAAACCACCGAGCTCAAAAGTGGAAAATTCTCGTAATATTGACCCGAGGAGAATCTACATGAAGAAGTCGAGATTTAGCGATAGCCAGATCATTAGTGTTTTGAAGCAAGCTGAGGCTGAAGCCGGGGCCCCGGTTCCTGATCTGTGCCAGGAGCACGGCATCAGCAACGCCACGTTCGGTGGTATGGATGCATCCCTGATGGGGCGCATGAAGGAGCTGGCCATGATGGCCTGACTCTACTGTTAGCTTCGGTTAAAATGGGGCGGAGATTACCGAATAAGTCTCTTCAAGGTGCAGATAATTCATCTCTTCTCACTGAAGATTCTGTGATAGTGAAAATTGACGAATCTATTTCAGTAGTGATGATTTTCCCAAGGCTGGTAGAAAGACCTGTAGGTGAATCAACAGAACCATGAACCACCATTACGGGAAGTGCTGCAGGAATTAAAGTGTAATACTCTGGCATACCAGATGCCTTGTGCAAAGCCTTGTGAAATGAGGTGAAGGTTTCCAGTTCAGACTGGGATATTCCCAAACTTTCAGCATTGGCATAGCAAACTTCAAGTAAAGCTGAAAGTAAAGATACACTGTATCCTGCGCATGAATAACCATTGATGGTTAGATCAGCCGTTTTATTTTTCAGTTGAACCGACTTGCTACCCAGCTGAGCTTGATAGATTTCAAGCTGACTACTGACTAGTTCAAGATTTCTCAATGCCTCTTTTACACTATCTCTTGTAGAAGAGGATGACTCATTCAATCCATTAGCCAACAAGTCTTCAAGTTGCGTTTTCTGTATTTTGATTTGATCAGTTGCTGCAGTGATTACACCTTCGCTCAATATGTAATGCGTGTCCAAATGAGGTTGCACGAATAAAAGCTGCTCTGGCTGTGAAGTATACAAGTAGTATTCTTCTGAGGCTGAAAGCGATGCGTTCATACTATAACGAAGCTGCCCACCTTTTATCTGGTAGCTTGCCGTTTCGAGAACAGCTCCTTCATTGGTTGTAGTTTCATACTCAAAAGAAGCGTCACCAAATGAGTAGCCAGACATTTGAAAGATTGCAAAAGCAACTATGGGTTGAAACAGGGAATATCCACGAATGAAAATCATCTCAACCGTCGACTCCGCTCATCTGAAGTATAATATTGTAAACAGGAAAGAACATTGCGATGACTATTACTATCATCAGCACCCCGACAATAACAATGGCTATAGGCTCAACCAAAGCCTTGACCTTGCCTATAAGATTGGCGAGTCTTGACACATATTCATTGGCAATAAAATCAAGCTGCTGTGAAAGGGTTCCGGTTTGCTCACCAGTTCTCACTATACGACAGACCATGCCAGGAAATAATTTTTGTCGCTGCATCTCGGAAGAAATGCTGTTTCCACTGGCAACTCCCTCCTGAATCTTGAGAATTGCACGCTTAAAAGCTTCATTGTCCATGGCGTCAGAAATTATCCCCAGTGCTTTGTGGGGATCAACACCCGCCCTGAGCAGCATGGAAAAATATTCGGAGAAATATGCAATGCATGCGTGTTTGGTTACTTTCCCAAATACCGGAAGGTGCATAACAACATTTTGCCAAGCAAATCGACAATGGCCATTGCAGACATATAGCAGTCGAATAATCACTATCAGGCTAATCAAAAAAAACAGTACCTTACCGCTATTGAGTCGAAAAAGATCAGCAAAACCCAAAAGAGTAAGGGTGATAGGAGGCAATGCCAGACCCATTTGCCGATATAAATCGCTCATGGCAGGAATTGTGTAATAAAGCCAGAATAGACTTGCCAGCACTGCAGCAAACATTGAAATAACTGGATACAAAAGTGCTTTCTTGACATCAACACTTATCATACTGACTCTTTTTACATGCTCAGCGGCCGATAGAAATGCCTGATCAAGTTTAGAGCTTTCTTCACCGATTCTAATTATGTGCAACATCTGGACAGGAAATACATCCTCGTAGCGGCAAAGTGCGGCATGAACGCCCAAACCAGACTCTATTGCCATTGCAATGCCCCTACTTATATGCCGAAGAAAATTGCTGTCAGAAGCATCAGCAGCCTCTTTGATAACCTCAACGAATGGAACACCTGTTTTGAGCATGATGCCCGTATTTCTCAAATACTCAACAAGATCATCTGAAGGAATTTTCTTCGCACGAAGACGATAGTAAACACTCAACACTGACTCGACAGGTACCGGCATTACAAATGAATGGACAATAGTCTGCCCTGAACGCTCGAGAAAATTATTGAGCGACTCTACGTCGTTGAAGGGGTATCTCCCTGCCCCCCAACATACTTGGGAATCATCATGAATACTTTTGTAGATAAATGTAGCCATCTTTTACTCCTCAGGGGGGACTACGTGAAAGAGAACTTCTTCAATACTCGTCTCTCCTGTAAGCACCCGGGATCGGGAAACTTCATACATAGATGTATATTTGTATTTTTTTGCTATGCGGTACATATCGGTAAGTGATTCTCCAGAATGAACGGCATTTCTTAGCTCATCGGAAAATTCGACAATCTCGTAAATCGGAATTCGACCAATAAAGCCGGTAAAATTGCATCTGGAACAACCTTCAGATTTATAGATAGGTATATCGATACTGATTTTAAGAAATTTTGCGTGATCAAAAGTTGGTTGTATTTGCTTTATACAGTGTTTGCAGTT
>JBIIWM010000050.1:0-13653 GCA_044338875.1 Pseudohongiellaceae bacterium | reverse complement strand
ATAGCTGCCCGCTTCGCCTGCCTCATAAGAGGTGACTACCGCTTGATAGGTCCCTGACTGGGGTAGTGTCATGGTCAGCAATGAACGGTTCTGGCTGGCTTCGAAATCATCGTTGCTGAACTGCTCGCCATCTGGCGCGATCAACATCAGGTAGGTGTCAAATTCCTGCGACTGCAAATCGATGCTGGCGAGTTCTCCGGCCTGGCCTTCGAAGTCGTAGGTGTCGGTATATTCGCCAGAGTCGAGCGTGGCATCTCCGCTTTGCAGTTGGCCACTTTCTGTGCGGCTACTCTCGTTGCTGCTGACCCAGTTCTGCGGAGGCGCAGAATTCTCGGTGATCTGCAGCACAACGGCCTCATTGTTGGCACTGCTGTCATAGGCGCCCACCCAGATGTTGTAGTTCCCTGATTGCGGCTCGTTAAACACCAGTCCCGGATTGCCCGCGCTATCGACGTCAAAGTCATCATTGCACCACCACTCCCCAGCGGGGTCGTTGACTACCAGCGTGGTATCCACACTGCCGGACACGAAGATGCCGAGCGGGTAGTCGCCTGCCACATAGTTCAGGTCCAGGTCGGGTTGTACGTTGCTGATCAAGCCGGCACAGTCAGCGCCGAGATGACTGGCATCGTCCTCGCCGCCGGCTACCACATCCCTGGTGTACGGATCGGGAGTGAAACCGCTGTCCAGATGCGCGGTGCCGTAGCGTGGTTCAGCACTCACATCCTGGCTGTGTGCAAGCTGCGGTGTGAACAGCACTACAACAGTGCTGACCAGCGCAGGATTAATGAGTCGCTTGTGGAACTTGGGCAAGGACAAATGCATGAGACCTACTGGATTTACAGGTTAGCGCAGCTCTTCCAACACAAAACGTGCAACTGCTTCCACGCTTTGTTCATCAATCAATTCCGGATACAGCTTGGGCATCGGTGCCTTCGGATCCTTGATGAGGGCCATGGTGTCTTCCAGTGACATGCGTACCGCCAGGTTACCCAGGCGTTTATCTGCGATGAAATTTCCATCGGTGCCATGGCAGGATGCACACACCTGGCTGTACAGGCGGCGACCTGCGGCCTGGCCGGACGCGTTGCTGATGCTGGTCGCATCCAGTGCAGTTGCCGGAGCCTCAGGATTCAAGGTCATGATGACGACACTGGGCAGGCCCACATCTCCAAAGGCATTGCGTGAGATGTTGCCCGCCGCAAACGCCAGATATTGTTTGCCGCTGATCTCATAGGTCACGACTCCACCGGCCATGGCTCCACCGACATCCGACTGGTGCAGGATCTTGCCGCTGGCACTATCGAATACGAACAAGTTGCCGCCCAGATCACCGGTAAAGGTCACGCCACCGGCAGTGGGGGTTACGCCAGCAGTCACCGGGAAATCGGCATGATGCTGCCAGCGAACTTCACCGGTGAGCATGTCCAGCGCAGTAACCCAGCCAGTCGCCTCGCCATCGGGGGCTACCAGTCCGCCAAAGTTGGCTTCACCGGCCTTGTACACGGTACCTTCGACCAGCGTCACGATGAAGCAGATATCAACGGCACCCACGATCAGGTTGTTGTTGAGCTTGTCCAGTGCCGGACCATTCCATTCCACGCCGCCGGCATAACCGGGACACATGCGCGAGCCTTCTGTGGACGGCTTGGCATGGATTTCCTCGACCGTGGTGACTGGCGTGCGAAACACCACTTCCTTTGAGTCGCGATCGACCAGCGTGACATAGCCGTCCTTGCCGCCAATCGCAATGAAGTCGCGCGCGCCATCGGTCCGGTACAACACGGGCGCTGCGACCAGATCAAGATCCTTCCAATCGGCAGGAGACACCTGGTGCCACCATTTCAGTTTGCCGGTAAAGGCATCGAGTACCACGATGGAATTGGTGAAGAGGTTTTCACCGGGACGGTATCCGATATCGATATCGGGCCAGGGATTGCCGACGGGAACGAACAGTTCACCGGTGGAGACATCAAGGGACATCGCCCCCCACACGCCACCCCCGCCGGTTTTCGCCGTGCCTTCACGCTGCCAGGTGTCGGCACCGACCTCATCGCCCATCGGGATGGTATTGAAACGCCACAGTTCATGCCCTGTGATCGCGTCGTAGGCCATCACGCGTCCGCGCGCGCCAAGTTCGCTGCCGGCAATCCCCATGTAGATTACGTTCTGCCAGGCCAGCGGCGCGGCCGAGGTGGATTCGCCCAGATCGGGTTCGGCAATCACGTTCTTCCACAGCAATTCGCCACTCTTCGCATCCAGTGCGATCAGGCGACCATCGCAGGTGCCGCGGAAAATGCGGCCATTGTGCAAGGCCACGCCGCGCGTGGAACCGCCGCAGCGCTCTTCTTCGGGCAGGTAGTCGTATTTCCAGATCACGGCGCAGGAACTTGCATCGAGTGCCACTGTTTCGTTGGCGGTCGCGGTATAGATGACTCCTTCACTGACGATCAAGCCGGCATGGAACGATGTCGGCCCGTCGATCTGCACGCGGCATACTTCACCCAGTGCTGCGGCGTTTTCGGTGTTGATCTGGCGCAGCGGGGAAAAGCGCTGGCTGTCGAGTCCGTTGTTGTAGGTGAGCCACTGGGCCCCATAGGTTTCGCTTTGGGCGAGCAGGCTGCTGCAGCCGCTGCAGGCAAGTACGAGTGCAAGGAGTCGGGAGTGGAATTTCATCGGGTGTTCCCCTGGGTGTCTGCCTGGTTTGGTGACCTGGTCTGCTGGGTGAGAGGCGTGCTGTGGAATATAGAGAGTCGGTGGGCTGTGGGCAATCGCTGCTTGTTGTTTGGACATCCATCCTTGTATCCGTGCCCGTGGTTGGCCGGACATCCCGATCAAGCGTCCCTCCGTGGCATGTCGTGCCTCTACGTTGGCTCTGTTAACATTCACCCCAGTTGCAACACAGCCCCAGGTAAGTCCGATGAGTGTTCCTGTACTTGAAAGCCGCAATCCCCATGACGACAGCGTGATTGCCACCTATCCGATCCACAGCGCAGCAGCCGTGGAAGATATTCTTGGGTCGGTACACACGGAACAACTGCGCTGGCGCAAGCAGCCAATTGAGTTGCGGGTAAAGCTGCTGGAACTGGTAGGAGCAGCGCTGCGCGATACAGTGGAGGAGCATGCGCAATTGATCAGTCGCGAGATGGGCAAGCCCATCAAGCAGGCCCGGGGCGAAGTGGAGAAGAGTGCATTACTGTGTGATTACTATGCGCAACACGCCGCACGGTTCCTCGGCGACCAACGCATGGCCACAGAGGCTGAACAGGCCGCTGTCGTGTTCCGCCCGCTCGGGGTGGTATTGGCCATCATGCCGTGGAATTTCCCTTACTGGCAGGCCATACGCTTTGCCATCCCCGCCATTGCTGCCGGTAATGCAATTGTGCTCAAGCATGCGGCCAACGTGACCGGTTGTGCACTGGCCATGGAAAAGCTGATGCAGGAGTGCCTGCCTCAGCATTTGTTCCGGGCCCTGCTGGTGCGTTCGGATCGCATGAGTGAGGTCATTGCTGACTCGCGTATCGCTGCAGTGACCTTTACCGGCAGTACCGAGGCCGGGCGCAAGGTTGGGGCAGCTGCCGGCCACGCGCTGAAAAAAGCCGTGCTCGAACTGGGTGGCAGCGATCCCTATATCGTACTGGCCGATGCTGATATTGAGCATGCTGCCAAGGTTTGTGCTGCCGCACGTTTGACCAATTCCGGACAAAGTTGTGTCGCGGCCAAGCGGTTTATCGTAGTGGATGCGGTACATGACCGTTTTGTCGAGGCCTTTGCCCGCGAGTTGAGTCAACGCAAGGTAGGGGATCCCCTGAAGATGGATACCGATGTGGGTCCACTGGCGCGCGCCGATCTGGTGGTTGAAATTGATCAGCAGGTTCAGCGAACCATCGCGGAAGGTGCACGCCTGGTGCTGGGCGGCAAACGTCCGTCTGGGCCAGGTGCCTATTACCCTCCCACGCTGTTGGTGGATGTTGAACCCGGCATGACGGCAGCGCGGGAAGAATTGTTTGGACCAGTGGCTCCGGTGATCCGGGCCGCCAGCACAGAACAGGCACTGGCGCTTGCGAATGATTCGGAATTCGGCCTTGGTGGAGCGATTTTTACTGCAGATACTGCCAAAGGCTGGCGCTTGGCCTGTGACGAGCTCGACACCGGCGCGGTCGCTGTGAATGCGCAACTGGTCAGTGATCCGCGTTTGCCCTTTGGCGGCATCAAGAATTCGGGTTTCGGCCGCGAGTTGGGTGAATACGGCATCCGTGAATTCGTCAACGTGAAGGCAGTGAGCCGCTTCAAGGTATGACAGCCATGGCGCTTGATCAAGCTGCCCGGTTCGTTGTGCTAACAACAACCGGTAGATTGTGATAAAAAGGTTCAAAAGAGGCGGTTTTCATAACCAATTATGCTGCAATTCAGGTTCTTTCACAGGGCAAGTGCTGTTCTGTTTTCAGTATTGGCACCAGTTCTGTTGTCACTCTGCTCCCCGCTTTTCGCCGCCGAGGCACTGGAGCCGGTCACGCTCCAGCTGAAATGGCGCCATGCTTTCCAGTTTGCCGGTTACTACGCTGCGCTTGACCAGGGCTATTACGCAGATGCTGGCCTGGATGTGGAAATCCTTGAGCTCACTGGAGATGTGGCGCCAGCCGACTTGCTGATTGATGGCAAGGTGGATTTTGCCGTCACCAGTTCAGATGTGGTAATCCACCGTGCCGGAGGTGAGCCGCTGGTCGCGCTGGCCTCGATCTTCCAGCACAGTCCCTATGCTTTTCTGGTGCGAGCCGATTCCGACATTTACAAGGTCGAGGATTTTGCCGGCAAGCGCGTGATGATGGGTACAGGTGTGCAGGATGCCGAGTTGCATGCGGCCTTGAGTCGTGCCGGTGTCGATGATGGCGATTTTATCCGGGTCAATACCAATTTCGATCCGCGAACCCTGTTGCGTAATGAAGTCGATGTCTTTAGCGCTTATGTCACAGACCAGGCCTTTACCCTGTCTGAAGAAGGGCTTGAAACCCGCTTCATCCTGCCACAACAGTATGGTGTGGATTTTTACGGTGACATCCTTGCTACTACCGAAACGCAGATTACCGAAGACCCCGAGCGAGTGCAGGCTTTCCTGCAGGCCTCACTGCGTGGTTGGCAGTATGCGCTCGACAATCCGGATGCAATCATCGACCTGATCCTGATGCGCTATAACACGCAAAACCTCAGCCGCGCCCATCTCGATTATGAAGCCGCCATTTCGCGCGAATTGATCCAGCCCTTGCTCGTGAGCGTGGGTTACATGAATCCTGTGCGTTGGGAGCAAATCAGCACGATCTTCGCGGAAGGCAGTTTCATTGGAGCAGACAGCAACATCGAAGGCTTGGTCTATCAGGAAGAAACCACCACTCCAACCTGGTTGATCCTGATCGCCGACAACATGCTGTTGCTGGCTGTGATTGGTGCTGGCGTTTTGGTGCTGGGCTTGCTGCTGCTGCAATTCCAGCTGCGGCGCGTCATACGTCATCGTACTGCCGCACTTGCAGCGAGTGAATTCGCAGCGCGGAAAGAGCACTCCAGGCTGCAAAACCTGCTGGACAGCATCAATGGCATCAGTTGGGAATTCGATATAGAACAGAACCGCTTCACTTATGTGTCTCCCAATATTGAACGGCTATTGGGCTATGCCACTTGCGACTGGACTGATCTGGATTCCTGGCTTGAGGGCATTCTGGAGGAGGACCGTGATTTCGCACGTTTCTATTGTGAAGGTGAAACGCAGGCAGGGCGTGACCATGTGTTCGAATACCGCATGCGCAAGAAAAACGGCGATGTGCTTTGGGTGCTGGATATTGTGCGCTTGATCAAGGATACGGCAGGCAAGCCATGCGGGCTGGCTGGTTTCATCGTCAATATCAGCGATCGCAAGGGTGCGGAAGCAGCCTTGCACCACAGTGAAGAACGTTATCGCACGATGTTTGAAGCGGCTCCCGAAGGCGTGTGCCTGTTTGATGATTCCCTGCTTGCACTGAAAATGAACCGGCGCTTTGCCAAAATGCTGGGCTATGGTGATGAGGAAATACAGGGATGCAATTTGCTGGAGTTTGTTGCAGATGACCAGCGTGAGCAATTCCGTGACCAGCAGGCGCGGATCGGCGGCAGCAGGCAGGAACTTGAAGTGGAATTGCTGCACAAGGACGGCTTCCGCATTCCCGTTTTGTTCAGTACCACGGCTTTGCCTGAGCCCGGGCAATTCCACACGTCAACTGACATCGGTGGCAAGGCTGCGCTGCGCACCAGAGTCGCTTTCGTGACGGATCTGGGCAAGCAGAAACATACGGAACTTACACTGCGACGCGTCCACAAAATGGAAGCGATCGGACAGCTCACAGGGGGTATCGCACACGACTTCAACAACATCCTGGCCATCATCCAGGGCAACCTTGAGTTGCTGGAGCTGGAACTGCCGGAGGAGAAGGAGGCGCACATCAGGCTGGACAGCCTGCGTCGCGTTACCCGCCGCGCGATCAGCCTGACACAGCAATTGCTGGATTTCTCGCGCACCCATGCCAAGCATGCCAGCGTGTGCAATCTCAACCGCATCATTGAAGAGACAAGCGTGCTGATGGCCCGCTCGCTTACTCCTGGCATCGAGGTGCAATATCGTCTCGCTCCCGAACTCTGGCTTACCCGTGTTGACCCCGGCGAATTCCAGGACACCTTGATGAACCTGGTGATCAATGCACGCGATGCCATGAAAAGCGGCGGAACCCTGGTTATCAGTACCTGTAACTTGTCAGCCACGGCAGTCGGACAAGAAGATATTTGTGCCGAACTCGCCCCGGGTGACTATGTGTGTGTGAGCGTCGAGGATTCCGGTGTCGGCATGCCGTCGAACGTGCTGGAACATATCTTCGAGCCGTTCTATACGACCAAGGAGCGCGGCAAGGGCACAGGCCTGGGCTTGTCCATGGTGTTCGGCTTCGTGCAACGCTCCGGAGGCCAAATTGAAGTGCGTTCCGTGTCAGGCACAGGCTCAAGGTTCATTATGTATCTGCCGCAGGTGCAGGAACTCCTCATTCCTGCTGAAACCAGCCTCTCCCAGGCCCAGTTCAATACCTTCGGCAAAGAAACAATCCTCGTGGTGGACGATGAGGAAGCCTTGCTGGAACTGGTGCAACGGCGGTTGGAGGGGCAGGGCTACCGTGTGCTTTTGGCGCTGGATGGCAGCAGTGCCTTGTCGGTACTGAAAGTGAATCCGCATGTCGATTTACTCTTTACCGATGTGGTAATGCCAGGGGGACTGAATGGTTACGAACTGGCGGAACGCGCAACTACGCTGCAGCCGGGAATCAAGGTGTTACTGACCACTGGTTTCACTGATCTGGATATCAATAAGCCAGGCGTGGCGGGATTCGCGCCAGAGCTGCTCAGGAAGCCCTATAGCCAGAAGGACATGGTGGAAACAGTGCGCGCCTTGCTCGACAAGATCGCCTGATTTGACAAGACTGTCCAAAGGCTGTGTTGATGGCGCTTTAAGCAGGTTGCGAGGTGGTTAGAGGTGGTTAGAGATGGTTAGGAGTCAGCTGTGGTAATGAGGAGCTTGGGGGCAAGAAAAGCAGCAGTTAGATATTGAGATATTCAAGAGCTGAATGAGTCGGCAGCAAGCCGCCGACTCAACATCAATAGGACTTATTTGGGTTCTGGCAAACCGGCTTTGCCGATCTGTATTGAACCTTCAACGGAGTCGCAGTGCATGCCCGCAGCTGGGGGCGTACGCTCAGGGCACTTGAACAGACCGCCTTCCATCGAGCCGGCTTTTTCACCGTTGCGCAGCGGGTGCATGCCCACGCTGAATACGGTGCCGGGCGGGAAGGCATTTACGGAGACGCCTTCACGCGCCATCTGGGCGGAACCACCCATTTCAACAGCCCATACTACGGGCTCGCCTTTCTCGTCACGTTCTACATTCTTGCGGTCTTCATTCATTGGCGCGAAGAACAGTTGCAGGTGATTCGGAGCCGGATCAACGCGGGTAACAACACCGGTGAACACCTTGATGGTATTCATGTTGTACATGGCAAAGGAGTGGTGAGCCAGTACGGGCAGGCTGACTGCGCCGGCCAGCAACGCGACGGCAGCCAGGGTGGTGGTCGGTTTGAACTGCATTTTCATCGGTGTATCTCCGCGTCTAATTGAATTCCGCAGCTGCATTGTGCAGCCATCATGCTTACTCGAAACTGAATATATCTTCTGCTTCTTGCTGTTTTTCCATGTCTTTTTCGAAATATTCTTTCCAGATTGCATCCCACGGACGGCCGTACATGTCAGGAATCTTGTATTCAATCACCTGGCCAGGTGAAACCGGGGTGGCAACACCATCGATCGGGAAGATCGACTGGATACACTCTACAAATACATAGGGGTCGCCTTCATCGAAGTCGCTCAGCTTCTCATAATTGCGCACGATGCGCACCGGCTCCACCAGCGCTTCCGGATCATACAAGATCGCTTCGTGGTTGAGGCCAAGGAACTTGCCGTCGGCATCGCGGTTGGGCGTGTAGATTTCAATGGATTGCATTTGATTGGACCATTCGAAAGCGGCATGTGCTTTCCAGCCCTGGATGTTGGAGGTCCAGGTGATCAGTGTGTCGCCATCCCAGAAACCGATGGTTTCGCCGTACCAGCGCGGTACGTCGGCACCTAGGCGAGGCACGTTGCCCTCCATGTTGAAATCACGACCGATATGGATATTGGTAATGAAATTGCGTACGACCCCGCCCAGGATCTGCACCATTTTCGGTGTTGCCATTATGCTCAGTTCCCACTGTGCCGCTTCATGCCAACGGCGCATGAAACCTTCGGGCCAGCAATACTGGGACGGCCATTGCGCGGCGTTGGTATTGGCGTGGTGATAGGCTTCTTGCACCATGCGGGTCTGGTATTCCGGGGTCAGCAACGACAGGATCGTCGGCACCTGGTTGTGACGCATGCGGTACCAGTACCAGTTGTTGGGCGTACGGCCCGGATGTTGGTAACGACCGGTCCATTCACCGGGCACTGTTTCATAGGTATGGACGGTAGGGCCGCCTCGCGCAGTGGTTTCGGCCTTCAGCGCTTCGTAATGTTCTTGCGCAGTCTTGAAACCATAAGGGCTGACGATGGCCTCACGCGGATAGTCATTCTCGCAGTGGCCCCACGCAGCGGAGGTCGGCGGATTTTCGCCGATGAGTGAAGCGCGGTTCCCGCCCCACAAGTCTTCCAGTGCGGCCGAGCTGTTGCAACGGAAATAGCGCGGGTCAGTCCACAGTGCGCGGTCCTTGTAGAAATCCTTTGAGGTAAAGATATCGATTGGCAAGGCTTCAACGCCAGCAGGGGTTTCGCCGGGAGGCGCGCCTCCGTTGAAAACCGGAGGCTCTGTGCTGGGACCGACAAAACCGGTGCCACGGCGCATGGTGGCACCTGTAAGTGCGTAGGTGTTCAGGTCCAATAGTGGGGCCCCGCGACCAACGCTTTCAAGATCGGTCTGCGCGGTAGCCTGGGCAAAGACGCTGGAACCCAGCAAGCAGGCAGCAGCCAGGACTGGCAAGGTCCAGAGGTTCCGGGCTATTTGGTTCCGTTTGAAAATAGGCATGTTTACCCTTTTATGGTTTTTCTGCATGCGCGGGAAAGCGCAAGTGGTAATGAATTGTAAAGCATCGGGCAGTGTTAGGAACATGGAATTATTAAGGAGGACCTTGTCGGGCTGATCCTTATTTCTTGCATTATCAGGAATTGCGCGCCACTAGGATTCTCGGCGGGGGAGAGGCACAATGCTCCGCGAAATTCATAAGTAACAGACTCTTTTCAAGGGGGCCATCCAATGCAACGCAAGCATCTGCTACCACTAACCGCACTGGCTTTAGCCATGCTCGCTGGCTGCCAGCCGGCTGGGCAAGAAGCCACGCAAACCACCACAGAAGCGGCTGCCGGGGCTGCTTCAGCGCCAGCTGCGGCTATTGCTGCTATCGAAGGTGCCAATGTCACCACCGAGCGCATGCTCAATGCTGAAAACGAGTCCAGTCAGTGGATGATGAACGGCGGCACCTATGAGGAAACCCACTACAGTCCGCTCAACCAGATCAACAAGGACAACATTGGCCAGTTTGGCCTGGCCTGGTTTGCCGATTACGACGTGAACCTGTCCCAGCAAGGCACGCCGATCTTTGTCGATGACACTATCTACGTTTCTACCGCCTGGAGCACTGTGTACGCCTATGACGCGCGCACCGGCGCGATGAAGTGGCATTACGATCCGATGACCCCGAAAGAAATCGCAGTGAAGGTCTGCTGCGGTATCGTCAACCGTGGCATCGCTGCTTTTGAAGGCAAGATTTACCTGGGCACGCTTGATGGTTATCTGGTTGCCATCAATGCTGATACCGGCGCAGAACTGTGGCGCAAGCTCACCGTTGACCCGGAAGCGCAATACACCATCACCAGCGCACCGCGTGTGATCAATGGCAAGGTGATGATTGGAAACTCAGGCTCTGAATTCGGCGTGCGTGGCTACCTGGGCGCCTACGATGCCCAGACTGGCGAAGACATCTGGCGTTTCTACACCGTGCCCGGCAACCCTGAGCTCGGTTTTGAAAATCCGCAGATGGAAATGGCGGCCAAGACCTGGGGTGGCGAATGGTGGAAACTCGGCGGTGGCGGCACCGTGTGGGATGCCATCGTCTATGACGAAGTGAACAACCTCGTGTTCTTCGGCACTGGCAACGGTACCCCGTGGGACCAGAAAGCACGCGACCCCAGCGGTGGCGACAACCTGTTCATCGCATCCATCCTCGCGGTTGATGCTGATACCGGCGAATACAAATGGCATTACCAGACTACCCCGGGCGATACCTGGGACTACGATGCCATGAGTCCTATGATGCTGCTGAACCTGAGCTTCGAAGGTAACGAGCGGCGCGTGCTGGTGCAGCCCAACAAGAACGGCATGATGTATGTGCTGGACGCTGCATCCGGTGAACTGCTGAAAGCCGATCCGTTTACTGAAGTGAACTGGAACACTGGAGTTGATATGGCCACCGGCCGCCCGATCGAAGTACCTGAAGCCCGTTATGGCGCTGACAAGGTGTTCAACCTGGCACCCGGTGTACAAGGGGGGCATGGCTGGCATGCAAATTCCTGGAATCCTGAAACCGGCCTGGTCTATATCGCAACCCAGCGTGCGTACTATGCGATGCAGGGTGATGCCAACTACGTGGCTAACCCGAGTGGCTTGAACACCGGCCTCAACTTCGGTGCCGGCTTTACCTACTACAATGCCAATCCGGATGCTCCCAACGAGTTCGTGGGCTACGTAACTGCCTGGGATCCGGTCAAAGGCGAGATTGTCTGGCAAGGTGATGAAAGCGGTGGTCCGACGGGAGGGACGCTTTCGACTGGTGGTGGCCTGGTATTCTCCGGTGGTGGCAACAACACCAATGAATTCCGTGCCTATGACGCCGTCACCGGTGAAAAAGTGTGGAGCTTTGATACCCAGACTGGTGTCGTTGCTGCGCCGATCACCTATGAGCTGGACGGCAAGCAATATGTAGCACTGAGCGTGGGTATCAACCAGGCTGGCAACTACTACGCACCCAACTATTCACGTTTGCTGGTGTTTGCACTTGACGGCACTGCGGTATTGCCTGAACCAGTGTCCTACACACCACCTGAGCTGAATCCTCCGCCATTGACTGCCAGTGCCGAGGAAGTGGGGCGTGGTGAAGGCCTGTACAACACCAACTGTTCTACCTGTCACGGTAACGGTGGTGCGTCTCGCGGTGCCAACTTCCCCAACCTGATGGTGTCGCCGATGCTTCATAGCCAGGAAGGCTTTGACCAGATCGTGCTTGAGGGCGTGCGCAAGGAACGTGGCATGGTGTCGTTTGCCGAGCGCTTCGATGCGCAAGGCAGCTCTGACATCCGTGCGTTCCTGATCTCGCGTGCCAACCAGTTGTTGGCAGCAGCGCCGCCAGTGGCTGCGCCTGAGGAAACCCGTCAGGCTGACGTGCATGATGATGCCCAGGAAGAAGCTACGGACAATTAACAAGCGTCAACGAATGCTGTAAAAGTCGAAAATACAGCCCCCGGTGCTGCAAGGTACCGGGGGCTTTTTTTATTGGTATACCCAATACTTCGGTCCCAGTTTCTGCTCCAGAAGCGCGAGTTGCTCGCGATGGATTTCTGCGACGCGTTGCGGCGTAATCACCTCACTGGCATCCACTTTGGCGATGTTGACGCTGGTCTTGTCTTCGTACAGGTTTTCACCTTTCAAACGGGCCTTGGCATCGTATGGCCAGATGAATGCCTGCCGGCTCTGCAGATGGAACCATGCCTCGGGTTCATCGCAGGCATAACCCATGCGTTGCAACGCAGAACCTTTCAGCAGCTGGTTAAACGTCAGTTCGTCGGCAATGCCCCAGTCATTGACTGCAATCAGGTCATTGGAATTCCACAGCACCTGCTCACCAATGCTGTTGTAGAAATCCACCACGTTCTGCTTGCCGTGTACCACTACCGGATTTGCGCCCCAGGATACGCGATAGACCGGTTCGTCTACCATCATGTCGGGGGCAGCGATGACATCGAACTGGCCGGAACCTTCCAAATGCACATGGCGGCGAAAGTTCAGCAGGATTGCGCGTTGCAACGGGCTCTGGGTCCGTTGCAACAGATCCTCCACTGGATCCATGCAGTGATAGACAGCTTGTTCAAAACGATTCATGCGTTTTCCCTCTAATGGTCTTGCTGTTGTTATTGCCGTGTTGGACTCATGGGCTGGTTGCGACCAGCTGTTCACTCAATTCGCGCAACTGCTTGCGTGCCTCCGGTTCATAAGCCTGATCTTTCGCACGTGCTTTCTGCATGCCATCAAAATATTCGCCGGTACAGGTTGCCAGCGCACTGGCCGTGATCAGGTTTTCCAGCGCAGCTGCGCCTTGCTCGGTAGTGCTTTTCACGCCTGGAAAATAGCTGGAGTCATGCACCATCCTGGTATTCATCAAGGTGGCTGGGTGCAGGCAATTCACGGTGACACCTGTGCCACCTAGCTGTTCGGCGAGATCGAAAGTAAACATGATCTGTGCGAGCTTGCTTTGGCGATAGGCGCGCGCATCGTCATAGTCGTGTGCCAGCATCACATTGCTGAAATCAAGTTCCTGCTGGCCGATCGAAGCCACAGAAACGATGCGGGCTGGTGCTGAAGCCAGCAGTAGCGGCAGCAGTTCGCGGGTGAGCAGGTAGCCGGCCAGGTAATTGACTGCAAACAACAGCTCATGGCCGTCCTTGCTCAGTTGCCGGGGCGAGCCAGGCGAACGTGGACCGATGCCTGCATTGTTGACCAGCACATCCAGCTGACTTTCCCGTGCGCGGACTTCGCGGGCGAGTTGGCGTACCTCCGCCAGTGCTGCGAAATCTGCGTTGTAGTAACGCAACTTGTTCGAACCGGTCGCGGCCTTGATCTCTTTCATCACAGCGGCACCCTTGGCCGGGTCACGTCCATGCAAAAGAACGGTTGCCCCTTGCGCTGCGAGCCGAGTGGCCACCATGCGGCCGAGTCCATCGGTAGCGCCGGTCACCAGAATTACCTTGTCATGGATGCCACTCATATCGCTGCATACCCCCCGGAGGTTCAAAGTT
>JBIIWM010000252.1:0-4078 GCA_044338875.1 Pseudohongiellaceae bacterium | reverse complement strand
CATGCTCCACCCAGATATCCCAGATGCGTGCTTCCAACGGTAGCGCCTGCGTGGAATTTTCTGCCTGCTGCAGTTGCCGGAACAAGGCATCCAGGCGCGCATCGTTCTGGTCGGCGAGCAAAGCGCCAGGCATCCATACCCACATGACCAGGAGCTTCAGTACCGGTTTCATGACTTGTCGTTATTCCTTCATATGGTGTTTGTGATCCACCGGCTTCATCAGTGCATTGCTGATGAGACCCACGGCGAGCAACAGCGCCATCAGGTACATCGTGCTGTTGTAGAGACTGGGCGTGGGATCAGCCGTGCCTGCCGGCACCAGCTCCATCAGCCGCGCGATCGTCACCGTTTGCGTGGCGACCAGTTGATCCAGCTGTTCCAGTCCCGCGCCAAAGCGTTGCTGGAATGCAGCCGGCTCCACTTTCGTCGCCAGATCCGCGATCGCGTTGGTGACTGCATGCTGCCGCAGCGAGGTGATCGCAAGCGGACCCACCACTCCTGCCGTGCTCCACGCCGTCAGCAAGCGTCCGTGAATGCCGCCCACCATCTTCGTGCCGAACACATCGGCCAGATACGCGGGAATCGTCGCGAAGCCGCCACCATACATCGTGAAGATGATCATCGTCGCGGCGTAGAACAATACCAGCCAGAGGACCGCAGGATGCGCACCCACTTGCGTGGCGGCAAACGGCACCGAGCAATACAGCACGATGCCGAGTGCGAAGAAGATCCAGTATGTGTTCTTGCGCCCGATGTAATCCGAGGCACTGGCCCACAGGAAACGGCCGCTCATGTTGAATACCGAAATCATGCTGACGTAAGTCGCCGCGAAAGCACCGTCCACCAGCGTCGGCAAGGTCGTGCCGAAAATTTCACTCATCATGGTACTGGCGACGCCGAGCACGCCAATGCCGGCGGACACATTCATGCACAGCACAATCCATAATTGATAGAACTGCGGCGTCTTCAGGGCTTCATCGATATCCACGTTGTGTGTGGTGACCATCTTCTTGTCTTCGTCGGATTCGGTCGGCGGCGTCCAGCCTTCCGGTACCCAGCCCTGGCGCGGAATACGATACGAGAACGCGGCTATCATCATGATCACGAAATACAGCACGCCCAGCACCACGAAGGTCGGCATGATGCCAACCGAGCCAGTGCCGACCACGTAAACCCCTTCAGCACCAGGTACGATCATGCCGGCCACATCGTTGACGCCGATGACGACCACTTCAAGCTTCTGCCCTGCCTGCTCGACAAAACGGCGTCCGGCATCGGTGATCAGCGTGACCTGATCCACGGTGCCAAGATAAGTGGGTGATTCATAGAAGTGCTGGATGAAGAAGCGCTTGAGCGGTGCACCAATCATCGCGCCGCCGCCAAAACCCATGATGGCCATGCCGGCAGCCATGCCGCGATGATCGGGAAACCAGCGAATCAAGGTGCTAACCGGCGACACATAACCGAGGCCCAGGCCACAGCCACCAATCACGCCATACCCCAGGTAGATCAGCCACAACTGGTGTGTGAGGATTCCAACGCTGCCGATCAGGTAACCGCCACCCCAGCAGCAGGCCGCCACGCTGCCCACCATGCGCGGGCCGACTTTTTCCAGCCAGCGTCCGGCCACGGCTGCCGAAAGTCCAAGGAAGACAATCGCAACGGAAAATATCCAGGTAACGCTTTGCAGGCTCCAGTCATCTGCGGCCGGCGCTACCACGCCCAGCGCGCGCGTCAGTGGCGGGTTGTAGATGCTCCAGGCATACACGGAGCCAATGCACAAATGAATGGCGATGGACGCGGGTGGGACTTTCCAGCGATTGAAGCCAGGTTCGGCGGTGATACGTTCCTTGGAAAACAGCCCTGCCATTTTTCTCCCCTCTCAGATGTTGCCCTTATGCCGGCGTCAGTTCGGTTCTATGCGCAGCACCGCGAAGTCGTCGCCGTCCGTGAGCACATAGAGCAAACCATCCGGCCCCTGCCGCACATCGCGGATACGCTGGTGCAGTTCCGTCAGCAGGGTCTCGCGGCGCACATCTTCAAGGTTCTCGTTGACGACTACACGCTCAAGGCCACCGGTCCGATCCACTTCACCGCGCCGCGCACTGCCAACGAACAGGTTGCCTTTCCATGCCGGAAACTTGTCGCCGGTATAGAAGGTGAGACCGCTGGGACCGATAGAGGGCACCCACAGCAACAACGGTTGATCGATGCCTTCTGCCACCGGCACTGCGGACACGCGCGGGCCGTCGTAGTTGCGGCCAAAACTGTAGTCGGGCCAGCCGTAGTTATGACCGGGCTGGATCAGGTTCACCTCATCGCCGCCATTAGGCCCATGTTCCACCGACAACACCGCGCCACTGGCGGCATGTTGCGTGAGACCGAGCTGGTCTCGATGGCCGATGGAATAGATCGCAGGATGCGCGTCCTGGCGCCCGACAAAGGGATTGTCGGCCGGAATGCTGCCATCGTCGTTCAGGCGCAGTACCTTGCCATACACGTTGTCGAGTTGCTGGGCATCGCTACCGAATGGTGCGCCGGTGGTCATGAACAGGGTGCCGTCGCCGGCAAACACGATGCGCGAACCGCTGGTACTGCCGTAGTCGCCGGCGAACAGTTCCTGCACCTGTGTCAGCTGGCCGTTCTCGTAGCGGCCACGCATCAAGGCCACTGCACTGCGGCGGCGTTCTCCTTCACTGACGTCTGCGACCGGTTCCCCTTTGTTGAAGGTGAAATACAGCCAGTGGTTTTGCGCAAAATCGGGATGCAGCGCGAGGTCGTGCAAGCCGCCGTTGCGATAGGGTTCCTCGATCTGCGGCAACCCCGCGACTGGCGCCGGATCAAGCAGGGGCGTGGCACCAGTGGCACCACGGATAATGCGCAACTGCCCGCCGCGTTCCGACACCAGCAGATCGCCCTCCGGTAGAAAAGCCATGCCGAACGAACGCGCCAGCTCACGCGCGAGCACAGTCACCTTGATGCCGTGCTGCTCCGCCGTGTCGAACACATAAGCAGGTTCGGTCAGGGCAACCGGCGCAATGCCGATGGGTTCCTCGGCTCCGATGGCGTGGGTGGCAAACAGGCTCAGCAGGCCGAGGCTGGCAAGGGTTCGGGTACGCATGACGGTGTTCCTTTGGTTGAATTCAGTGATGTGGGCCATCTGGCACTTTGCTGGATGAGGCTGTGTGGCTCAGGGCAGTCGCTTGAACGGCCAGGCGCCAGAGACATGCACTTCCGAGACTTCGGTGGCCACCCCTGCCGCGTTGACCGAGAACACAAAGCCCAGGCCGCAGGTGCAATCGAACGCGGTCTCCGACTGCGCGATCAACCTGGACTTGGCGGAGTCGGTATTGCCACCGGTATCGGAATAGCGCGGGGTCCTGGTGAGGAACAACTCGCCGTTCTCGAGAGTGATTTCCGTCGTGATCAGGTTGCCCAGCCAAGGCCCTTGATAGGTGCCCACATAGCGCTGCAATGTTGACTCCGGCAGTTCCACCACTTTCAGCTCGGCCTGGGACAGCTCCCCGCTGTAGTGGCGCTGACCGGTTTCGGATTCGTTGCAGATCACTTCGAGCATGCCGGATTCTGGCACATTGACCATGTCGACGACGGCCTCGACCGGCTCGGTGAACGTGCCGGGGTCGTCGTAGGTAATCGTCACTTGCATGTGGCCATAATCCAGCCGGCGATAACGTTCGGTGATGCGCAGTTGTTCGGTATGGGGCAGGCCTTCGCGCGTCAACCAGGTCTTGTCGTTGTAGCCATTGCTGGCGATGACGAGGATGTCGCCATCCCAATGGCCGGCGGAGTAGCCCATCCAGCTGGTAAGCACGGGTTCGTCCTCAAGTTCGCGGCCGTCCATGAAGACCTGGCGATAGGTCATGTCGGGGTTGAGGATGGCGATGAAGTCCGGGTGTTGCACCATGCGACGCATACCGCCCACGGACGCGCCCGCCGGGTAGTTGCTCGGCCCGCTGGGCAGGCAGTGGAAACGCGGATCGGTGGTATAGAAGGTATTTTCCGCCGACAACATGGCATCCAGCGCCCAGCCCTGGATTTTGCTGGTATCGAACAGGCT
>JBIIWM010000049.1:0-13680 GCA_044338875.1 Pseudohongiellaceae bacterium | reverse complement strand
ATGCAAAAATGCTGTGAGCATTACTGCAAGCCTGTGCAACCTGTGGTTACGGACCAAATTCTGATTGTTCCGGCCCAGCCGCACCTGTATCATAGTCGTGATACAGATTACATAACGGATGCTTGGCATGAAACTCCAGATCGATAGCAGCAGCTCTACCCCGGTGTTCCAGCAAATCGTCGATCAGCTGCATTTCATGATCAACACCGGAGAACTCAAGCCGGGTGAAAAACTCCCGTCCATCCGCACCATCGCAGCCGACTACGAGTTGGCGACCAACACAGTGGCGAAAGCCATGCGACAGTTGGAGTTCCGCGGCATGATCCAGTCACAGGACCGGGTTGGCTACATCGTGGTAAGCAAGGACGAGAGTATCGGTCGTTATCAGGCACGTGGCGTCTCTTCCGACAAGAATGAAGTACACAAGGTCGTCGACAAACTCGACCACGGCCTGTTCCCGGGCGCGTTCTGCAAGATCACTGAAGATTTCCTGACCGGCAATCCGGAACAGTGCAATGTAATTCACGCCGATGGCAGCGGTACCAAATCCATCCTGGCCTACCTGTCCTACAAGGAAACCGGCGAGGCCGCCGTATTCCACGGCATCTCGCAGGATTCAATCGTGATGAACCTCGATGACCTGCTCTGTGTCGGCGTGAACGGCCGGATCCTGATTTCAAATACAGTGAACCGAAACGCACTCAATTGCCCAGGCGAAGTCGTCGCGGCGCTGATCGCAGGCAGTGAAAACTTCATCGCACAACTGCGCGAATTCGGAGTACAGATCTACAGCGGTGGCGGCGAGACTGCCGATGTCGGTGATTTGACCGGCACTGTGGTGGTCGACAGCGTGGCCGTCTCGGTCATGAAGAAAAAGGATGTAATCACTGGGGCGGGCATTCGTGCCGGCCTGAGCATCGTCGGCTTGTCTTCGACAGGCAAAGCCAACTATGAATCACATGAAAACAGCGGCATTGGCAGCAATGGCCTCACCAGTGCGCGTCATGAAATGCTCTCGCATTATTATGCAGAGAAGTATCCAGAGTCCTATGATTCCAATGTCAGCCCCGAATTGATGTACTGCGGACCCTACAAACTTGAGGATCCGCTGCCCGAATCCACCCTCACCGTTGGCACGGCCCTGTTGAGTCCGACCCGCACCTATGCGCCGGTCATCTACAAATTGCTGGATCAGCAGCCGGGACTGATCCAGGGCCTGATTCACTGCTCCGGCGGGGCCCAGACCAAATGCCTGAAATTCGGTAACAAGGTGCATTTCATAAAGGACAACCTGTTCCCCACGCCGCCAATCTTCAAAGCCATACAGCAGGCCTCTGGTACCGCCTGGAAGGAAATGTACAAGGTCTTCAACATGGGTCATCGCATGGAGGTTTACTGCGATCCGGAAGACGCGGCCACTGTGATTGAAGTGGCCAACTCTTTCGGCATCGACGCCCAGGTGATCGGTCGGACTGAAACTTCAGACACTGGCAACCAGCTTTCGTTGACCCACAAAGGCAAGGTCTATAGCTACACGCCCTGAGTATTGGCGGTCTTGCTCTTTTAGCCAAAAAAAAACCGGATCAGTGATCCGGTACAAGCAAGGGGAAACGTTGATTCGGGCTTGGGCATCAGCGCGCAGCATCGAGGTTATCGTTACGGCATTTGTAGAACGCCAATTTAGCGCAAAACCCTTGCAGGAATAGAAATATGGCATTAATTGATCGTTTAACTTCCATTAATGCCCTGACTCACCAATAAACTGCACACCAGCTGTTTTTTGGATGTGCATTGCTCCTACAATGCGCCCCGTTTTGAGCCAAGATAAGAATCCCATGTTGTCCGTGCTGTCCCATTTCAAACCGAGTGTACTGAAATCCTTGCTGGTGATGTCAGTGCCGATGATCATCTCGCAGGGCGCCTTCGCTCTGATGATATTCACGGACCGCTGGTTTCTGGCCCAGCTCAGTGCTGCCCACATGGCTGCTGCGATGGGAGGTGGTGTTGCCTGGTATTTCTCGTTTTCACTGTTTAGCGGAATCCTCGCCTATGCGAATGCGCTGGTAGCACAGTATCTCGGCGCGAAGGAGCTGCACAAATGCAGCAAGGTCATTACCCAGGGCATCATGATGTCGATTGCCTGCATACCGCTGCTGATAGGAATCGGCCTGCTCATGCGCAACATCTTTGCATTCATGGGGCACAGCCCGGAGCAGGTCGTGCTGGAGCAGACTTACTTCGACATCCTGATTTTTGCCAGTTTCGTCATGCTGATCAAAACGGTACTGTCGTCCTTTTTCTCGGGTATAGGTCGCACACGTGTGGTGATGGTGTGCGAAGTATTGGGCATCGTCTTCAATATCCCGATCGCCTTTGTCTTGATCTTCGGCAAATTGGGTTTCCCGCCCCTGGGAATGGCCGGCGCTGCCTGGGCGACCGTGCTCAGCACTGTCCTTACCATCGTGGTGTATCTGCTGGTTTACCTTTCGCATTCCAACCGCGTGCGTTTCAGCGTCGGCAAGTCACTGGTCTTCGACAAGGGCATCAGCAAACGCTATGTCAGGCTGGGTTTCCCATCCGGCCTTGAGATGTTCCTCAATGTCGCCGCCTTTAACATGTTCCTGTTGATGTTCCATTCCTATGGCATTACCGAAGCGGCATCCGCCACCATCGTATTCAACTGGGACATCCTCTCCTTTGTGCCCCTGCTCGGCCTTAACATCGCCGTAATGAGCCTGATTGGCCGTGCCGTTGGTGCCAATGACATGAGCACGACCAATGAAGTAACTGCGGCAGGGTACGTGCTGGGCCTGGGGTATTCGCTTATTCTCGCAGCATGCTTCCTCGGGTTCCGCCACAACCTGGTCGACCTGTTCATCTTTGACGAAAGTGGTGCAAATGGCATCCGAATGCTCGCCGGATTCATGATGGTAGGACTGTCGTGCTATGTATTGTGCGAAGGGGTCCTGCAGGTAGCCGCTGGCGTGCTGCGCGGTGCGGGCGATACGCACTGGTGCATGTGGGCCTCGGTTTCCTTGCATTGGGGCATGCTGGTATCGCAGTACTTGATCATCCGGGTGTTTTTACTCGGCCCCCAAGTGTCCTGGATCGCATTCGTTGTCATGATCTTCATGATCGTGGTGGTGTTCCTGTGGCGTTTGCAGGGCAATCGCTGGCGCGATCCGGATCGTCTCAAGGCAGTGATGGCTGAATAAAACTGGCATAGCGTCATTTCCTGACTATGTTGAAGCTCCCACCCACTGCTGGAGCTCCCACATGGACGCCGACACCATTGCAACCGACACTCCGCTGCTGACTCGCATCCTGCTGAACCTGCAACAGGACCCTGACGTCCCCGCCTTGTATTTCCAGGATCGCTGCATCAGCAACCGGCAGTTGCTTTACAAGAGCTATAAACTCGCGCAGCTCTTGCATGCTACAGGAATCGGCAAGGGTGATGTGGTGGGCGTCTATTTCGAACGTTGCCCGGAAGTACTCGTAGTGTTGCTGGCACTATGGCTCTGCGAAGCGGTGTACTTCCCAATTGATCGCTCCTGGCCTTTGGCTCGCCTGCAGGACTGTTGTGATCGCGCCCAACCACGCTGTGTCATCACCCAACCCGGGCTGCAGGGAGACAGCGGCAAACTGGGGCTGGACCTGCTTTATATCCCGGCAATGAGCTTCGGCGAAGAAATTGCCCAGCATTTACCCTTGTTCGATAGCAGCACGCTACCACCAGCCCAGCACGATGCGTTGGCTTATATCCTGTTCACTTCCGGTTCCAGCGGCAGTCCCAAGGGCGTGCAGATTTCGCACGGCAATCTGGCTAATTTTTTCAACGCGGCGGTGCCACTGCTCCAGCTCGAACCTGGCTGGCGCATGCTCGGCTGTGCCAGTCTGTGTTTTGACATCGTCTTCTTCGAATTGCTCGCGCCTCTGCTGACAGGTGCTACGCTCGTGCTTGCAGACCAGGAGGAGTATCGCCAGCCAGAGCGTCTGCTCGATCTGATCGGACGTCAGCACATCGACGTTGTGCAAGCGACGCCAGCACTTTGGAGTTTGTTGTTGCAAGCAGGCTTGAGCATGGAGCACGGCATCAGGTTGGCGTTGAGCATTGGCGAGGCCTTGCCATCCAAAGTCGCACGCCAATTGTTTGATTGCAGCCAGGCGTTGTGGAATCTGTATGGACCCACTGAATGTACTGTATGGGCGAGCGCATATCGAATACGAACAGAAGATCTTGCAGCGGATCTGCCGAGCCTGCCCATTGGCAAACCGTTGCATGGTTACGAGTTTGAATTGAGTCCACTGGCAGGGAACGATACCCCCGCTTCCTGTGGTGAATTGCTGATAAGCGGCAAGAGCCTGGCTAGAGGCTACCTGAATGCACCAGAGCAAACTGCAGCCGCCTTCAAACCTGATGCTAGCGGCGCATTGAAATACCACAGTGGGGATTATTGCAGCCGGGATCCGGATGGCACGCTGCATTTCATCCGTCGACTCGACGACCAGGTGAAAGTGAATGGGTATCGCATTGAGACAGCAGAAATCGCATTACGCCTGGAAGCACACAGCTCGATACAACATGCACTATGTCTGGCCAGAACCCGACCTGATGGTGTGACTCAGCTACTCGCATTCGTGGTTTGTGCTCCCAACATGCCCAACAAGGACAAGGAACGCTGGAATCGCCACCTGTCGGCGTGGCTGCCGGACTGGATGCTACCGGATCGCTATTTCCTGGTAGAGAACTTTCCCTTGACCAGTAGCGGCAAGGTCGACATGCAGGCCCTCTTGCAGCTTGCCGAGTTTGATGAGGGGACAATAGTGCAGGCTGCTTCCAGCCTTCATGCCGGACTTCAACTTGAGGTCAGCCGTATTTTTTGTGAAATCCTGGAAATTCCCTCCATCGGTCCCTGTGACAGTTTTTTTGACCAGGGAGGTTCTTCCATGCTGAGTGCCACGTTGGTGTTGGCACTGAATCAACACTTCGATACCAACGTGAGTCTGCGCCAGGCGTTGATAGTGCCCCCTACTGTTACCAGTATGTGCCGGTTGCTGGAACAAGCTGGTGCAAGGGCTGATGCTCCAGAATTGACAAAAACAGCATGCCCAACTCATGGACTTGTTGCTGGCTAAACAACCCTTGGGCGTATTCAAGCTGCAACAACCAGGAATTGCAGCCAGGCAAAATTTCAAACTTTAAGGCGAACTGGCCCAGGCACGGGTGCACCGTTTCAACCGTGACGTCCAGGCCATTCCACATACAGGTGTGTTCCGGATAATTCTGGTAGGCAAACAAAACACTGAACCATGCATTACCATCGGGTAGCAGGCACGGTTGCAACTCCCTGGCCAGCAGGTTCAAGGGGATGAGGCGTTGACGGGCACTCTGGAAAAACTTTGCTTCCTGCTCTAACAGTTCTGCGAAAGTGCTGGCTCCGGTAAAACAGGTTCTTGCAACCAGCATCCTGAGATAACAACCGACACTACTCTCCTCTTGCAGTTCACGCTCAGTGACTGGAATACCCAACACCTGATCATCGACACCACTGAAGCGTTGCAAGGCCAGTTTGCATGCCAACTGCATATAGGTGAACAGGCTCACGTTCGTTTGCCGGGCGTTGCGCTTGCAATCCTCGAGTACAGACGCTGGTATACCCAGTCGTGTGTGCTGGACCCGATGAGGCCAGCTTGCTGCCATGTTGCGTTGCCAGATCCATTGCTGCGCCAGTTCCGCGCCTGCGAGTTGCCCACGCCACCATGCGATATCCTGCCCATTCACTGCCGAACAAGACGCCCGTTCACGCAAAGCATAATCACGGAATGCAGTATCCGCCTTGATTACAGGTTCACAGTCACTATCAAGCAATATCGAGTAGCAAGAAGCGAGGGTTTGCAAAAGCAGACCTCCGGACCAGCCATCGCAAATCAGGTGATGACAGCACAACAACAAATGGCACTGTTGCTCTGCAGTGATAAAAAGTACACAACGAAACAAGCCCCCTTCTGCAAAATTACAGGGCTGCGCCAGGATTTTCTTAACCCGGGAATACAACTCGACGTTGTTGCAGGAAATGACTTCCAAGTCTCGCCAAGCTCCCTCCTCCCCGGTGCCAGGCAACACACCACTGAGAACGCGATTGCGGATATCCAGCTGAAAACGCGAACCCAGTAGTGGAAAACGCGCGAACAGGGCGCGCACACTTTTGCGCAGGAGCGGGACCTGGAGGGATCCGGAGAAATGAATCAATACCGCATTCGAATACAGGGAACCAATTGCACCCAGCTGTTCTGCATACCAAAGCCCCTGTTGCATCCCTGTAGCTGGATACAGCAATTCCGCGGCACCGCCTTGCAACACTGTGCCAGCATCAGTCTTTTCGCCGCAGGATTGCCCAAGAGGTGAAGCCCGGAGCAAGCTGGCCTCGCAGCAGCATGCCATCTTGCGCGGTGTCGAGAAGCTGGACAACTCACCCAGTGGCAGGTTAACCCCAAGTTCAGCCCGAATCCGTGCCAGTATCCTGGCCAGCTGCAGCGAATCACCACCCTGTAGCAAAAAATGGGTATCAGGATGCAACCCGGTTGCATCCTGCTTCAGCACGACACTCCAGATACAGATGACAGTGTCGAGCAATCTTTTGCTCTTGATGACGTCCATTTAGAGCATGCACTCCTGCTACGGATAAAGTCTCGCCGCCGGTCCTAACGAATCAGGACGCGGCCCTGATTCGCCTTGTCATAGGCGTTTTGCAATATCGCTGCAACTGCAATCCGTTCTGGCTTGCCGCTTGCTGTCGCTGGAATTGAATCAGTCAGCTGCAGAAATACCGGTGCGGCATACAGGGCTCCATGTTCAAGATAGAAATCCAGCAAGCGGGCAACCGACAGCGAAGCTAAAGGATCCGACAGCACGAGGATGGCCAGACGCCGCGCTCCGTCGGTAGTGGTAATTGGAGCAGCCACACAGGCAGCTACTTCCCGATGCTGGATGAATACGGCTTCAATTTGTTGCGGATACACATTGCGGCCATTGTGGACACACATGGCATCAAGGCGACCACGAAAGAAATAGTAGCCCTGGCAATCCCTAAAAAAACTGTCACCGGTGCGATACCACCCATCCACATATTTCTGATCCAGGAGTTCGCTATTCAGGTAACACGGGCTCGTGGTGGCATTGCGCACCCAGAGCTCTCCCTCTGCCTTGCCATGCGTGGGGGCTGCCTTGCCTTGGGCATCCACCAGTTTGATTTCACCAAAATGCTGCCTGCCACAACTGCCTTCCGGAATCTGGTCCCAACTTTCAGTGCCGTGTGCAAGGCCACTGAGCGCTTCCGTCATGCCATAAGCGGTATAAAGACGCAGGCCGGTCAGTGCATACAAGTCCCGGGTCAGCCCTGCCGGCATCGCTTCGCCCATGGTCAGACAGTAACGCAACGCGCGGGGATACATGCCCGCCTGAAACAGCTCAAGCATTTCCCGATACATCGCGGGTATCAGCATGAGTAATTGGCAGCCGCTGGCATCCGCGAGTGCAAACAATGCTTCAGGATGAAATTCGTTGGCTAGATAGACACAGCGGCCTTCCATATGAGCCTGAAGGCAAAAACTGAGTCCACCCCAATGAATAAGCGGGAGCAGGCTGATACGGGGAGATAGGGCCTGACTCTCCAAGGGCACATCCCGAGAATCATCTCGCCACTGATCTCCCTGCTCATTCTCATCCTGAAAAGGCAGGAACAGATGTTGCTGCCAATAGAGGAATGTGGCCAGTTGTGCCTTGCTGTAATGAATGGCCTTGGGCTTGCCGGTAGTGCCAGAACTGTGGAATATCAGCACACTATCAACTGGTGGACTATGCAGTGCCGCAGCCGCTTGCTGGAGGGGAGCCCTGGACAAGCTCAGCTGCCGGCGCAACCACTGCGATTCCCTGCCGTGAAGCACAAAGGTGAGTAGCGGCAGAGAGTCAGACCTGAAGCGCTGCTGTGCGAACACAAGGTCTTCAAAGATCGCAATACGGGGTTGATTGATTTCCAGTACTGACTGCCACAACTGTTGATCCTGGTCCGGATGCAGTGGAATCAGGCACAGCTCCAGCCTCAGGCAGGCGTGTAAAATGGCGAAAAACTGCGGCAAATCACGGCTGCACAAGAGCAAACGATCGCCCGGCCTGGCACCTGCATCCTGCAGTACCTGTTCACAATAAGCGCGTTGTTGCCCAAGCTCCCTGAAACTCCAGCGGAGTAGTTCCTCATTCCCGAGCCCATCTGCATTGCAGTTCACCAGCACCAGTGCTGGTGCGTCGCTGTGCTCTTGTTGCAAGGTATCCAACACATCCTGTGTTTGCAGCATTGGCGCTCCTGCCAGTCATCCATGAAAACAGCATGCTCAACATCCCTGAGCCACAGTAGTACAGGTTTGCAGAATTGCCACTGTTAGCAGATCCAGAGCCGGATTTTGCCCGAGACACCCTTCCGGCTTGAGTTTACGATCTGATTGCTATAAAGTGCGCGCTCTTTTTGCCGCCTCGCTTCAATTGTTTTTCAGCCAAAAACAAAGAGTTGCAGCGAGTCAGTTCCATACATGGTGAGGTGTCCGAGTGGCTGAAGGAGCACGCCTGGAAAGTGTGTATACGTTAATAGCGTATCGAGGGTTCGAATCCCTCCCTCACCGCCAATAAAAAAACCCAGCTTCGGCTGGGTTTTTTATTGCCTGGGATTTTTCAGCCCTGCCAATGCACCACAAAATCCTCCAGGTTATGCTCAGGAATCGGCCTGTCCTTGAAGGTGGGCGTGCCTACATAGAGATAGCCAATGATCTGGTCGCTGGCCTTCAGGCCGAGCGCGAGATTGACGCGCTCGTCATAACACACGCCACCGGTTTTCCAGATGGAGCCGTAACCCAGCGCGTGAATCGCCACTGACATGTTCTGCAGTGCAGCGGCAGCGGAACAGATCTGTTCGATCGCAGGAATCTTCGTCGTATCCTTGATGGCAGCCACCGCGATGATGATCATCGGCGCCCTGGTTGGAGCATCCAGCAATTTGGCGCGTTGTTCGACGGTATCAGGCTGGCGTGCCTGTACAAACAAGTCACCGAGCTTGTGGCGTGCATCGCCTTCCACGATCAGAAAACGCCAGGGCCGCAGCATGCCGTGATCCGGCGCGCGCAAGCCCGCTTTCAGGATGGCGTCGAGATCTGCGCCGGCAGGTGCAGGCTCTACCAGTCGTGGAGCAGCAGTTCGGGTTTGCAGGGCTGTCAGGGCGTCCATGGGTATCCTTGTAATTTCGGCGGTTGTTATTGGCGGTTGTAGCGCGGCAGCAGCATGTAGTTGACCGACTCGTCAGAGGCACGTACCGGGTTGATATCCAGTCCGCCCCTGCGCAGGAAATTCGCTTCCACGCTCAGGCTCTGCGGACGACAGTACTGCAGAATATCGCAATAGATGCGTTCAACACAGTTTTCATGGAAATCGCGATGTTCGCGGTATGACACCAGATAGCGCAACAGGGATGCATGTTCAATGCCGGGGCCGTGATAACAAATTACCACCGTTGCCCAATCGGGCTGGCCGGTGACCGGGCATAGCGAACGGAACACATCGGTATACAAGACTTCTTCCACCAGCGCCTCGAACAGGTTGTCGGTATCGGCCAGACGTAACAATGCAGGCAGTACTTCAAAGTGTTCACAAGCAAGGTCGAGTTCATCGAGGCAGCTGCCATCCGGCACTTCCAGCACTTCCTGCATACCACCAAAGGACTGGATCACGACGTCCACGTCGGCGCCCGCTGCAGCGGACAGATCCGCCTTGATCGTCGCGGCGGCTTCATCCAGATCAGTGAAGCGGTGCTGGTTCAGTGAATTCAGGTACAGCTTCAGGGATTTCGATTCGATGATGTTGGGACTGGTGCAGGGAACCACGAAACGGCCACGAGCGACGTGAGGTTGTCCCTGCCAAGAGAGCCAGGACAGTTCGAAGGCATTCCACACATCCGCACCCGTGAAGGGTAATGCATCAGCACTGAGCCCCAAAGCGCCACGATTGTGTGCACGCGGGATCGGCACAAGCACGAGGGGATCGTAGTGTTTGGGGTAGTCGACATGGTGACCAAGGTGTTTGCCAGCCATCAGTAACGCAACCCCTTGCCGCGCTGCAGCAGCACCAGCGAGAACACAAACAAACCCGCTGTAAAGCCGAGCAACATCAACAACGAGAATACGATATCAACATCACTTATGCCCAGAATACCGTAGCGAAACGCGTTGACCATATAAAAAATCGGATTGTAATGCGATACCGCTTTCCAGAAATCAGGCAGCAGCTCCACCGAATAGAATACCCCACCGAGATAAATCAGCGGCTGGAGGATGAAAGTGGGGACAATCGAAATATCATCGAAATTGCGCGCATAGACTGCGTTGATGAAGCCCCCCAGTGAGAACACCGTGGATGCCATCAGGATCACCACCAGCGTGATGAAAATGTTATGTACGTGCACCCCGCTGAAAAACAATGAGATCACTGAAGCAATGATGCCCACACACAATCCGCGCGCGACACCGCCCGCGACGAAACCGAGCAGGATTACATGATTGGGGATAGGTGACACCAGCAACTCTTCAATGCTGCGCTGGAATTTCTGGCTGAAGAAAGAGGACACTACATTCGCGTAGGAATTGTTGATTACCGCCATCATGATGAGGCCAGGCACGATGAAATCCATGTAGGAAAAGCCGCCCATACCCCCAATGCGCGAGCCGATCAGGTTGCCGAAGATAACGAAATAAAGTGCGATGGTGATCACTGGCGGCACCAGGGTTTGTATCCATATGCGCAGGAAACGCCTGATTTCCTTGGTCACGAGAGTCTTGAATGCGATGTATTTGTAGGATGTGTTCATGGACTGCCTCACTCTGGCTTCTGCAGCAGCGAAACGAACAGCTGCTCAAGGCGGTTGGATTTGTTGCGCATGCTCTTGATGCGAATATTGTGTGTACTGAGCTGCGTGAAAACATCGTTAAGGCTTTGCCCCTTGTCCACCCCTACTTCCAGCGTGGTTTCATCAACCAGATGCGCAGTAAATCCGGTTAACACCGGCGCCAAATGCATTGGCTCGAAAGTATCGAACACGAAAATTTCCTGGTGCAGGGTCTGCAGCAGTTGCTTCATGCTGGTGTTCACCACGATTTCACCTTTGTCGATCATGGCGATATTCCGGCAAAGATTCTCTGCCTCTTCCAGATAATGCGTAGTGAGGATGATGGTGGTACCAGCCCGGTTGATTTCTTGAAGGAATTCCCAGGTGGAACGACGCAATTCAATGTCCACACCTGCAGTAGGCTCATCCAGTATCAGCAGCTTGGGTTCGTGTACCAGTGCACGAGCGATCAGCAGTCTCCGCTTCATGCCGCCAGACAGTACCCGCGCTTGCTGGTTATGCTTCTCCCACAGGCCCAGCTGCTTCAGGTATTTTTCCGCGCGTTCTTTTGCCAGCTTGACTGGCATCCCGTAATAACCGCCCTGGGTTACCACGATATCCATTACCTTCTCGAATAGGTTGAAATTGATTTCCTGCGGCACTACCCCGAGGTCCAGCTTGGTCTCATAGGTATTGGTGTCCACATTGCGACCGAATACTTCCACGGTGCCGCCGCTTTTGCGTACCAGCGTGGAAATAATACCAATTGTGGTGGATTTGCCGGCCCCATTGGCGCCTAGCAAGGCGAAAAAGTCACCCTGCTGTACGTCCAGGCTGATGCCTTTGAGTGCGACATGGCCGTTGCTGTAGGTCTTGTGCAGGTTGCGAATGGAGATAGCGGGAATCATAACTGCCAATAAGTGGGGAATAACAGAACGCAAGCATAGCAAATTTGGCGCGAGTCTTCCCCCGGCGCTGCGTCTGGAAAGCGCTATTTGGGTAAAATGAAAGGCAGCTGACGCTGCCTCTCATCACTGCGGACTCCCGGGAGTTGGCACATCCCTGTGCCAACTCCCAACATAGACGGGCTTTGCCAATTCCGCCAAAAATTCATGGAACTGGGCATATCGACCCTCGTCTTGGCCTTGCTAGAATGCATCGCCTTTCATAACCGATATCCCCTTATGTATCTGCTTTTATCCATCGCATTGGTTTTGCTGATTGCAGGCATCATTTTCCTGTTGCATAAAAGTCAGCAGGAAAACCGTAATGAGGTGGTAGACCGGACGGCCCCCCTGGCCACACCTGATCTTGATTTCCATAGCCCGCAGGCAGTTGCCCCTGCAGTAGTCGCCGCTGTAACTGCTGATGATGAGAGCAAGCCTTCTGCCATGGGCGAAACCACTGAAGAGCCAGAAAACTGGTTGGATCAGGTCAAGCGCCTGCGTGAACTTGATGATCTGGCTGGGGCCTTGCGGTTCTGTGAACAGCAGTACCCAAGGATCCAGGCGTTCCAGCAGGCAGCCGTAATCTTGCGGCAGCTGATCCGCAATATGATAGAGCAGCACAAACCCGTGGTCGCCGAAGTAAGGCAGCTGTATCGTATCGCCGTACTGGCAGATTTGTTTCGTAACTCCAATCCGCTCAAACCACGTGAGCCCCTGGTAGCACTTGCTTCACTGCTAACCCTTGAATTCGAGTACAAAAGCATAGGCACCCGCCTGCTGCGGCTGCTGACGAAAAGCGACATCCGCCACCTGGAACAGTTGTGGGGCAAACCCCTTACCCATCAGCATGCAGAAGAAACGCTCGGAACGAAGTGGCAGGAACTATGCCGCTAAAAGCGTCTGAAAATTGAAGTCCGGATTGCAATCTGGCGGTAATGGGTGAGACTGGTTTTTCTGGCATAATGGTGGCCAGCCATCTTTTGAAACAAAGTGGATCCCTGATGCAAGACCGTCGTCAATCGTCTGAACACTCAGCACTAACCCCCGAGCTGGCGCAGCAGGCTACCCTCCAACTGGAACGCGAAATCAGCCTCATTGAAGGATGGCTTGCGGAGCTGGATGAAACCAGCAAAGACAATCCCGAAGCGCTGTCTGCCCGCAAGTCATACGGAGACATGATCCAGAGTCGCAAGGATCTTTTGCAAACCCTCAAAAAACAGTCCGGTTAGGAGGACACGTAGTGCTAACCAGAACCCAGGCAGAAACCATGTTGACCTTGCAGGCGCAAATGAACGCCAAAGTGAATCCGGACTGGATCAATGCCGGCTACCCCTATTTGCGTGCCGTGGTGGTTGAAGGTGCCGAAGCCATGGAACACCGTGGCTGGAAATGGTGGAAGAAGCAGAACTGTGATTTGGAGCAATTGCAGATGGAGCTGGTGGATATCTGGCACTTCACCTTGTCCCATATCTTGCTGGAACACAAAGGGGATCAGCAGAAGTCACTTGATGAATTACTGACACCTGACACTGCCACCTCCATCGTTTTTGATGGCAAAACCTATGCAATCGGCGAGTTGGACCTGATCAGCAAAATGGAACTGAACATCGGCCTGGCGGTATCACGCCGCATCAGCATTCCCCTGTTTGCGGGATTGTTGAAAGATTGCGAACTGGGATGGCAAGACCTGTTTTGCCAGTACGTCGGCAAGAATGTGCTGAATTTTTTCCGCCAGGATCATGGCTACAAGGAAGGCACCTACCGCAAACATTGGGGTGGGCGGGAAGACAATGAACATCTGGTAGAGA
>JBIIWM010000048.1:0-13849 GCA_044338875.1 Pseudohongiellaceae bacterium | reverse complement strand
TTTGGCGTTGAGCCTGGTGCTGGGCACAGCATGCGCCTCTGCAGCCGAAGTCGACAGCAACAGGCAAACCAGGCTCGAAGATTTGGGGCGTGCACTGTTCTTTGATGTAAATCTCTCCCGCAACCGCACCCAAAGCTGTGCTACTTGCCATGATCCGGCGCGCGTCTTTACCGATTGGCGAGACAACGGCGTAGGGGCGGCAGCTTCACTGGGCGATGACCTGCTGTCGTTGGGCGATCGGCATGCTCCGACAATTGCCTATGCTGCACTGGCACCGGCGTTTGCGCGTCTTGAAGACGGTAGTTATGCCGGTGGACAATTCTGGGATGGCAGGGCCGCTACGCTGGAACTGCAAGCAGAAGGCCCGCCGCTGAATCCCCTGGAAATGGCGCTGCCTGACAAAGCGGCAGTTGCCGGGCGCCTGCGCGAAAACACCAATTATCAATATGCGTTCGGCGAGCTGTTTGGCGCAGGCATCCTTGACGATGCCGAGCGCGCCTTCAGTGCGATGGCGACCAGCATCGCCGCGTTTGAGCGCACCGGATTCTTTGCACCATTCGACTCGAAATACGATCGTTACCTGCGCGGCGAATACAAACCCACCGAGCAGGAAGAGCTGGGAATAACCCTGTTTTTTTCCAACCAGTTTACCAACTGCAATCAATGTCACCAGCTGCAGTCCTTGCCGGAAGCCGAGCGTGAGACCTTCAGCAATTATACGTACCAGAATATCGGCGTTCCGGTAAATGCAGCGCTCAGGGCGGCCAATGGCAAGGGGACAGGGTTTGTGGATCGGGGCTTGCTTGAAAATCCTGGCGTGACCGAAGCAAGTGAAGCAGGAAAATTCAAGGTGTCGACACTGCGCAATGTGGCTCTCACAGGTCCGTATATGCACAACGGTGTATTCAAGGATCTCAGGACGGTCATTCTTTTCTACAACAAATATCTGACGCGCAGCAGCAAGGCTCAGATCAATCCCGAAACCGGTGCGCCGTGGGGTGAGCCGGAAGTGGCACAGAACCTGGCACTCGACAAGCTCGAAGCTGGCAGGGTGCTGGATGAGCGCAGCATCAATGCGCTGTTGGCATTTCTTGTGATGCTGACAGACCAGCGCTATGAGCCACTGCTGGAATTCAAGCAGTAAGACCCGGCAACAAGGTACGCAAACCGCCCACGATGAATTCAACTGCCATCGCGGCCAGGATCAGGCCCATGACACGCGCTGTGATGTTCATGGACGTCTGGCTCAGGTGCTTGCTGATGGTAGGCGCCAATCTGAAGCTCACCCATACCGTCAGTGCGACCAGCAGGCAAATCCCTACCAGGGCGAGCTTGTGCATCAAGGTGTGCGATTGCTGGCTGAACAGGATCACGGTACTGATGGCTCCCGGTCCTGCCAGCAACGGCAAGGCCAGCGGCACCACGCCGACCGACGTTGAATCCATCGCTTCCTGATCTTCTTCCGGAGTCCATTTCACCCGCGTGGTCTTGGCTTCCAGCATCTGGAAGGCGATGGTCAGCAACAACAGCCCTCCAGCGACCCGAAAACCATCAATACTGATACTGAAAATTTCAAGGATGCGCGAGCCAGCCACCACGCTGAGCGTGAGAATACAGGCCACTGCAAACGCGGAAGTGCGTGCAATGCGCTTGCGTTGGGATTGGACGTTCTCGGTAAAGTTCAGAAACAGCGGGACAGTACTGACCGGGCCTACGACGGCAATCAGTCCGGTAAACATGCGCAAGTAATCGTTCCAGTCCAGCATGTGGTTCAAGGCCAAAATGTGGGGAGTAACTTTACGGATGCTGTAAAACATCCGTTACCAATGCAAGCTCTCAACGGCGGCGTCGCGCAGAATCAGGGTTGCCCTGAGGTCAGCGCTGCACTGTCATCAAACGCCTGCAGGATACGCGCGTGGCGCGCTTCGATCTGGTCACGATCCTGTGGGTGCGTGATCACAATCAGCTGGTTCCTCTCGACAGCCTTGACCACCCAACGTCCAAACACCAATGGATCAGTGCCATTCTTGGCGGCCTTGGCCAGCACAAAATCTTCACTGGCAGAAGCATAGGCGCCGCCATACTTGTCCTGGCGATTGCGACCCGCATTGGAAATATCGGTATTCACTACGCCGGGGCACAGGATCGATACGCCAATGCCGTGCGGGGCGAGGTCAAGGCTGAGCGCTTCGCCCAAACCCACCATCGCAAACTTGGTTGTGTTGTACATGCCTTGGCCACGGCTGGGGTTGTGCACACGCAGACCGCTGATGGAGCTGGTCAGCACGATGTGGCCATCATTGGTATTCTTGAGCAAGTAGGGCAGTACCGCCTGAACCGTGTTGACGCTGCCTTTGAGGTTCACGTCGATGATCCATTCCCAATCGGCATCACTGGCATTCTGCAAGGGGCCGAGGTATCCGGTAACGCCTGCATTGGCACACAGCACGTTGATTCCGCCGAAACGTTCGGACGCCTGGAGTGCAGCATCCTTGAGCTGTTTGCCATCGGTGACGTCGAGTGCGAATGTCATCACCTGCACACCCGTGGCAGCCAGCTGACGCTCAGCCTCTTTCAGTTTGGCCGCATCGATATCCACCAACACAATGTGTGCGCCACGCTCGGCAAAAGCCTGCGCCATGCCAAAGCCGATGCCTGCGGCGGCACCTGTAATAAATACAGTCTTGTTCCTGAAGTTGTTAATGACACTGCTCCAACGCTGGGAAAAACTGATTATAGCCGAGAACCTTGCCGATATCAGAGGCGCATGCTGTGATTCCCCAGCCAGCATTTGTTCCGGCATTGCTCATCAGGAAAACCCTGATTTTATGCTTGTCATTGGCGGCTCTTCCCCTGCCTTGGATTTATGCAGGGAAAAAACAAACAGTTGTTCCACTTGACGAAAAACAAGTACTTCGAAGGCAGTAAAGTTTACGGTGAGCCAGCTAGGGTGAATTGAAAATTCCAGGTTGAATCAACTTTGCTCCAGGAATATTCAAGCCTTGCGTCTTGCCGTGAAGGGATTTGATGGCTGTAACAGCAGTTGCACCCCGGGCAGAGACCATGGCCCTTTCTATTTGAAGCGTCAATCAGCTCCATAGTTTATTCCAATCTAAATATCTGTTTCGATCGTATTAATATGAGTTGCCGAAAAACTGTTTCTTACAGAAGAGGAAAATTCCAATGCGTAAATTCACGATACCCTTACTAACTGCTTTAACCGTGGCGATGTCACCGATGGTGCTGACGGTGCCAGCTTTTGCCCAAGAGCCGAAGTCGACCCAATTCTGGTGGCCTGAGCAGCTGAACCTGAACCCTCTGCGCCAGCACGATGCCGAATCCAATCCCCTGGGTCAGGATTTTGATTACGCAGCGGAATTTGCAACGCTCGACACTGCTGCGCTCAAAAGCGAAATCGAGGCATTGATGACCACGTCGCAGGACTGGTGGCCTTCAGATTACGGACATTATGGTCCCTTCTTTATCCGCATGGCCTGGCACAGTGCGGGCACATACCGTGTGGCTGACGGTCGTGGCGGCGCCGCAGGGGGGCAGCAGCGCTTCGAGCCGCTCAACAGCTGGCCTGACAATGCCAACCTCGACAAGGCGCGCCGCTTGCTGTGGCCGATCAAGCAGAAGTACGGCAACAAGATTTCCTGGGCCGACCTCATGGTCCTGACCGGCAATGTCGCGCTGGAATCCATGGGCTTCAAGACCTTCGGTTTTGCCGGTGGGCGTGAAGACGACTGGGAACCCGACATGGTGTACTGGGGACCTGAAGCCGAATTCCTCGCCGACGAACGTTATACCGGCGACAGGAAGCTCGAGAGTCCACTTGCCGCCGTGCAAATGGGTCTTATCTACGTAAACCCGGAAGGACCAAACGGCAACCCTGATCCGCTCCTCGCCGCCAGGGACATTCGTGAGACCTTCGGGCGCATGGCGATGAACGACGAAGAAACCGTCGCGTTGATTGCCGGTGGTCATACCTTCGGCAAGGCGCATGGTGCTGCTCCCCCGACCGGTTGCGTAGGTGCCGAACCTGCCGCCGCTGGCATCGAGGAACAAGGCCTTGGCTGGAAAAACACCTGTGGCAGCGGCAAGGCCGGCGACACCATCACCAGTGGTCTCGAAGGCGCATGGACCGTCAATCCGACCGCCTGGACCCATAACTACCTGCAGAACCTCTATGCCTATGAGTGGGTACAGACCAAGAGTCCGGCCGGAGCCACGCAGTGGATCCCGGCCGATGGTGCCGGTGCCAACCTCGTCCCGGATGCGCATGACCCGTCCAAACGCCATGCTCCGATCATGTTCACCACGGACCTGGCGCTGAAGATGGATCCCGCCTACCGCGAAATTACGTCGCGCTGGCTCGAGAATCCTGCCGAGTTCGAGGATGCCTTTGCCAGGGCCTGGTTCAAGCTGACCCATCGCGACATGGGTCCACGTACACGCTATATCGGCAATGAAGTTCCTGCAGAGGCACTTATTTGGCAGGATCCTGTTCCCGCAGTTGATCATCCGCTGATTGACGCAACTGACATTGCTGAACTGAAGTCGGTGATTCTTGAGTCCGGCATCACCATTCCTGAACTCGTCAGGACAGCTTGGGCCGCGGCCGCCTCTTTCCGAGGCACCGATCTGCGTGGTGGTGCAAACGGCGCACGCATTCGCCTGGCGCCACAAAAAGACTGGGCGGTGAACAACCCGACTGAGCTGGCTCAGGTATTGGAGCGTCTGGAGAGCATTCAGGAAGACTTCAATAGCGACCAGGACGGTGGCAAAAAAGTATCCCTCGCCGATCTGATCGTGCTGGGTGGCGTTGCAGCTGTTGAGCAGGCCGCCAAGGACGCAGGCCAGGAAGTCGAGGTCCCGTTTGCGCCAGGACGTACTGATGCAACCCAGGAACAAACTGATGTGGCGTCTTTTGCTGTGCTCGAACCGGCAGCTGATGGCTTCCGCAATTACTTTGGTGAAGGCAATGCAAGATCGCCGACAGCTTTGCTGGTGGAGCGCGCCAACCTGCTAACCCTGACTGTTCCTGAAATGACGGTTTTGGTCGGTGGCATGCGTGCACTGGATACCAATGTTGGAGCGGCGGATCACGGGGTGTTCACCGATCAGCCGGGCACCCTTAGCAACGACTTCTTCGTGAACCTGCTTGATATGTCCACACAGTGGTCTCCATCAGCCACAGCCGAGGGCATCTATGAAGGGCGTGATCGTCAGTCCGGTGCAGTCAAATGGACTGCGACACCGGTCGATCTGGTCTTCGGTTCAAACTCGGAACTGCGTTCGATTGCAGAAGTCTATGCAGCTTCCAATGGACAAGAGAAGTTTGTAAACGACTTTGTTGCTGCCTGGAACAAAGTGATGACTCTGGATCGTTTTGACCTGTAATAAGCCTGAAGCAGGCAACGAACTGGCAAGCCTTGCCTGCATGCATGGATTGAATCGAAACGGCGGTAGTCACACTGCCGCCGTTTTTTCTATAGTATTGCTCTCATCTTCGATGGACGCAGATCTGCTATTCAAAGGTAATTATTCGATCAATACCGATAAAAGGAGGCTTGGAAATGGAAAAAAGCAAACCCGGCACAGGCGGAAAGTGCCCTGTAATGCACGGTGGTTCCACAGCATCTGACATGTCAAACATCGCGTGGTGGCCGAAGTCCCTGAACCTCGACATCCTGCACCAGCACGACAGCAAGACCGATCCGATGGGTGAGAGCTTCAACTATCGCAAGGAAGTGACCACACTTGATGTGAGCGCTCTCAAGAAAGACCTGTACGCATTAATGACCGACAGTCAGGAGTGGTGGCCAGCCGACTGGGGACACTACGGGGGGCTGATGATCCGCATGGCCTGGCACGCAGCGGGCACCTACCGCATCGCCGATGGGCGAGGGGGTGGTGGCACCGGCAACCAACGTTTTGCGCCGCTCAATTCCTGGCCTGACAACGTGAACCTGGACAAGGCGCGACGCCTGCTCTGGCCGATCAAGAAAAAATACGGCAACAAGATCAGCTGGGCTGACCTGATCATCCTCGCGGGCACTGCTGCCTACGAATCAATGGGGCTGAAGACCTTCGGATTTGCATTTGGTCGCGAAGACATCTGGCATCCGGAAAAAGACACCTACTGGGGCTCGGAAAAAGAATGGCTGGGGTCAACCCGCTATGAGGGCGAAAGCCGCGAGTCGCTGGAAAACCCGCTGGCCGCCGTGCAGATGGGTCTTATTTATGTGAATCCTGAAGGCGTCAACGGCAAGCCTGACCCGCTGCGCACGGCGCATGATATGCGCGTGACCTTTGCGCGCATGGCCATGAACGACGAGGAAACCGTCGCGCTGACTGCTGGAGGCCACACAGTCGGCAAGTGCCACGGTAACGGCGATGCCAGGTTGCTGGGCCCGGAGCCTGAAGCCGCTGGAATAGAAGACCAGGGGCTGGGTTGGATCAACAAGACGACGCGTGGCATTGGTCGCAACACGGTAACAAGCGGCATTGAAGGTGCCTGGACTGCCCATCCCACCCAGTGGGACAACGGCTATTTTGCCCAACTGCTCAACCATGACTGGGAACTCAAGAAGAGTCCTGCTGGCGCCTGGCAGTGGGAGCCCATCAACATCAAGGAAGCAGACAAGCCAGTTGATGTCGAAGATCCTGCGATTCGCCATAACCCGATCATGACCGATGCCGACATGGCCATGAAGATGGATCCGGAATACCGGAAGATTTCCGAGCGGTTCGCCCGCGATCATGACTACTTCTCAGAAGTCTTCGCCCGTGCCTGGTTCAAGCTCACTCACCGCGACATGGGTCCGAAGGCCCGCTACATCGGCCCTGAAGTACCGCAGGAAGAGCTTATCTGGCAAGACCCGGTACCGGTCGGACGCATCAGCTACGATATCGCAGCGGTCAAGGCCAGAATCGTGGCCAGCGGTCTGGGTGTCAGCGAGATGGTCACTACGGCCTGGGATAGCGCTCGTACCTTCCGAGGTTCCGACATGCGGGGTGGGGCCAATGGCGCACGGATTCGTTTGGCTCCGCAAAAGGACTGGGAAGGCAACGAGCCTGCGCGTCTTGCGAAGGTACTTAAAGTGCTCGAAGGCATTGCGGCCGAGAGCGGCGCCAGTGTGGCGGATGTCATCGTGCTGGCTGGAAACATCGGCGTCGAACAGGCGGCCAAGGCTGCGGGCTTCGACATCATCATTCCATTTGAGCCAGGCCGAGGCGATGCCAGTCAGGAAATGACCGATGTCGAATCGTTTGCCGTGCTGGAACCGATCCATGACGGCTATCGCAACTGGCTCAAGAAGGACTATATGGTCAGTGCTGAAGAGTTGATGCTTGATCGCACGCAGTTGATGGGGCTAACCGCCCATGAAATGACGGCGCTTGTTGGAGGCATGCGTGTTATCGGAACCAACCACGGCGGCACCAGGCATGGTGTGCTTACTGATCGGACTGGTGCGCTGACGAACGATTTTTTCGTAAACCTGATGGACATGAATTACACGTGGAAGCCGGCCGCCAACAACCTGTATGAAATCCGCGATCGCAAGACCGGGGCGATCAAGTGGACGGCGACCCGGGTAGATCTGGTCTTCGGCTCCAACTCGATCCTGCGCGCCTATGCAGAAATCTACGCACAGGACGATAACAAGGAGAAGTTCGTCCACGACTTTGTCTCTGCCTGGACCAGGGTCATGAACGCTGACCGCTTCGATCTGGCATAACTGTTGGGCAGATTCCGTGTATGGCAGAAAATGAATTAACAAGATCGATGCCTGATCTTGCTGCTGTGCAAAATCCTGGCATTGTCAGCGTGCTGCGTAATTTGCAGGAAGCCCCACCGCAACGTCATTTGCCGGCGTTGCGGCGTTGCGTAGCGCGAAGAGGTGCTTGCAGACAGAAATGAGAAACAAGGTTCGCTATGCCCTTAATGTGGTGGAAAATGCCAGCAATGAAATACTTTTGTTGCTGCGCCAACCCAAAGCGGAGCTGGGCGCAGGAATGTGGGGCTTTCCTGCTGGTCACATTGAGTCGGGGGAATCAGCGGAAGCGGCAGCCTTGCGTGAGTTGTCTGAAGAAATAGGCGATGATTTCGGCATCGAAACCATTAAACGACTGAGTCCCCTGCACGCGAGCAAGTACGGAGGCGGTACCGAAATCCATCTGTTCCATCAGCGCTGGTTGAGTGGCAAGGTAGTGCTCAATCCGGAGCACACTGACTATGCCTGGGTCGCGAAAGAGCGTTATCTGGAATATCCGGTCATGGACGGTGTTGACGAAGACTTGTTGTATCTTGGAATCTGGCCGCGTTCTTGGCTCAATCAACAAAAATTGCCATAGTCATTGCCATTTTTTTCATTCGGTTTTCAATCAAAAAATTACGTTGATTGGTAATGCGATATTCTGGATTGAACTCGGTAAAGTGTTTCTGTGTCCCATCTCCTGAACTATCTGGTGCTGATAAAAAGAGGCGGTAATACCTTCCGGTGATCGTCGATGTTAAATCGTACTGAGCGCTATTCAGCAGCGTGACCGGCTGCGGCTCACTGAAGACGATTTCACTCTGCGCCAGCACCGTAGTGCCTGCCACCACGCACAATGTGGTGAACGCGAATGTTCGCAGAAAAATCTTTGCAATGCTGAAACGTTGTTTCATACGCTTCTTGGTCCTTTGCGTAGATTGTGGGAAGGGTAATCAGGACCCACTCCGGTGTTGCCTTTGGTGCGAGCACCAACACCAGTTCTTTCAATGCAGACAGCGTACAGCCGCAACCGGCTGCGCAAGCACGAATGGTGCAGGCGTAACATGCCCTGCGGTCGCGAGCTCATCGAAGGCTACCTGTTGCAGCGCATGAATCTGCTGCTGCGAAAGACCCAATTCAAACCCGGCACATTCGTTGTCGCCGAGACTGCGCGGATCGCGCCTGGTTACGGTGCCGAACACGGAAAGCGCTTCCAGGTAGTAACCTGCAACGCTGGCGTGGTAGTGGTCGTTGGTCCACAGATTCAATTTTTCAAACTCGATACCGTCGTAGGGATTGGCGTCGGCAACACCGGTTTGCATTGCCCGCGTCCACGCTTCACCAACCGGAACCACAGCCTTCACGGCGGGTGATTTGCTGGCGGCGGTGTCATAAGCGCTGCGTACATCACGCGCCATCGCGTCGATCGGTTTACCGGCCCAGGCTCCAGTTGCAGGATACGTCTGGTCGGCACGCGACCAGGTGGCGGTGAGGTAGACATTGACTGCAGGATTACTCGCGGCCAGGGTTGCGCTGAGCACCTGCGCGCTACTGATGAGTTTCGCCGGATCACCCGGCTTGGCGGAATCAAGCAGACTGTGTCCGTGCATCACCACAGTGTCCCAGGAACGGCGGTTGATGATGGCAAGCCGGTTGTCGAGATGAAAGTCCATACCGCTGCCTGGTTCGGTTTCCAGATATACGTCGTACTGCAGGCCCGCTTGTTCCGTGAAGGCCTCGAACAACGCCGGCACGCCGCCTTTCTCCGTGCCATTCAGATCCGTCACAGAATCAGGGCGGTAGAAGTTAACTGCCGACCCGGCACCAAAGGTAAAACTGTTGCCGATGAACAAGATGCTTTCCTGGGCTTGCGTGCCGTGGGCTGCAAGCAGCATGACGGGCAGCGCGATAAAACCGTAAGCCTGGATGAAACTGCGGCCCAGCTTTGAGTTGTGTTGCATGGACTTGTTTCCTTGTTCCCAGTGGTTGATAGGCGACCTGGACTTCCAGGGTGCATCCGCCCGATTAAAAACGCTGTCAGGGTTGTACTGCGGCCAAACGCTCGACAATGTCGTAATACACATGCACAAACTTGTAGAGTTCGGTTTCAAGAATGCGCTCCTGATCACTGTGAGCACCGAAACCAAGTGGACCATCCTCCCTGTCGGTGCCGGCCCCCACGCCGTAACAGGACATTCCTTTCGCCCGCAAGAACGACATGTCGGTAGCGCCAGTGCCCATCGTCGGTAATACCGGCACCTGATAATGCTGCTGATAAAGCTCTTCGATGACGCGAAACGCTTCTGTATTCAAGCGCTCCACTGCACTGGGCCGCACAATTGCTGTATCCCATGCCACGTCAATCGACGGATCGTTGATGATGCTGCGGATGTTATCGAGAAAGCTGTCGAAGTCCTGTTCTGGCAGCAGACGCACATCAAGGGTGGCTGTGCCCTCCGACGGAATCACGTTGTAGCGATAACCAATGTTGATGATGGTGGGAGTGACGGTGTTGTGCAGAACTGCTGCGAGTCCTGGCTCGTTGTCGAGTAAATATTCCAGCGCAGTGGCAGCTGCAGGCGAGCCGGGATTCAGCAATGCGCGATAACGGGATGCTGCTTCCGGCGCTGACACGTCTGCGAGCCTACTGAGGAACGCAGTGGTCGTGTCATTCAATGTAATTTGTTCTTGCCATTCCGCTATTGCGGCCACCGCCTTGCTGAGGCGCGCCACTGCGTTGGTGCGCGTTGGGACTGAGCCGTGCCCGGCGACGCCGGTACTCGTCAATATTGCGGTGCGCCGTTTCTTTTCACTGGTTTGAATGCCTGCATACAGTGGTTGGCCACCTACGCGTTGCACACTCCCTCCTTCCGCCAGACAGAACTCGGCATCTATCGCGGCGAACTGTTGGTTGACCATGTAGTCGATGCCGAATTCCATGCCGCCTTCCTCGCCAGCTTCAGCAAGCAAAATCACGTCACGGTCGAGCGCAATGCCGCTGCGTTTCAGCAGTAACAGCGTCATCATCGAGGCCACCAGATTGTCCTTGTCATCAAGCGTCCCGCGCCCATAGATCCACTGCTCATCCAGCGTGGCGCCGAAGGGCGGAAAACTCCACTTGGTTGGATCGACGGTCACTACATCAAGATGTGCCATTAACAGCAGCGGCTGCTTTTTCCCGGAACCGCGCAGCCGTGCAACCAGGTTCGCGCGTTGTGGATCCTTGCTGTACAGCTGCACTTCAATGCCTTCCTGTTGCAGCACTGCAGCCACATGATTCGCCAACTCTGTCTCATTGCCCGGAGGGTTCGATGTATCGATGCGCAGCATTGCCTGAAACTGTTGCAGCGTTTCTGCATCCACAGTATCCCAGTCCGGCTGCGCGGCTTGGGCGAAGGGGCCAACTGTCATGGCCGACACGAGCAAGAAAGCTGCACGTACATTTGATACAGCCATTGGTTTCCTGACACTTTTATTCATTATGCTGGCCACCTTTTTCATTTTGTCCTGCCGCGAATTTTCAGCACCATGTCGGTAACGACGTTGATCACCGCGTCGGGTCGGTCAATATGGATGGGGTGGCCCGCGCCTGGCACGATATGCAGCTGGGAATCGCTGGACTGGTCCATGATTTCCAGATGCATCTGCAGCCATACGCGCTCGATCGCCATGCCGTCGGCGGCACTCAACGTAGGATCGAGTCGGGTGGGATCGCGGTTCAGCACCACGAAAGGGATGGCGCCCCAATTCGTTTTCTCGCTGTCCAGCAGGTCGGAGCTCAGCGCGTTCATTGCCTCTCTTTCACGAACAACATGGCTGGTATGAGCTGGGTCATGGTTGTTGAGCCACTGCGCCATCAGTTCCGGTGGCATGTCGGCGGGTGGAGAGGGCTGGCAAGTTGTAACAAGGTCCGCAGGGCGCGGCTCAACAGCACATTCCCTGCCTTCTGCGAGGGCGGATTCGCGTATTTGCACCGTTTCCGGAACCACCACGGCGAAGCGGTCGTATTGGTGCGCGGAGGATGGGTCGCCCAGTACCAGACCAGCCACATCGCGGGTGTGGCGGCTGGCGAAAAGCTGCGCGATATAACCGCCATAGGAACCGCTGAAGACAACATACGGTGCAGGCAGTTCGGCAGCTTTCAGCAACGCGGCGAGATCGTCGGCCTCTGCGCCGGCATCGCGTGGGCTGTCGGTGGCCGCGCTCCTCCCGATTCCGGCCCGGTCATAGGAGCAGGTACGCGTGACCTGGCCGATGGCGGTCTGAACCTTCCGCATAACAATCATGCCGTCGAAGCCCAAGCCTGCTTCCATGATGACAACCGGCGTGCCTTCGCCCATGCAAAGCAGGCTGAGTTGTTTGCCGTCGGGCAGGGTCACGAGCCTGGTATTGGTAGCGTAGTCTTGCCACCAGTCGGCAGTATCATCGCCGTATGCGGGGGAAATGGCCGTGACGGCCTGGACGATTATCCAGCCGGTAATGCCGTAGAAAACGGCAATCTTGAATACAATGCGCTGGCGCAATTCAGTGATAAAAAGGCCTGGGCTTGCTGATTTATGCGGGCGTTGCCTACTCTGGTAGTCGGACTCTTGCATCGGACTTGCCTCAGGATCATTGGTTTTTTTATTGTCCCTTTTATTGTCCCTTTTTTGACCTGAACTGCAGGTTGGCAAGTCATTTCAAGCAATGTCACAATGCCACCTGCAATGGATTTTTGCACCTTTTATTTCAGAACCTCTGATCAAGCCGTCAGACAATGCCACCGCTGCATGTGCACCTCGTCGGCACCTCGCAAGCACATGCATATTCCACTCATTTTCCACTCATTTTGCGTCGGCGCCGGGTTTGGCAAGTAATGGAGATTCGTCAGGAACCCGCCAGCCTGATTCGCATTTGAATAGCAGGAAGCCGGTCACTTCCTCGATTTGCCCCAAGGATCAATATCACCAAAAACCGGGGGGCTTGGTGCTTCTACCGATTCATCCCTGGGTTTGCCCTTATATACATTTTCACGCTTGGGTGAGTTTCGACCACGTTGGGCAGCCGTGCTCCTGCCGGGACCCGAGCGAAATCCATCTGCTTTCTTCGCACGCTTGGCGCGCAGCTGTTCGGCATCTTCCAGGCTGAGTTCGGCCGGCTTGCCCGGCACCTGACCTTCCGGAATAACCCTGCTTCTGGGAGGCAATAAAAACTGTTCGGCAGACGCTCTGGGCAAGTTTTTGAATTGATACAGGTAAAACCCTTCAACGTTTTCACGCGCCCAATCGGTATTGTTCAGAAACTTCACACTGGACGTGATGCTCGGGTTGGTCTTGAAACAGTTTATATATAAATAAGCATAAAGAATTTCAAAGCCGTAATGATCGACCAGCTCGGTCAGCATGGTTTTTAAACTCACTCCATGCAGAGGGTTGCTTTTGTAGTTGATGTCATTGTCCATGCTAAATTCCGGTGAGGCTCGAGTGTAAAACCGCGACAGTATAACGGCCATTTGGCCGCCATCCTCAGTGTTTGATTTACACAAGGATTTGCGGTCCGACCCGCAGGGATGAAGTGATTGGTCGTGCGGTAGCAGTTTACAAGGAGACTGGAAGGGGTGGCTGGATTTGAACCAACGCATGACGGAATCAGATCTATAAGTCTGCTGCTCGGTGTGGCCCAAGTGGCAGACTTGTAGGGAAAATTGGTGGGCCCACCAGGACTTGAACCTGGGACCAAGAGATTATGAGAAAAGGCGTTATCCGTATTCCTCATTATAATCAATTGGTTATGCTGAATAAATCTTTGGTGTGCAGCGAAGTGTGCAACTTAGCGCCTTGCTTGCTATAGTTAAAACACGACTTAACTATATGACTTCACGACCAAAAGTGCCATCCCAATCAGCAACAACGCACACGCTAATGCAACGCTCGCTTGTGCTCTACAAGCGACGCAACAGTGCTATATGGCAATGCCGATACAAAGTCGCAGGCATTTGGCAGCGAGCGTCTACTAAGCACTACAAGCTTGGTGCAGCAAAAGAAGCAGCTCGCGAACTGCTGTATCAAGCGATAGGCAGAGAGCAACAAAATCTACCTGTCGTGTCG
>JBIIWM010000251.1:0-4168 GCA_044338875.1 Pseudohongiellaceae bacterium | reverse complement strand
GCAATGCCTACGGCGAGACCGGCACCCTTGATTTCATCATCATCGCCTATGGCAAGCTCGGTGGCATTGAATTGAACTACGGCTCCGATCTTGATCTGGTCTTCATGCATGATGGACATCCCGATCTCGACACCAGTGGCGGTGAAACCGGCAGCAGGATCAACAGCGGTGCCTTCTATGTACAGCTGGGGCAGAAAATCCTTTCGTTGCTCAATACCCATACCGTTGCCGGCAAGCTGTATGACATCGATCTGCGGCTGCGACCTTCCGGCGCGTCCGGCGCGTTGGTGTGCACACGTGAAGCCTTTGCCCGTTATCAGCATGAAAATGCGTGGACCTGGGAACACCAGGCCTTGACGAGGGCACGCGTCGTCGTAGGGTCTTCCGCTTTGGCCGTCGACTTTGATGCAATTCGCAGGGCTGTGCTCGGCAAGGCGCAGCAGCAGCAACAGCTGGCGCAGGACATCGTCAGCATGCGCGTGAAAATGCGCAAGCAGCTGGGCTCGAAGCAGCCCGGGCTCGGGTTTCATCTCAAGCACGATGCCGGCGGGCTGGTGGATATCGAATTTATTGTGCAGTACCTGATACTCGCGCATGCGCACCAGTATCCGGACCTGCTGCAATGGAGTGACAACATGCGCCAGCTCGACCTGATTGCGCAGCATGGACTGCTCGGTGCCGAAGAGGCGCTGGCCTTGCAGCAAACCTATATCGCCTATCGCAGTCTCTTGCACAAGCATGCGCTCGACAACGCTGACTACAAGCTCGACAGTACGGCCTTCAGCGACGAACGCCGGGTGGTCACTGCGGTCTGGGACAAATTATTCGCTGGCATCGAGCCTGGTCCCTTGCATGACAGCCATGCCAGTGGTCCGGAATTGAAATGAGCCACACGATGAAGATCCTGGTAATTGGTCCTGCGTGGGTCGGCGACATGGTGATGGCGCAGACGCTGTTTGCGTGCCTGCAACAGCAGCATCCTGGCTGCGTGATCGATGTGCTGGCACCGCAGTGGTGTCGCGAACTGCTGGCACGCATGCCACAGGTGCACGCAGCGCTGCCTATGCCGATCGGACATGGTGAGCTCGCGTTGGGCAAGCGGCGCCAGATCGGACGTGAACTTGCTGCTCACCATTATGACCAGGCGCTCGTGTTGCCTAATTCGCTGAAGTCCGCACTGATTCCCTGGTTTGCCGGAATTCCGCTGCGCACCGGCTGGCGCGGCGAAGCGCGGGGCTGGCTGCTGAATGATTGTCGCCATCTCGACAAGTCGGTCTATCCGCTGATGGTGCAGCGCTTCGCGGCGCTGGCTTATTCTCCCGACACTCCATTGCCGACACGATTGCCCCAGCCAAGCCTGCAGTCCGACCCGCAACGCCGCAGTGCCGTGCGCCAGCAGCTTGGACTTGCCTCAACACGCACAGTGGTTGCGCTGTGCCCCGGCGCCGAATTCGGACCGGCCAAGCAATGGCCTGCGCGCCACTATGCTGCGTTCGCGGCAGCGCAGGTGCGTGCCGGTAAACAGGTGTGGTTGTTTGGTTCAGCCAGGGATGCTGCCGTGGCTGGCGCCATCCGCTCCCAGCTTGACGAAGAGCTGCGCGAACACTGTATTGATTTGTGCGGTCGTACCACTTTGAGCGAGGCCGTCGATCTGCTGGCAGAGGCAGCGCTCGTGGTCAGCAATGATTCCGGACTCATGCATATTGCAGCCGCGTTGGCGCGTCCTCTGGTGGTACTATACGGCTCCACATCGGCGGCTTTCACTCCCCCGCTGACGGACAGGGCAAAGCTGATGTCCCTGAACTTGCCCTGCAGTCCTTGTTTCAAACGTGAGTGTCCCTTGAAGCATCTTGATTGCCTGAACAAGCTGGAACCACAGCAAGTGTTGGCAGCAGCAGAAGAATTGACAGGCTAAGCAGGAACCGGATGCGCGTACTCATAGTAAAAGTTTCATCGCTGGGCGATGTAATCCATACCTTGCCGGCCGTTACCGATGCCTGGCGCGCCAAACGTGATCTGCGCTTTGACTGGGTGGTTGAAGAGGCGTTTGCCGAAATCCCGGCCTGGCATCCCGCCGTGGACAAGGTGATTCCGGTGGCTTTCCGGCGCTGGCGCAAGAACCTGTTCCAGACCTGGCGCTCAGGTGAGTTCGCCGAGTTCAAGAAAAACCTGCAGCTGGAACATTACGACCTTGTCATTGATGCCCAGGGCCTTATCAAGAGTGGTGTCATCAGCCGGATAGCCAAGGGCTTGACCGTGGGTCTCAGCAACCGCGCCATCCGCGAACCGCTGGCGACCCTGTTCTACAACGTGGTCTATACCGTGCCCTGGCAGCAACATGCGGTGGAGCGCGTGCGTGACCTGTTTTCACGAACCTTCAATTACAGTTTTGATTACAAGACCTGCGACTATGGGCTCAATCTCGCCCAGTTCCGCCAGGCTGTCAGCCCCGAAGACCGTTACATCGTGTTCTTCCACGGCACCACCTGGGACTCCAAGCTGTGGCCTGACCAGTACTGGCAAAAGCTTGCCCGCATTGCCGGCAGCGCTGGCTACAAGGTGAAAGTGTTGTGGGGCAACCAGGACGAGCTCGCGCGTGCGCGTACGATTGCCAAGGCGGGTCCCCATGTAGACGTGCTTAACAATTTGTCGCTCACCGAGATTGCCCGTGTCCTCACCAACTGTGCGGGTGTCGTGGCCGTGGATACCGGGCTCGGTCATTTGGCCGCCGCCCTGTCAGTGCCTGTTATTTCCATCTATGGCTCCTCTGATCCGGAGCTGACTGGCACCTATGGCCGCCGCCAATTGCATCTGAAGTCGACGCTGGGCTGCGCTCCATGCCTGAACAAGCGCTGTGGCTACAATGGCGAGATCATTACCGATGTCATCGACGGCCAGGGCTTCGCAGTCGTGCCGCCCTGTTATTCCAGCAACCCGCCCGAAAAGATCTGGGCAAGGCTGTCGGAATTGCTGTCCGGTGGCAGTGGTACACTGGACGCCATGTTCTACCCCAACTGAACTGCGGCTCATGCGACTGGCTTTTGTGCTTTTCTCCTGGTTCCCCCATGGCGGTCTGCAACAGGATGTCATCAAGATTGCCGCTGCCTGTCGGACGCATGCGCAGGTCACTGTCTTCTGCATGCAATGGGATGGTCCTGTCCCTGACGGCGTCATCGTCAACGTCGTGCCAGTGCGGGGTTTGACTCGTACCGGAAAACGCGCGGCTTTCGTGCGTCATATCCAGCAACAGGTTCGTCCTGCTTTCGATGTGGTCGTGGGCTTCAATCGGATGCCGGGCCTCGACTATTACTTTGCTGCCGATTCGTGTTTTGCCCACAAGGCCTGGGCCGAGCGTGGCTGGTGGTATCGGCTGGCACCGCGCACACGCCAGTACCTGCAGTGGGAAGAAGCCGTATTCGGCAAGCAGGGCAACACCATCGCGCTGTTGCTGAGTCCGCAGCAACGCGAACAGTACACGGCGTTCTACGGTACCTCGTCCGCACGGCTCATTGACCTGCCGCCCGGGATCAGCCGCACATTCATGCCAGGTGCTGATGCTTCCCGGATACGTCAGCGCCTGCGCAACGAACTGGGTGTGCGTGAGGATGCATTGCTGGTGTTGCAAGTGGGCTCGGGTTTTCGCGTCAAGGGCGTGGACAGATCCTTGCGCGCACTGGCGTCACTGCCTCCGGCAATGGCGGCACGAGTCCATTATGTCCAGATCGGCAAAGGCGAGGCGAAACCCTGGCAGGAACTGGCGCGAGCACTCGGTGTGCAGAATGTACATTTCCTCGGCGGTCGCGACGACGTCAAGGATTTCATGCAGGCTGCTGACTTGCTGCTGCATCCATCGCTGCAGGAAAGTGCGGGCATGGTACTGCTGGAAGCCATTGTCAGCGGACTCCCGGTGCTCACTACGGCGGGTTGTGGTTATGCCTTTCATGTCGAGCAAGCCGAAGCCGGACAGGTCTGTGACTATCCGTTCCAGCAAACGACCCTGAACCGGTTGCTGCGTGAAATGCTTGAGAGTGAACAGGCGCTTAGTGCCTGGCGTGCAGCAGGTATCCGGTACGGTCAAACGCAGCAACTCTATGACATGCCCGAGGCAGTCGCATCGCTGGTCTGTGCAAGGAGCCCGGCGTGAGCAAACAGGTATGGCTCAACGCTG
>JBIIWM010000250.1:0-4174 GCA_044338875.1 Pseudohongiellaceae bacterium | reverse complement strand
CCTTGCGCTCGGAATGTAGAAAGAACCGTGGTGATAATCCTTGTCTTCATTGGTGTAGCGCAGCGTGCCATTGAGCTGCCAGTGGCGAGCCAGTTCATAGCTGGTGTCACCATAGACAGACACTGCATCGGTATCCTGTTCGTAGGCAAGCTTGCCGGCACCCAGGCCAACCAGCACGTTGTCGCGCAACAGGAAATCACGGCGCTCACTCAAACTCTCACTGCTCCAGTTAACACCCGCCAGCCAATGCAGCGGACTTGCAGCAGTGCTGACCAGGCGAAATTCCTGGCTGAACACTTCAATGTCGCTTGAAGACAAGCGGTGGGCGAATTCTCCAGTGCTGGCGTCGACATCGAGATTGACGCCGTAATCGTATTTGTCCCAGGTAGAGATCGATAGCAGTTGCACGGCGGCCAGATCCCACTGCAATTCGAGCAGGGAGCCTGCATAGTCACTGCTCTGCGTATTCAAGGGATCGGACAGGACCCGGCGACCATCAACAGATTGGTTGGCGCTTTGTTCACGTGCTTTGCCCTGCGTGAGTTTTTGGGTTGCCCCCGCCCAGGTCAGGCAGCTGATATCACGATTGCCACTCAATGCTTGCGGGCAAAAGGCCGGCGGAGACACTGGACTATAGAGACCGACTGCACGACCCAATACGATGTCGGAATCATCGCGCCCGCCCTGGAGCTTGAATTGTATGGAAAGATCCGGGGTGGGTTGGAATAGTAACCAGCTGCGCAGATCCCAGCGGTCCTTTTCACCATGCGAATCACCATGCGAATCACCATTGGCCAGGCTTTGCTGCCAACCATCCGCGCTGGTTTCACTGCGGCCGGCAACACGCCAAGCCAGCTGATCCGTTACCGGCATGTTGACTGCACCTGACAGCGTACTGCGATTCCAGCGCCCATAGCCTGCTTCGGCAGAGCCACTGAAATCACTGGTGTTGGCCCTGTTCGAATTGAGCAGCACCGCACCACCACTGGTGTTGCGGCCGTAGAGTCCGCCCTGCGGGCCTTTCAATATCTCGACTTGCTCCACATCGAACAGGCCCGCCGTGCCCATCGCCGTCGAGACCTGATACGCGCCATCAACATAGACACTGGCTGTTGGTGTGTTGTTTACATTGAAGTCCTGCAGGCCGACGCCACGAATCACCCAGGCGGGCACACCCGCGCCGGGCATATCTTCAAACAGGATGACGTTTTCGGAGAGGTTTGCCAGTTCCGGCAAGGTGTTCAATTGCAGACCATGCAGGGTATCTGCATCCACCACATCCATGCTGATGTCGACTTTCTGCACCGCTTGGCCACGCTTCCTGGCGACGACGGTGATCAGTTCGGGCTGCGCATCGGCCGACTCTTGCGCCTGCAACAGTCCTGGGGCGGCCAGCGCAGAAACGAAAGCGAGACTGCTCGCGACAATTGGCGTGGTGCCAATGGCGGCAAGCAGCCGCAGCCTGCAGCGGCTGTACCTGAAAGAGGAGCAGAGCATGTATGTGGTTCCTGCTGTCCGCGAGAGGTTCTACTTATCCTGTATTTCCACTCTGTCTACGTTCTGGAATCCGCGTGGAAGCTTGTTGCCGCGACGGCCACGCTCGCCCCTGTAATGTTCCAGATCGCCCATTCCAAGTTTCAGGAAGCGCTTGCCGGAGTGAATCACCAGCGATTGATTGGCGCCCAGCACGCCATAGGCTACAACGAACTCCTGCCGCTCAGCTACCTTGCCGGAGGGAATCCCTATGATCTTGTTGCCCTTGCCCTTGGCAAGTTCAGGCAGCTCGGCGACCCTGAACATCAGCATGTGGCCTTCGCTGGTAATCGCCACCACTTCATCGTTGACCGGATCATTGACGATGACAGGGGCCACGACCTTGCTGCCTTTGGGCAGGCTCAATACGGCCTTGCCGGCGCGGTTTTTCCCGAGCAGGTTTTCCATCTGGGTAACGAAGCCGTAACCGGCATCAGAGCCCAGCAGGTATTTGGCCTGCGGCTCGCCAATCATCATGCCTTCGAAGGTCGCGCCGGAAGGAGGATTGATGCGACCCGTCAACGGTTCGCCCATGCCGCGCGCAGACGGCAGCGTATGGGCCTGCATCGAATACGTGCGTCCGGTCGAGTCGAGAAACACTACGTTCTGGTTGCTGCGGCCTTTCTCCACCAGCTTCAGCTTGTCGCCGGATTTGAAGGACAGTGCCGCCGCATCCACTTCATGCCCCTTGGCGGCGCGCACCCAACCGGCTTCCGACATCACGATGGTCACCGGCTCTGTGCTCATCAATTCCGTATCAGAAAAGGCCTGGGCTTCACCGCGTATCACCAGCGGGGAACGCCGGTCATCGCCGAAGTTGACGGCATCAGCGATCAGTTCTTTCTTGATCAGGGTTTTCATGCGGCCCTTCGATGCCAGCGTCAGCTGCAACTGCACGCGCTCTTCCTCGAGTGCGGACTGCTCGCCTTTGATCTCCATTTCCTCGAGCTTGGCCAGATTGCGCAATTTCAATTCGAGAATGGATTCGGCCTGTTTGTCGCTGAGGCTGAAACGTTCCATCAGTGCAGGCTTGGGCTTGTCCTCGGTACGAATGATATGGATCACTTCATCGAGGTTCAGATAGGCAATCAGCAGCGCTTCGAGGATGTGCAGGCGCGCCAGGATCTTGTCGAGCCGATACTGCAATCTGCGCGTGACTGTGACCGTGCGGAATTCCAGCCACTCGCGCAGGATACCCAGCAGGTTCTTGACCCTTGGCAGGCCATCGGTGCCGATCATGTTCAGGTTGATGCGATAACTTTTCTCGAGATCGGTGGTGGCAAACAAATGTCCCATCACGGCGTCGACGTCGATGCGGTTGGATCTGGGCACGATGACTATACGCGTGGGGTTCTCGTGATCGGACTCATCGCGCAAGTCGACGATCATCGGCAGTTTCTTCTTCTGCATCTGCGCGGCGATCTGTTCGAGCACCTTGGATCCAGAGACCTGGTACGGCAGCGCGGTGATGATGATGTCGGTTTCTTCCTTGTGATAGATGGCACGGCACTTCACCATGCCCTTGCCACTCTGGTACATGTCCCGGATTTCTGACTTGGGCGTGATGATCTCGGCCGCAGTCGGGAAATCGGGCGCCTTGATGAAGCTCATCAGCTCGTCGATTTCCGCAGCCGGATAATCCAGCAGATGCACGCAGGCATGCGCGACTTCGCGCAGGTTGTGCGGCGGAATGTCGGTGGCCATGCCGACCGCGATACCGCTGCCACCATTCAATAAAATATTGGGCAGGCGCGCAGGCAGGATAATGGGTTCTTCCAGCTCGCCATCAAAGTTGAGTTTCCAGTCGACCGTGCTTTGCCCAAGTTCGCCCAGCAGCACATCCGCATAGTGTTGCAGGCGTGATTCGGTATAGCGCATCGCGGCGAAGGATTTCGGATCGTCCGGCGAACCCCAGTTGCCCTGGCCATCTACCAGCGGGTAGCGGTAGGAGAACGGTTGCGCCATCAGCACCATCGCTTCGTAACAGGCCGAATCGCCATGCGGATGGAATTTGCCGATCACGTCGCCGATGGTACGTGCGCTCTTTTTGAACTTGGCAGAATTCTTCAGGCCGAGCTCGCTCATCGCATAGACGATGCGCCGCTGCACCGGCTTCAAGCCGTCGCCGATATGCGGCAGTGCGCGGTCGTTGATGACGTACATCGAATAATTCAGATAGGACTGCTCGACGAAAGTCCGCAGTGGCATCTGCTCCATGCCTTCGTCGTTGAACGTTATTGCGTTTGTCATAGGAGTGTTCTCAATCAGAATTCAGCCAGGTTGCCCTTGGCTTCCAGCCAATCCTTGCGGTCGCCGGCACGTTTCTTGGCCAGCAGCATGTCCATCATTTCCAGGGTCTTGTCGAAATCATCGACGTTCAATTGCACCAGGCGGCGCGTGTCACGATTCATAGTCGTTTCACGCAACTGCAGGGGATTCATTTCGCCCAAACCCTTGAAGCGCTGCACATTGGGCTTGCCCTTTTTGCCTTCGGCAACGAGACGATCAAGGATGCCGTTCTTTTCGTCTTCATCCAGCGCGTAAAACACTTCCTTGCCGATATCGATGCGATACAGCGGGGGCATCGCCACATAGACATGGCCGGCTTCTACCAGCGCACGGAAATGACGGATGAACAACG
>JBIIWM010000249.1:0-4184 GCA_044338875.1 Pseudohongiellaceae bacterium | reverse complement strand
CCACCATGTCGGCGGGTACGTCGATGACACTGTAGTTTTCCGGCTGTCCGGTTTCGTCCCAGATGTAGGCTTTACGGGCCAAAATGTCCACCACGCCGACGAAGGTATCTTCAGCACCAATGGGCAATGTCATGATCAGGGGGCGAGCGCCCAGTACTTTCTGTACCTGGCCGGTCACTTTCAGGAAGTCGGCACCAATGCGGTCAAGTTTGTTGACGAAAATAAGGCGCGCTACTTTCGAATCGTTCGCGTAACGCCAGTTGGTTTCTGACTGCGGCTCGACACCGCCGGAACCGCAGAATACGCCGATGCCGCCGTCCAGTACTTTCAGGGAGCGATACACTTCAACCGTGAAGTCAACGTGGCCAGGGGTATCGATAACGTTGAAACGATGGCCTTTCCAGAAACAGCTCACGGCTGCGGACTGAATGGTAATACCGCGCTCGGCCTCCTGTTCCATGAAGTCGGTGGTGGACTCACCTTCGTGAACCTCACCGATTTTGTGAATTCTGCCGGTGAGCTTGAGGATACGCTCGGTGGTAGTGGTTTTTCCGGCATCTACGTGGGCAAAGATGCCAATGTTTCTGTAAAGGGATAAGTCAGTCATAACGATCTCGGTCTGCAGGGATGAACGCGGCGGCGCACAATACACAAAATCGGGGCGAAATGCCCGCATTATGTATAAAAATCAGAGACTTTTCACATTTCCCCACGCTCTGCCGGCAAAGCAGGGCTGCGCCAAGCCACCATAAGGTAGTGGCAAGACTACCAACAAAGCCCGACTCTCGGACTCTAAAGCCGGACTCCAGGCATGGACTCCAGAGTGTCCCTTTTTTCAAATTTCCAACATTTTCAAAACCCCAATCGTGAACTGAATCGCATCCTCATCAGCATGGGCTTGCTGTTGCCCCTGCCAACCGAAGAGTATCCCTGTCAATTTCAGGGGTAATTCAAGGAGAGCGCTGAAACTGAAAGAGACGGAATTGTTCCAACAATCTTTAGGGAGGTACCGCATGATCTCGTTAAACGTAAACAATACAAACTACAGTGTCGACGTGGACCCGGCTACACCGCTTTTATGGGTACTACGTGACATCCTCGGCCTTACCGGAACCAAATACGGGTGTGGCATAGAAGTGTGCGGTGCCTGCACCGTAATGATAGACGGGCAGCGCGAGCATTCCTGCGTATTCGATGTTTCGTCTGCGGCAGGGAAAAAAGTCATCACCATCGAAGGCTTGTCGCCGGATAACAGCCACCCGGCCCAGGAAGCCTGGATCAAGCATCAGGTACCGCAATGCGGCTACTGCCAACCGGGCATGATCATGGCGTGTGCATCTGCCATGGAGGCCGGCCATTACGGAGATGAAATCTTGTCAGAAATGAAGCACATCTGCATATGTGGCACTTACGCGCGCATTAAAGATGCCGTGAGGGAGCTATGACAATGACAACTCTCACAAGCACACTCCCGACTGATGAAATCGCCGCAACGCTAGCCACTGAAAAGCTCAATCGCCGGGGGTTCCTGAAATTTTCGGCCAATGGCCTCGCGCTCGCCTTTGCCTTGCCGCTGCTCGGACGTTCTGACGCCGCCGATGCCGCCATCACCACGCAGGAGCTTGCCAACGCCTACATCCACATAAGCCCGATCGGCACGATCAGTCTCGCCTTTGGTGGTGCCGAAATGGGGCAAGGCTCGATGTCGGGCCTAGCGCAAATTCTTGCCGAGGAATTGATGGTGGACTGGGCCCAGATCTCAGTCGTGCAAGCCCTCGCAAATCCCGTGATTTCGTACACCACGGGCGGTAGCAGCGCGGTGAGTCGACGGTATACCACCCTGCGCACGGCTGGCGCAGCCGCGCGTGAACTGCTGGTCGCGGCCGCCATGCAGGAAACCGGTGATACAAACCGGGACAATTTCAAAGCCGCCAACGCAAAAATATTCTATGTGCCCGATGCCCAAATCTGGTGGGAATACGGGGAGCTCGCAAGCGCAGCAGCCGGCATGACGCTGCCTGCCGATTTGAGACTCACCAGCCCGGCAGACTTCCGGCTGATTGGCAAACCGCTGCCGCGCGTGGACATTCCTGCCAAGGTCGATGGCAGTGCCAAGTTCGGCCTCGATATTTTTCTTCCAGGCATGGTGTTCGCTGCCATCAAACATTGCCCGACCATCGGTGGCACCCTGAAGAGCATGCCGGCCAAGCCATCAGGCGCCATTGCAGTAGTAGCCTGTACCGCCTCCCACACACGCGGCTCGGTGATTGCAGGGAGCAAGAATGCGGTTGCAGTAGTAGCGAGCAACACCTGGCTTGCCTCCAGACTGGCAAAAAAAATGTCAGTCAGCTGGTCGCTGCCTCTCTCGACGGCTAATGTCGACAGCGCCCAGATACTGGCCTATGCGCAAGGACAACTCGGCAACGGGGTTGCGCTGGTGGCCGAGCCAACACCGCCGGCAACCTACACGCCGCAAACTTTTGCTCCCGTGATACAAGCCGATGTCGCCAACGCCATGGGCACTCCCACCATTGATGCAACCTATACCGTGCCGTACCTGGCCCACGCGACGATGGAAGTGCTCAACTGCACCGTCCATATCGTGTATTCAGGCACTGCTCCGGTGAGTTGCGAAATCTGGGCGCCGACGCAATCGGCAACAGCGGTGGCCGCAAACGCGGCCTTGCTGACCCAACTCCCGGCAACCGCAATCACCGTCCACACCACATTCCTCGGCGGTGGACTCGGCAGGAAAATCGAGCAGGACTATATCTGGCAGGCCATCGAGGTCGCCATGGCAGTCAGGAAACCCGTAAAACTGACGTGGATGCGTGAGGAGGATTTCGGTCATGACCAATACCGCCCGCTTGGACTCACACGCGTGAAGGCAAAACTGGCAGGAGGCAAAATCCAGGCCTGGTCCTACCGCACGGTCTCGCAATCGATCACCGCACAACGCGGCCGCCTGAAAGCCGGCAGCGTTGACTCCCAGGCAATTGAGGGGGCGATCCACTTACCCTACGAACTTGGCAATTATCTTGTGGAGTGGGTGCCGCTGGATGCAGGAGTTCCTGTCGGCTACTGGCGCTCGGTAGGCGCTTCCATCAATACCTTTGCCGTGGAAAGCATGATGGATGAACTTGCCAAGGCCGCAGCGATCGATCCCTTCACATTCCGCTATAACCATTTCAAGAGCGAGGATTCCCGCGCACTGGCGACCTTGCAGGCAGCCGACTTGCTGAGCAGCAGCTGGCGCAAGCAGCTTCCCGCAGGACGCGCCTGGGGAGTCGCGATTGCGCAGGCCTTTGGTACCTGGGTATGCGAAGTGGTCGAAATCTCGCAACCGGCGGCCGGCACATTGCGCATACACCGGGTCGATTGTGTAGTCGATTGCGGCACTGTCATCAATCCGTCCTCGGTGGAAGCACAGATGCAGGGCAGCATCCTGCATGGACTCAATGCTACCTTGTGGGGAGATGCCGTGTTCAAGGCGGGTGTTGCCACCAAACTCAATTTCAACAGCAATCGGGTGATGCGCTTGACTGAAATGCCCGCAGTCAGGGTACAAATCATCCCCAGCACCAATCCACCCAGCGGCATCGGCGAGCCTGGTGTACCGCCATTGGCACCAGCCCTTGCCAATGCCTATGCAAGACTGACTGGAACCCGTATCCGGAAATTACCGTTCTTTCCGAATGCCACCATGGGGGGAATATAAGCAGCAAAGGAAAGACAGCTGCTCGACCACAAACCAAAGCCGCCAATCAGTGAGGTTTAGCCCAATGCCTACGTAGAGCTTGCGTTCATTGGGTTTTTTTATATCCCCTTGTTGAATCTTTCAAAACCATTCAGTTTAAAAGCCAGCAGGTATTTTGAGTTTTTATAATCGGTCGTGAAATCGGTCTGCTGAGGATCCATGCCGACTTCCCAACGGAAATCCACCTTGCGGGCAAGGCCAGGATTACGATAGCGCCAGTAACTGGCTACGCCTCCCGGCGCGTTGGCAACGAGATCTTCATAATTGAAACCATAGTCACTGAAGGAATCTCCCAGTTCCTTATAACCAAAAATGGCAACGGCCGACAGCGAGCCGTGCAGCGCTGCATCCCGTGGCGGAAAGCACCAGTGTTCGGCCCTGTGCGGTGGCATAGGTGGTGAACACATGCCCCGTTTTATCCGCACCG
>JBIIWM010000248.1:0-4187 GCA_044338875.1 Pseudohongiellaceae bacterium | reverse complement strand
CCACACTTGCAGCTGCTCGACGGCAGCGGCACGGAACGTATCGCCGGCCGCCAGCATCACAGAGTAGCCTTCACCCTGAAAGCGTTTGGCGAGCTTGCCGATGGTGGTGGTTTTGCCGACGCCATTCACCCCGACCATCAGGATCACAAAGGGCTTACCGAGGCCGCGGGGAATCTGCAATGGCACTTCGCAGGGTTTTAGCATGGCAGCAAGAATTTCGCGCAAGGCGTCATAGAGCGCGTCGGAATCCGCCAATTGCTTGCGTTTCACGCGTCCGGCCAGGTCGGCGAGGATGGCAGTGGTGGCTTTCATGCCCACGTCAGCGGACAGCAGCCTGGTTTCGAGTTCGTCCAGCAGATCCTGGTCGATGGCTTTTTTGCCGAGCAGCAGCGCGCCCAGTCCGTCTGTCAGGTTTTCGCGGGTGCGGCGCAGGCCAGCTTTCAGGCGACTGAAGAGGCTTTCCTTTTCCGGGGTTAACTCTGGCGCTGACTCCGGTTTTTTTTCAGCGTCCACGGGCGTAACGACCGGCTCGACTGCGGGAGCGCCGCCTGGCTGTGGGGTATTGGACTTTTTGCCGAATCCGAACATGGGGAACTGCTGCTTGCTTGCCTAGCGTAGTGCCTGGGCTATGGCCGCCAATGCTAACAGAGGCAGGTGTCCGCTGCCATCGCGAACCCCGTGGCGCAAGCCCGCGCTTCCCCTGCCGCAGCCCGGCAGGGCACAATGCGCACAGACTTCACTTGCCCGATTTTTATGACTGCAAATTCCAGAAAAAGCACTAATCGTGTCCGCATTATCGGGGGCGAATGGCGCAGTCGCGTGCTGCATTTTGCCGATGTGCCCGACATCAGGCCGACTCCGGACCGTGTGCGGGAAACCCTGTTCAACTGGTTGCAATACAAGATTACGGGCGCGCGCTGCCTGGATCTGTTTGCCGGCAGCGGCGTGCTCGGCTTCGAGGCACTCTCGCGCGGCGCCAGCAGTGTCACCGCGGTGGAGCTGAATCCAAAGGCCGCCGCTGCGATCCGCGCAAACAGCCAGTTGCTGGAAACCCACAAGCTTGTGCTGGTGCAGGCCTCCGCAACCGATTGGCTGCAACACCGGGAAACCACAATTTTTGATATCGTATTCCTGGATCCGCCTTTTGACGCCGGCTTGCACGAAACCTGCTGCCACATCCTGCAAGACCGCGGCTGGCTGGCGCCGGGTGGGTTGGTATACCTGGAGGCGGCAACCCCGCTTGCAAATTTCAGCCTGCCACCTGCCTGGACCTTGCTGCGGGAAAAGCGCGCGGGCGACGTCCATTACGGCTTGTGTCAGTCCGCGGCCTGAAAGGCGCTATAATCTGCGGCCTTTGCAGTCAGAGCAGCTATCATGAAAACAGTTGTTTACCCCGGCACCTTCAATCCCATCACCAACGGCCATACCGATCTGGTGGAACGCGCCTCGGGCATTTTCGACCGCGTGATCGTAGGCGTGGGTACCAGCACCTCGAAGGCCAGTCGCATGACGCTGGAACAGCGCGTGCAACTGTGCCGGGAAGTACTGGCGCACGTGCCCAATGTGGAAGTGCATGGTTTCCGCGGCTTGCTTACCGATTTCGTCCGCGAGCAAAAAGCCAACCTGATCCTGCGCGGCCTGCGCACGGTGGCCGACTTCGAATATGAATTTCAATTGGTCGGCATGAACCGCGTGCTGGCGCCGGAAATTGAAACCGTGTTCCTGGCGCCGGCCGAGCAACTCGCCTACATCTCATCGACGCTGGTGCGGGAAATTGCGGAGTATGGCGGTGATATCTCCAGCTTCGTGCACCCGGCTGTCGTCAAAGCCATGAAGTCGACCGGGGGATAACATGGCGTTGATGATCACCGACGAGTGCATCAACTGTGATGTGTGTGAACCCGAATGCCCCAACGGGGCCATCTCGATGGGTTCGCAAATTTATGTGATCGATCCTGACCTGTGCACGGAATGCGTCGGCCATTTTACGACCTCCCAGTGTGTGGATGTGTGCCCGGTCGCGTGTATTCCGCTCCATCCCGAACACCCGGAGAGCAAGCAGGAACTGCTTGCGAAATACATCAAGCTTACCAACAAGGATCCCGTCCCCGGCACATGGTAGGGGCTGGCCCCGGTTATTCGCCGAAGCTGGGATCGCACTCGTAGGGATAAACGTATTCCCCCGGCACCTTGCGCCACGCCATGTAGCGCGCAGCCAATCCGGTGAACACCTCGGGATCTTCCGATACCTGGGTGGCAAACAGGGTGTTGCCATCCGCACTGAGCTTGAAGCGCTCGGTCAGCTTCAGGTTATCACTGTGGTTGAACCCGTTGTTCATGAAGGTTCCCGATGAAATATGCGTGGTTTCGACCACCAGCTCATCGCCTTCCCAATGACCGATGGAATGTCCGCTCTTGGAATGGGGCGCATCTGCCGGTGGATGTCCGCGCCCATCGAGGAAGATCAGGCGGAACATGTCGAAGTATTCGATTTTCATCGCAATAAACTTGTCACTCTGATGCAGCTCGAACGGAAACGGGGCCTGCATGTAGAACGCGACCGAAGGCGGTGTGCACGCAAATTCCTGGCTCAACTCCTGCCTGAAATCATAGTCGGCGATTTCCTTCAGCGCCTTATCGCTCAATTTCAGTCCACTGAACTGTCCTTCGCCAAGCTCACCGGAACCTGCGTCATCGACGAACACCGCTCCCGCCGGCAGCTTGGCCTTGAGCGCCTCGCCTTCCGGCGTGGGCGCAAACAACGAGGTCCAGTAACCCTCAAGATCTGCCTGTGCCTGCACCAAGGTGCAGGAGCCCAGCAGCAGGGCGGCGATAACCAGTTGGCATGTGCGCATCTTCATGTTGCTACCTCAATCCTGGGCGGTGGGGTCGGTGCTGGCCTGGCCGGTCAATTCATGGCCATCGGCAAACGTAATCTTGCTGATGCGCATATACGGCGTGCCATCCCGCGCGGGAAAACCGACCACGGTGATTTCATCCCCCGGCTTCAGCGAATCCTTGTTCCAGCCGCGGCGGCGCAGCACGTTGGGCGAATTGGTTTCAGCACGCCATGCTTCCACCGAGCCATCCTCTTTGGTAACACTGAAATTGAGGATGCCATGCGGGTTGGTGAACTTGTATGAAGTGACAACCCCTTTTACCGTGATGAGCTGGTCTGCCACGAAGTGCACGGCAAAGGAATGATGTGCCTGTACCTGCCCAACGCTGAACACCAACGCGCATACGGCCAGCAGTTTGCACAAAACCCTGGATACTGAATGCTTGCCCGTGAAACCCATAATTACCTCCAAGTATGTTGCTGTGCCAGGTTCCAAAGTCGCCAATCTTGTTCCAGCGTGGCCATGTTGCCCTGGCTTCCATACTAGCGCTGGCATTTTGGACAGTAAACCGTCGTGCGCTGCCCCTGCCTGATTTCAATCAAGTGGGTACGGCATTTGGTACAGGGCTCGCCACCGCGTCCATAGACATGCAGTTGCTGCTTGAAATACCCGGGCTTGCCATCACCACCGACGAAATCGCGCAAGGTCGTGCCGCCCGAGGCAATCGCGCGCTTGAGCACCGCCTTGATGACGTCAACCAGCGCCTCATACTGTTTTTTGCTCACTTCGCCGGCTTTGCGCGTGGGCAGAATGCCGGCGAGGAATAGCGCTTCGTTGGCATAGATGTTGCCCACGCCCACCACTACATGACTATCCATGATGAAGTGCTTGACCGGGCTCTGGCGCTTGCGCGAGAGCTTGAACAGATACTCGGCCGAAAACCCCGCAGACAAGGGCTCCGGTCCCAGCCCGGCCAACAGCGGGTGCAGCTGCGGCTCTCCTTCCAGCCAAAGCACACAGCCAAAGCGGCGTGGATCGTGAAAACGCAGGATCTTGCCGCTACCCAGGCAAAAATCGACATGGTCATGCTTGCGGATTTCAGCATCGGCGTCGACGACACGCAGACTGCCTGACATCCCCAGATGCACCAGTACCTGCCCGATGCCGACATCCAACAGCAGGTATTTGCCGCGGCGGCTGATGCCCTTGATGCGCCGGTTCTTCAGCGTGGTCGCCAGGGTGTCAGGGATTGGCCAGCGCAGCGAAGCATTGCGCACCACCACCGACTTGATCTGCTGGCCTTCCACCCACGGCGCTATGCCACGGCAGGTGGTTTCCACTTCGGGC
>JBIIWM010000247.1:0-4203 GCA_044338875.1 Pseudohongiellaceae bacterium | reverse complement strand
CGCTGACACCCGGTACCCAATTGCCGTGGATGCCGTACTTCAGGCGCACCGGCAATTTCACTGTCGCCACCGGGCCCTCTGCCATGTGCTGCGCATCGAGAATCACCAGATCGCTGCGATGTTCGGCGCGGCGATTCACCACGCCGATCACGTAACCTTCCCCTTCCGGCGCGTTGGCACTCTTGGGTGCAAACACCGGTTCCTGCGTGCTGGACGTATCGCCGGCAAACCACGACTGGTATTTGCCGGTGCTCATGTCCATCGTCAGGAAGGTATTAAAGAAGAAGCCCATGATCGGACCGGCCTTGTCCATGTTGTAAGGTTTGGTGGGATCGCTGGCCTGCATGAAGCCATAACGATACGGATGGCCGACATAGCGGTCGTCGCAATGCGGGAATTCAGCCGAGAGATTCGAAATCACGGCAGGCACTGCCTTGCTGTGCCTGTCATTCATGTCGAAGCACCAGCGCGTGACATCGGTGCGGATCTGCGGCGGTGCCGGATGCTTGCCGTCCTTGTCCGGGAAGAACCAGAACACGTTGTCGCTCGCCACCGGCAAGTCGAGGTAGAGCTTGCCGCCGTCATCGAATGCGTTGATCACGTGGCCCGGCATCGCATTGGGGGCATGGAAGAAGCGCACGTCCTTCGCCTCGCCATCGCGCGGAATCACGATATACACATGATCCAGCGCCGGCTCCCATTGGAATGCGATGCCGCCGCGCTTGAGACGCTCGATATCCATCACCTGCGGAATCATCGGCAGGATGATGTAGTGCTCACTGATCGCGCAATCATGAATCATGCCGGGGTAAGGCCCCTTGAACCACACTTCGCGCTTTTTCTTGCCGTGCTTGTCGAACGCGTAGTAGACGATATCGGCCGAGGCTTCGCCTTTCGCGGCATAGGCATAACCGACGAAGTCGCCGGTATAGGGATCAACCTTGGGATGCGCGGTAAAGGTGGTCGCAGTCATCTGGCCGTTCCAGTCCCACAGCCCTTTGGTTTCCAGCGTGTGCGGATCCAGCGCATACGGAGGACCATCTTCCTTCATCGCCAGCAGCTGGCCGTTGTGCATTGCCACGTTGGTGTTCGATACAGTGCGCTGCACGCCCTTGACACTCGGATCATCGGTAAACGGATTGCGGTAATCCCCGAACAAGCCCTTGCGTGCGGCGCGCTCGGCCTTCAGACGCTCCGTCATCACATAGCGCGTCTGCATGTCGCAGTGCCCATCCTTGAAGCGAAAAGCGCTGACAAAGCCATCGCCATTGAACGGATTCGCATCGCCCATCTTGGGCGGGAACGCCTGGTCGGGACCAACGCGGTAGAAAGTGCCATCCAGTGCGGCAGGAATCTGTCCCTCTACTTCAAGATCGAACACTGAGCCTTCAAAGCGGAAGGGCTCATCAATGGTCATGAAGGTGGGCGTTTTGGGAAAAGGTGTCGTCATGCAAGGTCTCCGGGCAACGGGTGCTCTTTGTTATATTTTCCCTGCAATACTAGTCAAGCGGCTGGGCCCTGCCTTTGCGCGAAATCATCTAAACCGGGATTTCACTGACAAGCTGCGGCGCCAGTGCAGCGCAGCAGCCTTGCCACATCAGCAGTATTACTCCTCTTCCAACGCCCTGCGCACCAGCGTCGGGATATCGCCGTCATGCCTGAAGCCCACAGCTTCAGCTTGCGGGGTCAGCAGTGGCGGATAGCTGGCATAGATGCCCTGCACCACCGGGTCGGGTTTCCAGCTGATCAGCTGACGCACGCCTTCACCATGCACCTGGGCAATGCCGTCAACCAGTGTTTGCAGCTGGATGTGCTGGGCGGGCAGCTGCCATTGGCGACTGGCAGTCATTGCGGCCTGCGGCAATTCAGCGGCGTGAATCAGGTTGTCGATACAGGCCGGGCGCGACAGGAACCACGAAGTGGCTTCCGGTGCCGCTGGGCACACGAAGGGTTTGCCTTCGGCCAGATTGCGGATGATGTCGCTGAGGAAGCGTGAGGTGTGACCCGCAGCATCTACCGGGCGCGACATGATGCCGGGCAAGCGCACGCTGCGACCATCGAGCCAGCCGCGCCGGCTGTAATCGGCGATCAATATTTCGGCGACCAGTTTCTGCGCGCCATAACTCAGGCCGGGGCAGGCACGGATGCTCTCATCCACTTGCGCCGGCAAGGGGGAGCCATAGACGGCAATGGAACTGGTGAACACCAGCCGTGGTACATGCGTGGCCTGCCATTGGCGCTTGCGCAGCAACTCAAACAGGTTGATGGTGCCATCGAGATTGATGTGCTTGCCCAGATCGTAATTGGCTTCGGTGACACCACCGGGTACGCAGGCGAGATGGAACACGACTTCCGGTTCGTCCGCCAAGGCTTCCTGCAATTTTTCGGCATCAGCCATATCGCACTTGAGCAAACGCACGCGCGGATCAATCGGGGGATTCTCGAACTTGCGGCTCAGCAAGGTAAGGCCAGTGATGGCACGACCATCGATGCCTTGTTTCAACACACGCTTGGCAAGACCCTGGCCGACGAAGCCGTTGGCGCCGGTAATCAATACTTTCATGGCAATATCCGTAACATTTGAAAAATTAATCGGTGAAATACTGGTGAAGCAAATAGAGCAGCGCGAGCTATTCGGGCAAGGCAAAGGTAAACAGCGCGGTGCCGGCGGCAATGGCGATGTATTGCTTGCCATTTACGGCGTAGGTCATCGGTCCGGCATTCACCTGGCCGCCGAGCGCGGCTTTCCATAACAGCTTGCCGGTGCGCGCATCCAGCGCGACGAAATAGCCGTCCTTGCCGCCGCCGAACACCACATCGCCTGCCGTTGACAACACGCCGCCCCAGGTAATGTTACCCAGATTGAATTCCCACACTTGCGTCAGCGTGTGCGGATCGTAGGCACGGATCACGCCATAGGCTTCGTCGCTATTGTTGAAGAAGGGTTCAAGCGTCACATCGCCCATCGTGGTCTGGCGCGCGTTGATGCCGACTGCCTGCGGAAATTGGCCTTCAATCGCGATGATGCCGGACTGTTCCCAGTGCGCGACATACAGCAGTTTGGACTTGGGGCTGTACGCCGGTGGTGCCCAATTGATCGCGCCATGCACATGCGGACGGATCAAGGTGCCTTCCGGAGACGGCACCATGCCGGGTACGCGCTGCGGCCGGCCGTTGGCATCGAAGCCGTCCATCCAGTTCACTTCTACATAGGGCTTGCCCAGCAGGAATTCACCGGTGAGCCGGTCGAGCACATACATCAGCCCGTTGCGGTTCGCCCACAGCATGACCTTGCGTGGCTCGCCTTCCCATTCAATATCGGCCAATACCGGCACTTGGGTAGAGTCGTAGTCGAGTTCATCGTGCGGCGTGAACTGGTAATGCCATTTGAGTTCACCACTATCGGCATCCAGTGCGATCACACTGTCGCTGTAGAGATTGTCACCGAGCCGCGAGCGTCCATCCCAGTCGGGCGCCGGATTGCCAGTGCCAAAATAGATGAGATTGGCTTCTGCGTCATAAGCGCCGGCATTCCAGATCGCCGCGCCGCCGGCCTGCCACGAATCGCCGGACCAGGTGTCGTTGCCGGGCTCGCCGGGAGCCGGAATGGTGTGAAACTTCCACAGCTCGGCACCCGTGTGCACCTCATAGGCCGCGACAAAACCGCGAATGCCCAGATCACCACCGGCGACACCGATATACACCTTGTCCCCGACCACCAGCGGCGGCATCGTGATCGAGTATTGCGCGCCTGCATCAGCAACAACGGTATCCCACAGCAAGGTGCCGCTGCGGGCATCAAGCGCGAGCAGGTGCGAATCAATGGTGCCCATGAACAAGGTGTCACCGAGCATGGCCAAGCCACGATTGACGCGCCCGCAACAGGTGCGAGCGGCGGAGGGTTCGTGATGATAGGTCCAGAAAATGCGACCTGTAGCCGCATCCAGTGCCACTACGTCATTGGGCGCCTGCACCGTATAGAGCACACCATCCACCACCAGCGGTGTGGCTTCGAATTTTTCCAGCGAGTGCGCCTGCCACACCCACTGCAGTTCCAGTGCGCTGACGTTGCCGGAATTGATCTGGTCCAGCGAGCTGTGGCGCTGGTTGTCGAAGCTGCGGGAATAGCTGAGCCAGTTGTCTGGCGTTTGTTCCGGATGCAGCAGGTTGTCGAAACTCACTTGTGCCAGTACGGCGGACGAC
>JBIIWM010000063.1:0-12706 GCA_044338875.1 Pseudohongiellaceae bacterium | reverse complement strand
ATGCAGGTACCCTGCACGGCTGGTGCCCGCCGGATTCAGCGGCGTATCACGAAGAGCAAGCCGAACGCGCGTGGAGCAGATTACTGGCACTGTTCAGCACCGCGTTGGCTTGAGAAACCACCGGCTTGAAAAAAAAGGGTGGACACGGAAGTCCCCCCGCTATGGGTCGGGCATGATTTTCAGGAGCCCCACGCACAATCAAAAAAACAAGAAGGTATCAGCACTATGCTCCGACACCTCGCAGCTTTCACACTGGTAGCCACCAACGATGTGATCGCCATCTGATAAAAACATACACAAGTTATTCGAGGGGAATATCACCATGCTACTGTCCAGATCCACGTTGCTTCTAGTCACTGTGTTGGCGAGCCTGACAGCGTCTGCCCAGGTCATCGAATCCGCAACCAATAGTGAGGGCCAAGCCGTGTATGACCGCGCCTGCGGGGTCTGCCACAACCAGCCGGAAGAAACCAAATCACCACCCCTCGATACGCTCAAGCGCATGGGGCCACGTGCCGTGTCGTACGCACTGACCAATGGCAAGATGAAAAACCAGGCTGCCGGCTTGAATGAAACCGACATCGACAACGTGGTCGCGTATTTGAGTGCCACTGCCGACATCGACAACAGCTGGATCACCAACCACACCTGTCCCGCTGAGCGCAGCGCCGTGGACACTGGCGCACCCACGATCTGGACGCAGGGCTTCGACCGCCAGAATCATCGTCAGCTGACGGCAGAGCAAGCCGGTCTCACTACTGCCGACATGGGCAAGCTGGAACTGGCCTGGTCTATGGCATTTCCGCAAACCGCCAACATGCGCTCGCAACCCGCCATCGTGGGTAACACCATGTACTACCCCATCGTCGATTCCGGCCAGTTGTTTGCACTGGATATCGGCGGCGACTCGCCTTGCGTTAAATGGGTCTACCAGCATGACATTCCGCTGCGCACCACCATCGGTTATCACACCCTCGAAAATGGCATGAATGTTCTGCTGTTTGCCGACAACGCCGCCCATGTGTTGCTGATGAACGCCAGCACTGCGGAAATCCTGTGGGATGTCAGCGTCAAAGTCACCAGCGTCTCCAACGTCACTGCGATGCCCGTGCTGTACGGCGAGCGCATCTTCGTGCCGATTTCGTCGGGCGAACTCAACATGGGCGCCGCACCCGATTACGAATGCTGCTCAAGTCATGGTGCCGTCGTGGCACTGGATGTGAACACCGGTGAACGTGAGTGGGTGTACCACACCATGGAAGATGCCAAGCCTACGACAGTCAGCAGTGTAGGCACCCAGCAGTATGGTCCTTCCGGCGCACCGATCTGGACGGCCCCTGCGATCGATGAAAAACGCGGTCTGATTTATGTCGGTACCGGCGAGAACACCTCAGCCCCTGCCACGGATACCAGCGATGCAATCATTGCACTGCGCATGGACGATGGCAGCGTTGCCTGGCAATTCCAGGCGACACCGAACGACATCTTTCTCACCGGCTGCATGAACGACAACACGGGACCAAACTGCCCACCGGCCGACAGCATCAACAAGGACTGGGACTTTGGCGCTGCCATCATGCTGGCGCAAAAGAGTGACGGTTCTGATGTGGTGCTGGGAGGCCAGAAGAACGGCGTCGTGTGGGCATTGAATCCTGACAACGGCGAACTGTTGTGGAACACCAAGGTGGGTCCTGGCGGCGCGATGGGTGGCATTCACTGGGGCATGGCCTTCGATGGCCAGCGCATCTTTGCTGCCAACAACATGTCGACTGGTCCCACCGCAGATGGCGAAGCTCCCGGCCTGCATGCACTGGATGTGAACAACGGCAACATCCTCTGGTCCTACCTGCACAAGCCGGAATGCAACGCAGAACGTCTGGCGAACCTGCCAAGCTGCGAACGCAGTTATGGCATGAGTGCAGCGACTCTGCTCGTGGATGGCGCGGTAGTCCAGGGTACCAACGACGGGTTTGTAAAAGTGTTTGATGCCCAACGCGGCGAACCGATTTTCAGTTTTGATACCGCCAAACCGTTCACGACGGTCAATGGTGTTGAAGGTCGCGGTGGAGCCATCGACAACTTCTCGATCTGGGCCGCCAATGGCATGCTGTTCGTGCAGAGTGGTTATGGCTTGATGGGTGTACCGGGCAATGTGTTGCTCGCGTTCAAGCCTGCACCTTGATTGCGCGTGCATGCGGGCACCACATGCCGGAATTGCCATGCGTTGCTTGATGAATATTGGACTTCTCGCCCACAGGGGCACGGCATGCCGTGCCCCTACCCTTGTCCGCGCCAAGCACCTTTCCCCTATCCCTTTGATTTTGCTGCTGGCACTGGTTACAGGTTCCTGTGGCGCGCAGCAGGAAACGCATCAATCCATTGTGCAGTCGCCCTCCGCACCACGACTGGCTGCCTCCGTGCTGGATGTCACCCCCCCTTCTGCACGCGTGGAAGGCAGCCCCGGCAACATGCGCATCATCGAGCGCAGTTGCCATGCAGCTGCACCCGCTGACATCCGTCGGCGCATTGTAAATACTGCAGTTCAGGAATGGGCCTTCTTCGGGTTTCAGGTAGATGCCCAAAGTGTTGATCCCGACCGGGCGGGGAATGCCGGTACTGCTGCAAATATGCCGCGCCGCTTCCTGCCGCTGCTGCCAGAGGAAGTCGCACAGGTGGCCACCACTGTCGGCGGTTACTGGGCCGCCATCCCGGGCAGCGACTGGATTCTCAAGCGTCAGAATGACGCGTGGCAACAGGATGCCGGCTTGAGTTCACGCTGGCGTGATCCCTGGTCAGCGGCGTTCATTTCCTGGGTGATGTGCGAAAGTGGCTTGAGTGATAGCCAACAATTCCAGCGCGCGATTGCGCACCATACCTATATCGACCAGGCGATCAGGGCACAAGACAGCAATGACACGGTTGCCGCTTACCTGGCCTACAGCCCCGGCGCAGCCGAGATCAGCCCCGGCGATCTGCTCTGCAATGGACTGCGCCCGATGTACCGCACGTTGGATGAGCGCCGCAAGCAACTCGGCGAAGGCGCGCGTACTCACTGCGACATCGTGGTTCGGGTGAATACAGACGCGGGACAGATTCTTACCATCGGCGGCAATGTACGCGCGTCGGTGCGGATGAAAATGTATCCAGCCGGCATTGCTCCAGGCGGCATGCACGTGGCTCCGCTGCCGACACGGCGCCCGGTGTTTGCCCATCTCAAGCTGCAAACCCCAGCCGTGGAAGCCGATGCCGTCCTCAATACTCCCACACTGCAGCAACTCGGTTGCACGTTGCCCTCACCCCCGGTTACCTTTGCGCAGGTAAATTTGACAGTTCCATTCATCACACCTTGTTGATCGTGATTGTGGGGCACGGCATCCTGTGCCCCCGGCGCTGCACCCTTGATTTGGCCATTGAAAGAGAAAAATTATGACTATCGTAGTTAGCGGGGCCTCCGGCGACCTCGGCAAACGCATCACCTCCATCCTGCTGGGTAAAATACCCGCGTCAGAACTGGTACTGCTCACCCGTAATCCGGACTCGCTGGCAGAAGCTGCAGCCAAGGGCGCCACTGTGCGCAAGGCCGACTTCAATGATCCGGCAGCCTTGCAAGCTGCCCTTGAAGGCGGGGACGTCTTCATGCTGATCAGCACGCTAAGCATCGGCAAACGCGCACAGCAGCACGGCAACGCCATAAATGCCGCCAAGGCTGCGGGTGTGAAGCATGTGGTCTACACGTCCAGCTGTGGTATCCAGCCACAAACCCCGTCAATTTCCGGCCAGGAGCACTACGCTACCGAACAGACCCTGATCAATAGCGGTCTCAAATACACCATCCTGCGCAATTCCTGGTATGCCGATGTCATTGCCCAAATGTTTTTGCCCATGGGTATCGCGACCGGTGAAATCGTGGCGAGTACCGGTGATGGCCTGATCGCTCCGGTAGCCAAGGACGACTGCGCCCGCGCTGCCGCCGGGGTACTGGCCAATGCCAAGGCACACGAAAATGCCATCTACGAAATCACTGGAGCTGAATTGCTGACCTTTGCCGACATCACGCGCCACTGCAGCGACTACAGCGGAAAACCCATCACCTACAAAAATGTCAGTCATGACGAAAAACTCGCGATCTTCGATGCGATGGGCGTAAACCGGGATTATGAGGAAGGCATGATGAACGAGAACACCAATGCCTGGGCCAGCAATGAAATGATCACCTACGAGATGGCCATCAAGCAGCAATTTTTCTCACTGTGCAGCAACCATGTCGGGCTGATTACCGGACAGCGTGCAATTGACCTGCCGGAAGTGCTCAAGCGTTTCGGGGTGCTTCCGCACTGACCTGGGCTTTCAGTTGGCGGGCTGCCATCGCGAGCCCGCCATCACCACCATCGATAAAGTGCAGATGGCCTCCATCCTGCATCGTTTGCACGAAGCAGGTCATCAGGGCCTCTGGCGAGCGAAACAAGCCGTAGTAGATCAAGCCGGCAGCCCTGGTCCGCTGCAGCACAGTTTCCAAACCTTCGACCTGCGCATCGGTGCAGTCCAGTACGAGCCGCAAGGTGTCATCAAACTTGCGGTAATCGCTGTGGAAACGCACCTTATCCATATATTGCTGGCGATCGAAGGATTTAATCGGCAGTTTGATAGCGTGCCGAAAGATGATGACGGCAAGCACAATCTCGATACAGCGCTTTAAAAATCCCATACTGAAGACTGTACGGTGATAACTGTATTCATCGCGCAGGGCTTGCAAGAACCCCTTGTAGCGCACGAGCTCAGGGGCAACCGGATTGGCGTCGTCCAGAGACTGGCCCATTACCATGCTGAATTCCCTGACAAGGTCGCCAAAGACGCGCTGGGTGTCGTCACTGCGCGCCAGCACCAGCAGGCTCACGATGCAGGACTTGCTCGCGGGAATCGGACTCCAGCGACACGACAGGCCCACCAGTTCTTCCACTGCACTGGTGGCCGCCGGCACTGCATAGCTTGCATAGCGGGATTTCGCGAGTTGATCGGCGAGTGCCATGCCGCCGCCACGAAAAAATGCCAGGGTATTGCCGGCGAACAATTCGAACCTGGCAACGAGTATCTTTTTCCCCTGGGCCTCAATAGCCTGCAAAGGGATTTTAGCTACCCGCAACTCAAGGCCAAAATTGTCCTGTGCAAGCCGGATCAAACTGCCCAGCTCGGCATCCACTTTTGTTGTGTGACTGTCAGGAATACAGAGACTGGCCCCATCGCCACCGAACACAAACGGAAATGCCACGTCTTGCAGCAGGTTGATACACAGAGTGATGCTGGCAGCACCGATCAGGTTTACTTCCTTGTATTTGCCCTGCTCAATGGCCTGGGTGGAATTGACAATATCAGTGACATACACAGACCAGTCACCCGGCACCGGACAGTAATGGCTATCGTCCGTGAAATGTTCAAAATTCCGGAACGGTTGCAGCTGGCTGTAGAAGTTCCGGTTCATCAATCAAGGGGTCAGAGTAACTTGAAATCAAGGGGTCAGAGTAACTTGATCCGGGTCGAAACTTAAACAGTATCGAACAAAATGGGATCAAGTTACTCTGACCCCTTGATTTCCGGTTGTTGCAAATTCTGTTTGGCGCGGTCGCAGGCACAAAAAAGCCGGGACATTGGAGTGTCCCGGCTTTATTCGTCACTTCTTTATTTCTTGTTTTATAAGTTCTTTTATTTCGGAGGGCACTCGACTTTGCCCTTGCCTGGTCTCGTCTGGCCTGTGTTTACAAGCCGCCCGTTTTGCGTGGAGCAGTCTCTTTCAGGAACAGGGCGATGATCAGGCCGATTACCTGCCCACCGATCGCAAACATCAGGGTGGTTTCAATACCACTGGATGCGGCAAGGCGACCGGCGATTGCCGGAGCAATGCCACCACCGAACACTTCGCCGGCTCCAATGATGAGACCTGCTACCGATGCCACCATGCCGATTGGAGCGGCTTCAGCAGCCACCGGACCTGCCAGGATGGCCAATGCAGCGAAGTTGAACAGCGCCGCGCCAAACAGCAGCCAGAACAGCATACCCAGGCTGTCGGCACCTGTTTGGGAAAACATGTACAGGAACACTGCGGCAAACACGAACGACAGCAAGGTGGCCGGCTTGCGACCAATGATGTCAGAGACAGCAGGCAAGGCAAACTGCCCGATGAACCCACCAAAACCAATGGCAGATACTACATATCCCATGTCGAGAGTGGAAAGCTTGAGATAATCCTGCAGATAGCTGGGCATCATCGCGGCCTGTACAAAGATACCGGTCATGGCGCACATCAACACCAGCATCGACAGGATCACGTTGCGATTTTTGAAAAGATCACCGAATGTTGGTCGTGGGGCACGCTGGCCAGTGCTTGTCATTTGCACTGAGGGATCACGTACCACCATGAACATGGCGCCAGCAATCAGCAGTCCCGGAATACCCACCAGCATGAACACGTTACGCCAGCTGGTAAATTCCAGCAGTTGGGTGGCAATCAAGGGTCCCAGTGCAAGACCGAACAGCGAAATCATGCATTGAAAAATGCCGTTATTCAGACCACGACGTTTGGGATGCGAGGCTTCTACGGCAACCGCTACACCGGTAGAGGCAACCGGACCTTCGGCAGCACCCATCACGGCACGAATGATGAGCAGTCCCAGTAGCGTGGTAACCACACCGCTGAGTACCGACATCAGGGAGAACAGGATCACGGCCGGAATCAGCACCTTGCGGCGACCGAGATAGTCCGACAGGTAGCCCATGGCAAAGGCCGAGATACCCCACGCCACGGCGAGAATCCCCACCAGGTTGCCGAGATCTTCGTAGGTAAGCCCGAGTTCTGCCATCATGCTCGGGAAAAGCACCGGTAAAATGAAGCGGTCGAGTCCGACCAGACCGAAGGCCAGGCTCAAAAGCAGAATAATCTTCCACTCGTAACCTGTATCCCACTTGGAATTTTCTTGTGTTTGCTGCATGTATCCCCCTTGATTCTAATGTTGTTAATTGCGGGTATTGGTGTTGCCTGCCCGCGCAAAGTAATTGAAGGGTTGGCAATAAGCAACTGGGGGCATCTGCCCCAGTGCAATGGGCAGATCAAAGATCGCGTGAGGCGCCGGAATCAGGCGTAGCCAAACCTCTTGAAGGGGAATTCAGGCAGTACAAGCAGCTGGGTTTCCACCTTGTCCAGCACGTGCAGGAAATCGTCGAACGGCAGTGGCGGCTGAAAGTAATACCCTTGGTAGATTTCGCAGTTGAATTCGCGCAGACATTTCAATTCGGCCTCGGTTTCCACCCCCTCGGCGATGATATCGAGCTTGAGGTTTTTGCCCAGCACCATGATGGTATCCACCACTGCCCGGTTGCCCTGGATGCTATCCATGTTGCGCACGAACATCTGGTCGATCTTGAGGGTTTCGATGGGGAAGCGGGTGAGATAGGCCAGCGAGGAATAGCCCGTACCGAAGTCGTCTATGGAGGTGGTAATACCCTCGTTCTTCAGTGCCGAGATCTTGTCGACGGTCTCTTCCACGTTCTTGATCAACAGGCTCTCAGTGAGCTCAATGCCCAGCAATTGGCGCGTCACACCGTAGTAGTTGATGATGTCGAGCAGATCGGGGATGAACATCTTCTGGCTGAACTGGATGGCACTGACATTCACCGAAAGTTTCCTGAATGCATCCGGCAGCCCTCGACTTTCCATTTGCGCGAGTTGCTTGCAGGCTTCCTGCATTACCCAGGGACCCAGCTTAAGCATCAGGCCGGTTTCTTCCGCGATCGGAATAAACAAACCGGGAGAAATATAGCCACGCTGCGGATGTTTCCAACGCAACAGCGCCTCCGCTCCCACACAAAGGCCGTTGGCCTCGAATTGTGGCTGATAGAACAACCGGAAATGTTCCATGGTTTCCATGGCTTCCTTCAATTCATTTTCCAGCTCCAGCCGCAAGCGAATCTCGTCAGAACTTTTTTGGTCGAAAAACGATGAGACATTCGGCCCCTGCAATTTGGCCTGGTACATGGCGATATCAGCATGATGCAGGATCTCATCGGCAGTGGCGTTGCGATTAGGATAAATTTCGACACCGATGCTGGGAGTGACATGCAGGATGTGCTGCTTCACTTTCAGCGGCACGGAGAAAGCCAGATGGATTTTGCGCAGCACCTGCTGAATGGCTGCCTCCGCTTCTTCACGTGTCGACTTGATCCTGCTCAGCTGGATCACAAATTCATCACCGCTCAAGCGTGCCACGGTATCTTCCTTGCGTACTATGGCTTGCAGGATTTCAGCAACCTTGATCAGCAAGGCATCGCCGGTAGCATGCCCGAAGGTATCATTGATCACCTTGAAGCGATTGAGATCAAGGAACAGCACGGCACCAAAACAATTATGGCGCTGCGAACGTGCGATGTCCTTGCCAAGATGATTCATCAACATGCGCCGGTTCGGCAGTTTTGTGAGTTCATCGTGATATAGCTGAAAATTGATGGTGGCTTCGGATTCCTTGCGTGATTGGACGCCCCGCAGCAGATGCTCATGCGTAATGGACGCGCGACAGGTCAGTGCCAACTTGGCAAAGATCGACAGCAGTGCTTCCAGCAACTCCGGATCAAAAGCCCCATGGATGCTCTGCAGGCAAACCAGCCCAATCTCATCCAGCATGAAATAACAGTTGTAGGCACCGAGCTGATCAGCACTTTCGTAATGGAAGCCACAGCGCTGGTGGCGCAGCGTCTGCAAGACCAAAAAGATATCCGGATCCATCCAGCCAATGATGTCTTCTGGCAGCGCGAGCGTATGCGTAAGTTGCGAGTAAGCCTGCTCGGCGGGCAAGACCGGCTCGCCACGTTCGTTTTGCAGGAAATAGTAATCCACCCGGTTCAAGCCCAGCACACTGATACAGACTTCAGTGAACTTTCTGAGCATGGGCAAGAGCTCGAGCTCAAGGCCAATGGCCATGCTCATCTCGTGCAGCAGCTGAATATGTTTGTATGGTTTCTGCATCGTTGGGCCCTTGGGCAAACAGGCTGACCTTGGCCACAAAGCCAACAGTCATACTGGTCTTTACGACCGGCCACGCAGAAAACTTTAGGAGGGTAATGGCGCCCAACGAAAAAAGGGGGAAGACCTCGAGTCCACCCCCCTCTTTTATTGGGCATTCAGCGCTCTTTGATCAGCGTGCAGCACCAAAACTTTCCGGCAAGGGGAAATTGCCGTTGTAGGGCTCCCAGTTCGGTGCCGGCTGCCCGGGTTCGGGATAGTAGATCACCGAGTAGATCTCCGAGATCAGGCCTTCTTCAATGTAGAAAAGCTCAAGGAACACACAGCGACGCTGAAAGCCATTGGCATTGCGCATGAAGATGGCAGAACTCACTACCACTTGCTGCTCCTCGTCCACGATTGGGAAGCGCCGCTCGGACACCAGCGAGATATTGAAATTGCCGAAATTTGAAGCGCAATTGGTGTTGCCGTTGTAGCCATCGGTGGCACCTTCTGCCAGCGGACGTCCAGTGACCAATACGCCATTTTCAGCCCGGAAGCAGTCCTCTTGTGCCAGCACCAGTGAACCGTCATTTTCTGTGAGTCCATCGAAATAGCTGTTGGCGATACCAAGCAAGGAAGCACGCGAAAGCCGTTCGGCTGCAGGTACTGTTCTTACCCGGGGAGGAGACTCAAGCAGATAAGCTGGATTGGCCATTAGCTGGCCAGTGCCGTCAGCCTCTGCCGGACCGTTCATGGCGCCCAGCATCGGTGCGGTAAAGAACCACTCGGCTTCGGCAATCTGGTGTTCCAGAACCTTGACGCGCACCATCGCTACTTCCTGGGGACGCCCGGTAGTTTCGACCACGCCGAACCACAGCGCCTGGCCACTAACAGGATCAAGGTAGAAGCGCGGCTCTCCACTCAAGCCTGTTACCATCTGCCATACTCCGGTTCCCACACGCTTGACCTCGGTATTCTCGGTCTGGCGGTAGCCAGCCATCAGCGGTGCAGCCGTGGTGTCATTGGCAGCCACTGCGTTCATGTAGGTTTCCACCAGTCCCTGCAGGCAGGCCCGGTCACAGTCGCCGGCAGCGGTTTGCGCTTGGGCGCAGGAGGTGAAGGCAAGGCAAAGCAAAAATACGTTCAGGACAATGCGCATAGGTCTGTTCCCTCATTATTCTCGTTATAGTGGCTACCGCTGGCGCGGCAGGTTTGACGATCTTACCCGACTTCGCCAAATGCATGCGCGCGCCAACGCCACTTCCCCAATCGCTGCATAGTGTCAGGGGCAGAAAAACCTTCAGGCGGTGACTGTTCGCGTGACAAATGCATCACAAAAGATATGCGAAGAACTCACTCCCTTCAGGAAAACACGTTTGCGCAGACTCTGCACGAAATCCGGAGCACCACACAGATATACGCGGGTTTCCTTCAGCCGCGCCGGATCAATGCTGGCCAGCACTTGTTCGGCAAGATCACCTTGCCTGATACGTGGATCTGCCCCGTTATCAGCGAGCACCAGCGCCTTGTAGCCAAAATTGGCATGCTGTGTTTGCAAGACAGCGAGTTCATTCACGTAGTACAGTCGCTCTGGCAGCGTGCCGCCCTGCAACAACGTCATCGGTCCCTTGTGGGCTTGTGCCAGCGCCGCGTTGGCGATGCCGTAAAGGGGAGCCAAACCGGTGCCAGTACCAGCAAGCAACATGGGAAAGTCGAGCGCATCATCTGCCACATAGAAGCAATCTCCGGCAGGTCCACGTACGTGCAGCAAGTCGCCGGGCCTGGCCTCGTTGAACAACCAGCCTGTCAACAAGCCCTGTGGTGTTCTCGCGATGTGTAATTCCAGATGCCCATCCTTGGCATAATCATTGGCAATGGAATAACTGCGGCTGACCCCGGCGGGATTGATCAGGCTCAGATACTGTCCTGGACGACTGGCAAACATGCTGCCCGTTCCGGTTGGCTTGATAATGAGCCTGATTACATCAGCATTCAGCAGATCCATGTGCTCTATTTTCACTTCTACAGCATTCTCTGCAGCACCGGGGAGTTTCACTTCCACATCACCCTCAGGCACCCACTGGCAGGCCAGCGCATATCCTCCCGCCTGCAAGGTCGCTTTCAAACCTGCGGTAGCTTGGGCAGATGGCGACCCTTTTACAGCTTTTACCAGGCAGGACTGGCAGACTCCTGACTTGCAGGCATAAGCGATGGGCTGCTCGTTGCGCAGCAGGCAGTCAAGCACGCTTTCGTTGGCTTCCAGTGCGTAATGGACGTTATCGAGTGTAACTTCTGGCATGGCAAATCCTCGCCAAATTATATGATGTATCTTTAATACATTTTTAGCGTCTCGCCCCCTTGGGTCAAGTTATAAATAAGGATCAATTCAGAATTTCGCTGGCTTCGTTCCAACCCCCAAGGGCTGGCGAATCTGTACAAGCTTGTCCTATACTTCCTTGGCCTATGCAGAAGTAACAAAACCCGTTAACAACATACACCAACATAATAAGGGATATGCACATGAAACTTTTCAAACTCGCGGCCAGCGTGGCTGCCGTGCTGTTAAGCGCCTCGGCACTCGCCCAGGATCCAGTCGTTGGCTCCGCTGATGAAGCCCTGTTCACCGACAGTGATCCCGTGAAGAACACCAACAAGCAGGCTGCGCTGCACATCATGCGCGAACTGCTGCAGTGCAACCATTGGGCCGATGCCGGCAATTGGCTGACCGAGCGCTACATCCAGCACAACCCGAATGCCGCCTCTGGCCTGAAAGGCGTGGTCGATTATTTCACTGCCTTCCGCAAACCTACTGCCACCTGCGAAAAACTGGAAACCCCGATCGTGGCTGTTATGGCCGAAGGTGACCTCGTTACGGTCGTGATCCCACGCACCTACAAGCACCCGGTAACTGGTGAAGACTACACCACTACCTGGTTCGACATGTGGCGCTTCGTGGATGGCAAAGCGGATGAGCATTGGGATCCGGCTACCATCACGCCTCCGCCGGCTCCGGCTGGCAACTGAGTTTGCTCCCTGCAATAAAAAACCCGGCCTGAGCCGGGTTTTTTATTGGGTGATGTCCGGGCACGGCATGCCGTGTCCCTACTCGGCCCACAACGAGTGAATGTAGTAAGGCAGAAAAACCGACACGCCATCAACCTCGGTGATTTCGCCGTTGACTATCTTGAACAGTTCCAACCGGCCGTGGGTGTTGGGGTATTCCACCTCTACCTTCAGATCTGCGCCACTCTTGCTCTTGTAATCGACATAGCGCACGGCATGGTCTTCCAGTGACAAGGCCACCACTACGCCGGTTTCTTCGTTGACGACCGGGTAACGCCGGGCGCGGATACGATCGGCCGGTTTGAACAGGCCCTGTTCCAGCTGTTGCTTGCAACCTTCCACCTGCTTGGCAGCCCAATAGTCACCATTCGTGATATTCAGTCCATTGATGGTGCGGGTACAGTCCGCCGCAATACTCGTGAATATCTCGCCGTCATTGAGTTGCACCGAATTGAACCAGCCATCTACCAACGCGATCATGCGGTCACGGGGGGTGCGTGCGTCAGCATCCACGCTGGCCGTGAAAGCCGCACTAACCTTGTAATCTGCCACTGGAGCGAACAAGTCAGGCGTACCTTCACGGCCCAGATAACTTTCCACCTCGGTAATGGCACGATTCTCTATCTTCAGGCGCAGGCCTTGATAGGCCGCCTGCCC
>JBIIWM010000047.1:0-14038 GCA_044338875.1 Pseudohongiellaceae bacterium | reverse complement strand
CCTGTTCGTGCAGGTACTTGACGACCTCAGTGAAGCCGAAGGTCGCGGCACCAAAGATGGCAGTGCGCCCATCATTGGCACTGGCGTTGATATCCAGTCCCAACTCCTGGCACAGCTTGATGGCTTCGATGACCTGGGCCTGGGTCTTGTAGCGGCCGGTGGTGTCACTCTCCTTGGTCGCGAGATTGGCCGCGGTCATCAGCGGATTGATGCCCTGTGCCGTGGCAAGCGTGGGATCGGCACCGTGTTCCAGCAATAATTTCATTACCGGGAGATCGGCGCTCTTGGCTGCACGCAGGAACGGTGTGGTGCCGGCCACCAGCATGGAGTCGGTACCACGGTCGAGCTTGGCCCGGAACGGAATCAATCCTGTCAGCTGCACGTTCACGTCTGCGCCCTTTTCCAGCAGGAATTCGATCAGCTCATATGCCTTGTGCTCATTCTCGAAATCGTAGGGCGAAGGCCGGTTGGATTCGGGCATGATGTTGAAATGCACGGCGGCATACAGCGGTGAACGGTTGGTGTCATCGTTCAGGTTGGCATTGGCGCCTTGCTCCAGCAGTAGCCAGGCGACATCGTAATGGCCGTTGATGATGGAAATCAGCAGCGGCGTAAGGCCCTTGGGCGTGGCGGCATCGATAGACGCGCCGGCATCCAGCAAGGGCTGGATGCAGCTCACGCAGCCTTCGCGTGCGGCGAACAGCAGCGGTGTCATACCACCGGGCGGCAGCCATTTTTCGCGCGGCTCGTCGGTGATCTGGCGCTCCCATTGCTCGATGCTGGATATTCCATTGATGTCGGCGCCATGCTCGACGAGCAAGGCGATCAGGTCGGTATGCTGCTGTGCCACCGCCCACATCAGCGCGGTCTGGCCATGCCATGCTTCGCGTGCATCGACTTCAGCGCCAGCCTCCAACAGTAATTGTACGGTTGCCGGATCACCGGTACGCGCAGCGGTATGCAGCACACGCTCACCTTCGCGATACACCTCATTCGGGTTCGCGCCTGCGTCCAGCAGCAGCTTGGTGATGTCGGCACTGCCGTTTTGCGCGGCAAGATAGATCGGACTCACCCCATAGCGCGTGCGCGCGTTGACTTCGGCACCGGCGCGCAGCAAGGCACTGGTGACAGCGCTATCGTTGTTGAGTACCGCATAGTGCAAGGGCGTCATGCCATCGGGTTCGGCCTGATCGACAGCACGGATGCCATCCAGCAGCACCAGTGCGCGTGCAGATTCTGCGGCTTTCACTGCCTGCAGCAATTCCGCCCCACGCTCATTGTCCGGATCGAGGGGTTGGGCAGTGGCCAGCAGTGGAGCCAGCAGCAGGCTCGCCAGCGCCGGGCGCACCAATATAAGGGAGAGTTGTTTCAACGTAAGCATGGTCTAGATTTCCGCCACTATGCCGGTGCTGTCACCGAGCGATTCCTGATTCACGCCGGCCTTGTTCAGCATGGTGAGGATCAGGTTGGCCATTGGCGTACGTTCGGCATAGGAAATGTGCTGGCCGCCCTTGATCGTGCCGGCACCACCGCCGAGCAGCACTGCTGGCAAGGGGTAATGATCGTGCGCGTTGGAGTTGCTCATGTTGCTGCCGTACAGCAGGATGGTGTTGTCGAGCAGCGTGCCGTCGCCTTCCTGTATGGACGCCAGCCGGTCGACAAACTTGGTGAACTGGCTGACATGATAGTTCTGGATCAGCACGTTCTTCGCCATTTTCTCGGCAGTATTCTGGTGATGCGAAGTCGCATGGTGACCTTCGTTGACGCCCACCATGGGGTAGGTGCGATTGGACACTTCGCGCGCCATCATGAAGGTGGACACACGCGTGATCTCGGTCTGGAACGCCAGTGTCATCAGGTCGAACATCATCGACAGGTGCTCTTCGTATGCGAAGGGAATGCCGGCAGGGGCATCCGGGATCACGAGGTCGGCATTACGTGCCATGGAGGCTTCGGCCTGCTGCAGGCGCCGCTCGATTTCGCGCACGTTATCCAGATAGTCATTCATTTTCTGCTGGTCGATGGCACCAAGCGTGCGGTTCAGGCTGCCGGACTGCTGCACGATGGCGTCGAGAATGCTGCGGTCTTCGTTCTGGCGCGCCATGCGCTGCTCAAGGGTGCCGCCCTGGCCGAACAGGCGCTCGAACACCTTGCGTGGATTGATCTCCATCGGATTCGGGGTGGTAGGGTTACGCCAGCTCAGCGTATTCATGTAGATGCAGCCGTAGTCACGGTCGCAGGCTCCAATCAGCCCGCTGTGGTCTTCGGTGGCCAGCTCCAGTGACGGCAGCGGCGTATCCTGGCCGATCACCTGGGCAGCAAACTGGTCCGCAGTAACGCCGGCCCACGCATCCGAACCCAGCGTGGCTTTCGGGCGTACGGCGCTAAGCCAGGTACAGGGGCTGAGTGAGTGCACGGCAGACGCGTCGGCCGCAGTGTGGCCGAGGCCGCTGACGATGTTCATCTTGCTCTTGTAGGCTTCAAGCGGCTTCAGAATTGTCTTCAACTCGAAATCTGTGCCCACCTTGTCAGGCGTGAATTCGCTCATGATGGCGCCATGAGGCACATACACGAAGCCGAGACGCGGGGTGATGTTGGCGGCAGTCTGTGCCTGGGCGGTTAACGCCGGCAGCATGGCATCCAGCAGCGGCAGCGACAGGCTAACGCCCGCTCCCCGCAGCAACTGGCGACGGCTCAAATGTTTCCTGGTAATCAGCATGACGGTTTCACCTCGCGCTTGTGTTGGGCTTCCGTTAAACCCGGGAACCGGGTTGCGGTGCTTCTTCTGTTCAATTTACGGTCGATCAATGCATTTGGGTTAGTTGGCATCTGCAGTCTGGTTGGCAGGTGCTTCCGCCGCTTTCTTCATCCGGAACGGCACGCTGGTGACGATGCCTTTCACGATCGCAGAGAAGCGATACTCGTCCGCTTCCGCCTTGCGGGTGATGTCGCGCACGATCGCCATATCCTTCGCTTCCAGGCCACGGCCCAGCGCGTACGTGAGCAGTTTCTCGGTCAGCGTATCCACAAAATAATCCGGCTTGCGCATCAACGCTTCCTGCAGGCTCAGCGCGCCGACGACAGGCGTGCCGTCGGCCAGGTTGCCGGTGCTGTCGATGGCGCCACTCTGGTCTTGCTCGCGATAGCGACCGATGGCATCGAAATTCTCCAGCGAAAAGCCGAGCGGATCCATGACCGCATGACAACCGGCGCAGACCGGATCCTGGCGATGCTGGATCAGGCGGTCACGCACGGACACGGCGGTGAGCTGTTCGTTGAGCGAGGGCACGTTGGGTGGCGGTGATGGTGCCGGTGCGCCGATGATGTTCTCCAGTACCCATTTGCCACGCAGTACCGGTGACGTGCGGTTGGGATAGGACGTCACGGTCAGCACCGACCCCTGGCCGAGCAAGCCGCGGCGGTTGGGGTTGTTGTGCTGGACGCGGCGGAAATGGCTGCCATACACGTTCGGAATGCCGTAGTGCTGGGCGAGGCGATCGTTGACATAGGTGTAGTCAGCAGTCATCAGCTCGGTCACCGGCCGATCGTTGTCGATTATGCTCTGGATGAACATCGAGGTTTCGGTGTAGAAACCATCGCGCAATTTGTCGTCGAAATTCGGGAAGGTGCGCGTATCGGGATTGATGCTCTTCAGGTTGCGCAGGAACAGCCACTGCGCGGCCCAGTTGTCGACCAGTGACGCTGCGCGTGGATCCTGCAGCATGCGGTCGATCTGCGTGTCGAAGACTTCCGGGTCGCTGAGGCGGCCGGCGGCAGCCAGATCCAGCAATTCGTCATCCGGAATGCTGCTCCACAAGAAGAAAGACAGGCGTGAGGCCAGGGCCAGATCATCCAACTCATAGACAGCGCCCGGTGCCACGCCTTCCGGATCAGGTTCGCTGCGGAACAGGAATTCCGGCGAAGTCAGGATGAAGCGCAGCGCGGTCTGGATGCCGAGTTCGAAGCCGCCATTGGCAGCCCCATCCTCATAGAAACTGTAGATCAGGTTCAGATCCGCGTCGTCGAGCGGCCGGCGATAGGCGCGCTTGCCAATGCCGGCCAGTATGCCGGTGGCACACTCCGCTTCCTCTGATGCCGCTTGCGGATAGCACGTGAAAATATGGCGGCGACTTGCGGTATCCCCGGCGCCAGCTACATTGAAGGGTCCAACGATGTCGACATAGTCGAGTGTGGGCAGGCCATTCATGTTCTGCAGATCGATGTCGCGGGTGTGCAGTTCCAGCGGCTCGTGGGTTTCCGCGGCATTCTTCTGCTGCCAGGTCACGGCCACCTTGTGCAGTCCGGCGCTGACCGGAATGCGGGTTTGCAGGCGTTTGTCGATGACGTCGGCCGCTTCAGCGAAATTTTGGTCGGAGGCAAGGTTGTCGGCTGCACCACCCACCACGGCACTGAACACTTCCACGCCATCAATGCTGATTTCAAAAGTGTGTGGCCATTCCAGGCCGGTCATGTAGCCGACGATGTTGCGGGTCAGGTAATTGTTGAACTGGTATTCACCATCCACCGGGAAATTGTGGTCGATCAGGATGCCACCGCGGGTGCCCAGGGGCAGGCCGGGAATATGCTGTTGCGGCTGATCGGGCGGAGTCTTGTACACGCGGCTGATCGGGTCGAGGCGAGTGTCGCCCACGGCGAGTTCGGTAATCTTGCGCGAGGCGCTCAGGTACTGCTCCAGCAGCGAGGGCGACGTACGCAGCACATCGGCGATGTTGTCGAAACCGTAGCCTTCGTCATCTGCGGGCAGGTATTCGTTGATGTCCACTTGCAGGCCCAGCAGGTCGCGTACGGCAGCGCCGTATTCGGTGCGATTCAGGCGATGCAGTGAGCTATGGCCGGGATCGGGATTGGCCAACGCAGCACTGTCGATGGTATGGCTCAGCCACTGGATGAAGGCTTCCTTCTCTTCCGGCGGGGGCGGGTCATTGCCCAGGGGAGGCATCATGCTGCCCTTGAACTTGCGCATCACCTTTTCCCACGTGGCGGCATCGGCTACGGCATTGTTTACATCGAGCAGCGTGAGATCCAGGCTGCCTGCCCAGTCCTCCTCGTTATGGCATTCGACGCAGTAATCTGCGATGAGCTGGTTTTGGGCCTCAGCCCCTTCGAGCTTGCCAGTGGTTTGGCTATTGGCGACAAGTGGCAACAAGGCCAGCATGCAGGCGCTGGCAAGACGGCTAATTTCAGGTTTCATCATGGTGTTGTAAGTCTCCTACCATCAAGTAAAAGACCGTGTTTCCCCTTAGAAATGTCACTGACACGGACACAAGGTGCCAGACCTTACACATAATAACTGATTTTCAGGATAACCAACGCCACCGGGCAGTTCAATGAGCGGGTTTGACTTGGGGCAGGGTTTCAGGTTTTTGCACAAGGTTTTCACGATTTGGACTGATTTCCTGCTTCTTGCCCTTCGCGGGAGCGCGCAAGGTTGATAGCCGACGCAAAAGCCCTGGTTGGAATCCTGCTATGCTAGGGGCGCTATACGTGCTTGCAACCAGTGTTCACAATAAAACCAAGAGAGGGTTACCACGATGCTGAAATTACGTTCCCTGTTGATCGGCAGCAGCTTCCTGCTGTTCGCTGCCACATCCGCCATTGCTGACGAGGCGTCGGATCGGGAAGAAATCAATGAACTCATGTGGCGCTATGCCCGTGCCCTGGATAGCTTTAATCCGGAAGCCTATGCCGCGGTCTATACAAAAGATGGCCAATTCGGCAGCGGCAACACGGCTGCGCAGGGTGAACAGGCGCTGAAGGACATGATCGTTGGGGTTAAAACCGGACGTGAGGAGCGTGCTGCGAAAGGCGAAGCCGTGCCGCCCATGTTTCACATGACGACTGACTCCTGGGTTGAATTCATTGACGCTACCCATGCGCGCCACCATTCGTACTGGATGACCGTTTTCGGTGCTGCTGGACCGGGCACGATGCCCAGCGTGGCAGCCGCTGGCCGGGGTGTGGACGATCTGGTGAAAGTGGATGGCAAATGGCTCATCCAGATCAGGAATGTTGCGCCGCAGGACTAAGCGGTTTCTTGCGTGAATCGGTGCTTGCCTGCAGCGCCAGCGCGGATACGAGTGGCGTCAAGGCCACTCGTATCCGCGGGTGGAAATGGAGCATGCTTACTTCATCGTCTCATCGCGTCCGGCATCGGACATGCCTTCTTCCCAGGTGCTCCAGCCGGAGTTCATGCCGTAAGGTGCTCGCTGCAGGATGGCTTCGATCTTGCGAATCTTGCCATCTTCGACTTTGAAGATTTCAGCGATCTGCCAGGTCCAGGGTTGTACCGGGCCTGCGGTGACGGTACGGCCGTCGGGTACTTCGAAAGTGCGGGTTGCGCCGCCACTGTGGTCAAAGAAACCAAAGGCAAACGTGATGCCACGTTCTTCATCCACTGCAACAAAGCGACGATCGCGAATACGGTTCACGAAATGCAGCAGTCCTGAATCAAACTGTTCCTTGCAGCTCCACTGCGCGGAATAACCCAGCGCAGTTTTTGGGTCGGGACGGGTTTGTCCTTCTGGCGTGGGGGCGTTGGTGGTGAGTGAACCATTCTCAAAGCGATTGCAGTCGTCAGCAAACGGATAGTCGCCCTTGCCATCATTCTGCTGCATGCCTGTGAAGTACTTGTTGGACTGCGTGATCAGGTCCGTGCGAGACATGCGGCGCTCAGCCGGTACGGTTTCCATGTAGACCGGATGGGGGCCTGCCATCGCGTCGACACGCGCAGCCGGTTCTGCGCTGCGAACGACGATCTGCTCAATCTGGGTAATTTGCGCGTTGGCAATTTTCAGGCGCACTGCGATCAACGCAGGCGTGCCTTGCTCTGGTTCACGATGATCTTCGAAGATCGTACCAATGAATGCTACTTGCTGGGCCGGAACGTCCGTCACGAACAAGCGGTAGTTACCCTTGCTCTTCATGGTGTTCCACAAGCCATCACCGATGAGCAGTTGCACGCCGTCTTCAGTAAATCGGGGATTCGGCGCAATGGGGACGGCGGAAGGATTGTTGTCGATTACTGCGTCGAAATAGCGGTCGACAAACCCCTCCAGGCAGGCGCGGTCGCAAGCCTGTGCCAGTACCGACTGGCTGCTGCCCAAGGCTGCGAGCAGGGTGAGGGTGGATAACATTCTGGTTTTCATGAAAGCTCCTTTTGCTTTTATTATGGATTGACCTGTTGATTCGCGCGTTGATCCAGTGTGCCTGAAATCCATGGCTGGCGGATTTTCCAAAGACAGGGCATTACACCATGTCTGCCACGGCCTGCTGTACTTCCATGCCGCCGGCCGTGAACATTTGTACTGCACGTTCCGGTAGCCAATCAGTAACCGCAGTTTTGTAGGAGGGTCTTGCCTGCAAGGCTTCATACCAGCGCGACAGGTTCAGCATTTTGTCGAGCATGCCCTTCTGGCCGAGATGTGCGAGGCGCAGGACATAGGGCGTGAGTGCGCAGTCGGCCAGAGAGAAAGACGAACCGGCCAACCACCGGGAAGTGCCGAGCATGTCATCGGCAAGTGTCAGGACTTCAAGATATTGCAGCAGCGCAGTGCGAAATACCGGCGTGTGTACGCCATCGGCCAGCACGAGACGGCGGTTTTCGCGTCGCACCGGATCCTTCACCTGGTCAATCAGGCTTTGCAGTTCCTGTGGATCTTTTTGCAGCATGATGGGACGCAAGCCGATGGCATAGGTAATGACGCTGCAGGCCGGATGTTGCACATCATCGATCTGCTTGATGAGGTAGCGCATGCGATAGCGTTCGTGGGCAGTAGCTGGTGCAAGTGCAGGGTCGGCGTAGGCATCATCCAGATAATCATTGATCAGGGTAGACTCAATATAGACCTGGCCATTGTCTTCCAGTGCAGGCACCAATGCACCCGGGTTCACTTGCAGGTATTTTGCCGAGAACTGGTCGCCTCTCTGCAGATCCAGAATCACGCTTTCGAAATTCAATTGTTTTTCCGCGAGCGCCATCCGCACTTTCTGGGAACAGGTGGACATGCCGTTGTGATAGAGCTTGATGGTCATGGTGCTGTCTCCCTGGCCGGTACGTACGTGTCAGTAAATGGTGCTTCCAGCCGCTTCATTGCAGTCGAATGGAATAATCTGTTCGGTCGGAATGTGCAGCCACTTCTTGCCCAATTCTACCGGTTGCGTAAAGTTGACCGGATCTTTGACCGTGAGGCGGTAATCCATTTGGCTGCCGTCTTCGATCGGTGTGAGCCATTCTGTAATCACTGACTCGCGACTTTGCGGAATCCCGGCCTGGTTGAAATGTGGCCAGCTGATGCGGGTCGTGGTGACTACGAGGGTTTCACCTTCCCAGCGGCCCACGGAATAACCCAGATCGGTATACGCGGTATCTGTCGGCGCGCTGTCCTCGTTCATATGGATGGTACGCGTGAGGTCGTATTCTTCAATCAGGAACTTGATGTTGTCACCGTCCCGCACAATTTCCATTGGCAGCGGCTGTTCCATGATCAGCGGCATGCCCTTGGGCGTGCAGTTGTTGGTGGGGTTGTCGGTTGCCGGATTGAACCGCGCCAAGGCCTGTTGCGCCGCAGCGGTCATTGGATAGTTGTTGAGGTCGTAGTTGCGATTGATGGACTCCGGAAACAGGAACCCGTCGGCACCAGTGAAGGTCCAGATGCGGAACAAGCCCAGCTCAGGATGGCTGCGATCCCCCTCGGTGCGGAAACGATACGAGAAATCGCCGATGAACTGCTCGCCGAATTGCGGCTTTGCGCCAGTCTGCAATACCAGTTCCTGCCCAGAGGGCAGCAACACGTTGGTGGCAAAGGCTTCATTGATGCCGGTGAGCGGCGGATACCCTGCAACCCGGATAGTGTCGCCGACCTTGATGGAATCTGCGGGTATGCCGGCACGCCGCATCAACGTGGGAGATCCGCTTTCCAGATCCCATTCCATGGTCTCGCCCTGCTCATTGATCACATCCACATAGATGTGCACATGGGGGTTGCGCCACAGCACGCGTGTCACGGTGCCTTCCAAACGCATGTTGCCGGCAGTATCGAAACGACCGAAAAAACTGTGGTGGGCGAGGGCAGTGGCCGAAACCAGGGCAAGACCCAACAAGCTGGAGCGAATCAGGGAGCGCATAACCGTTATGGTTTTAATAGTGGTTGGTGAGACCAACTTAGCCTAGCGCTTGCGGCAAGGCAACAGGTTGGGTCGTCAAGAACTGTCACCGCTCGCCATGAAGTACGGTTGGATAGTGGAGCAGCTATGTGGAGAAGCAGAACACGGACGGACACGAGGTCCGCCCGTACAGAGCGAGTGTTACGCGAAAGGATGGTTCAGGATGATGGTTTCGTCGCGATCCGGACCGGTGGAAATAATATCCACGGGCGCCTCGATTTTTTCCTCGATGAAATTGATGTAGTTGCGCGCGTTTTGCGGCAAGTCGGCAAGGGTGCGTGCACCGAAGGTTGACTCGCTCCAGCCTGGCAGATCCACATAGATCGGTTCCAGCGTGTCATAGCTGTCGAAGCTGGTGAGACAGGCCATCGACGAACCATTGATGCCCTTGTAGCCGGTGCAGACTCTCACGGTTTTCAGGCCGTCCAGTACATCAAGCTTGGTCAGGCAGATGCCGGACACGCTGTTGATGCGGATCGCCAGTTTCACGGCAGCCGCATCGAACCAGCCACAGCGGCGGTTGCGACCGGTAGACGCGCCAATCTCCTGGCCTTTCTTGAAGAGTTGTTCACCAACTTCGTCAAACAGTTCGGTCGGGAACGGGCCGCTGCCGACGCGAGTGGTGTAGGCCTTGGTGATACCCAGCACGTAATCAAGATACAAGGGGCCATAGCCGCTGCCGGTGGCAGTACCGCCGGCGGTGGTGTTGGAGGAGGTCACGAACGGATAGGTGCCGTGGTCGATGTCCAGCAGCGAACCTTGTGCGCCTTCAAACAGCATGTTGGTGCCCTGCTTGCGCGCGTTGTGCAGCAGGTCGATGGTGTCGCAGACCATCGGGCGGATGCGCTCGGCCATCTGCAGGGTCTGGTCCAGTGTCTGCTGGTAATCAATGGCACTGACACCGTAATAATTGGTCAGCATGAAGTTGTGGTATTCCAGCACGTCCTTCAAGCGTTCGGCAAAATGCGCAGCATTGAGCATTTCACCGGTACGGATGCCACGGCGTGCGACCTTGTCCTCGTAGGCTGGTCCAATGCCGCGTCCTGTCGTGCCGATCTTGGCGGAGCCCTTCTTGTGTTCGCGCGCCTGGTCGAGCGCGATGTGGTAAGGCAGGATCAGCGGGCAGGCCGCGCTGATTCTCAGGTTCTCGGTGGGATCGATGCCCTGCTGAGCGACTTCATCAATTTCTTTCAGCAGCGCTGTGGGGCACAGCACCACTCCGTTGCCGATGACGCAGGTCACGTTCGGGCGCAGGATCCCTGAAGGCAGCAGATGCAGCACGGTTTTCTTGCCACCGATGACAAGGGTATGCCCCGCATTGTGGCCACCCTGGAAGCGCACCACATGGGATGCCTTTTCAGTGAGCAGATCCACGATCTTGCCCTTGCCTTCATCACCCCATTGGGTGCCCAGTACTACTACGCTCTTGCCCATTATCTTGACCCGTGTCTTTGCCTGGTCTGCTGTTGTGTGCAGCCCATACTCTCATGTGTTGTTTGGAAGTTCAGTCGAGCGGTACGACGACCCACTTGCCTGTTGGTTGGTGCTGTAATTGTTGGCTGCAACCGAGCTGTCGTGCTTCCTGCCCCATTGCCTGCCCTGGACTGTTGTCAGCGGCATTATTACTGAAACCGCGCACTACAACCTCACCTTGTTGGCGCAGTGCTGCAATCGCGACATCCAGGCCTGGGTCTGCAGAAGCCGGCGCGAATATTTTCCTGGCTTCAGGATAATGGCGCTTGCCCAGGCTAAGCAGGGTTTTCAGATCTGCATCGAAACCGGTTGCGGGTCGGGCACGGCCAAACACTTCGCCTATGGCGTCATAACGACCACCCTTGGTAATCGCTTCCCCATGGCCTGCCACATAGGCAGAGAAGATCACACCGGTGTGATACTCGTAGCCGCCCAGTTCGCACAGATCAAAATACAGTTTCTGGTGCGGGAAGCGTTCTGTTACTGCTGCGGCGATGCTGCGAAGTTGTTGCAGCGCGGTATCAAGATTGGCATCAATACCCTTGAACAGGTGGGCTGCCTTGTCCAGCACGGACGCATCACCATGCAGGCCTGGCAGCGTTGCCAGGCTTTCACTCAGGATCTTGTCTATCTTCAACGTGCCAAGAATTTGGCTGATATCGGCAACAGCCTTGTTCTGCATGGCGGTAAACAATTTTTCTTCCTGGTCGGGTGCCAGCTGCGCGGCTTTCAGCAAGGTGCGTGCAATTGCGCTATGGCCCAGTGCCAGCAGGGGCGCCTTGATGTCGGCCAGTGCCAGGGTATTCAACATCAGGCTGATGATTTCGATATCGCTTTCAATGCCGGCATGTCCATAGAGTTCCGCACCAATCAATTGCGGACTGCGCGAACCCAGCGGGCCGCTGGGAAGGGTGCGCAACACGCTGTCGGCATAACACAGGCGTACCGGCCCCTCTTTCTGCAGCACATGCGCGTCAATGCGCGCCGCCTGGGAGCTGATGTCGGCTCGCACACCCATGCCCTTGCCAGTGAGCTGATCGACGATTTGAAACGTACTAAGTTGCAACTCATGGCTGGGAACGATCAGCAGGGAGTCGAGGAATTCGATCAGAGGCGTCTTGATGAGGTCATAACCCCAGGTGCGGTACAGATCGAGAATTTCCCGGCGCAGCGTTTCCAGCTGGTCTGCCCGTGGAGGCAGTATCTCATCCACACCGTCTGGCAGGAGCCAGCGGTTTGCCTTGGTTGTCATGCGTACCCTGATGTTCGTTAGTTGATCAAATAAAGCAGGACAGTTCCTGCGATCATGCTTGCCAGACCTGCCAGTCGAAGGCTGCGGTCATCAATTGTTGCCAATGCTGCCACCAGGCTGCGCCAGCGTGCCGGATACAGGAATGGAATAATTCCTTCCATTACCAGCATCAGGCAGAACGCAATCGCGAGCTCATGCACCATGGCCTTTCATCCCGCGTGTGGGCGCACTTATTCCGGTTTCATGCTCTTCATGTATTTGAAGAAGTCGCTGTCGGGGCTCAGCAGCAACAAGTCGTCGCCGCTGCCAAACGTTTCACGATAGGCGTTCAGGCTGCGGATGAATTCATAAAATTCCGCATCCTTGCTGAAGGCTGACGCGTAAATCGCGGTAGCAAGCGCATCGCCTTCACCGCGCACTTTTTCAGCTTCGCGGTAGGCTTCTGCTTCCAGCACGATCTTCTGGCGATCAGCGTCGGCACGAATACCTTCGGCAACTTCACGTCCGGTCGAGCGCAGTTCCTGCGCTTCTTCCTGGCGCTCGCTGTTCATGCGCTGGAATACGGAATCGCTGACATTGGGCGGAAGGTCAATCTTCTTTACGCGCACATCCACTACTTCGATGCCGAGTTCTTCCTGGGCAATGGTGTTCAGGGATGCGGTCAGGTTGGTCATCAGCAGATCGCGCTGTCCGGATACCACTTCATGTACCGTGCGCACACCAAACTGGTTGCGCAGGCCGGTGTTGATCCGCTGCGCCAGCAGGTTGTTGGCAACGGTTTCATCGCCCCCGGTGGAGGTATAGAACTTGGCGGTGTTGGCGATACGCCACTTGGCGTAGGAGTCAACTTCCAGATAGTTCTTCTCGGAGGTCAGGTAGCTTTCGGTGTCGGCATCCAGGGTCTGGATGCGGCCATCGAAGCGACGCACGGTATGCACGCCAGGGATCTTGAAGTGCCAGCCGGGCTGAACGTCACTGTTGGTGACTTCGCCAAAGGTGAGCAGCACGGCGCGATCCACTTCGCGGATCACGTACAAGCTGTTGGCTGCGAGCAGGAGGGCGCCAATAAGCAGAACGAGGCTGAACATGCTTGAGGTTTTCATTAGCGTGTAGTCCCCCGCATTGGAGCTTCTCTGGTTTGCATGCTGCTGTTCAGGGTTCGCATCTCGGCACTATCCAGTTCGGTCACGCTGACATTCGGGGTGCCTTTGCTGCGTTGCAGCAACTGGTCCAGCGGCAGGTACATCATGTTGTTGCCACCTTCGATATCCACCATCACTTTGGAGCTGTTGCTCATTACTGCCTGCATTGCGTCGATGTACAGGCGTTCACGCGTCACTTCCGGGGCTTTCTGGTATTCGACCAGCAGTTGTTCAAAGCGCTGTGCTTCACCTTGTGCCTGGGCTACTACCTGCTCCTTGTAGGCGCTGGCTTCCTCGAACTGGCGACGGGCGAAACCGCGGGCTTCCGGGATAACCTGATTGGCGTAGCGGCGCGCTTCGTTCTGGAAGGACTGGTTGTCTTCACGCGCCTTGATCACGTCGTCGAAGGCGGCACGCACTTGTTCCGGGGGCAGCGACTGCGCAATGTTGACCTGGCTTACGGTAATGCCGGTGCCGTACATGTCCAGATAGTTTTGCAGGCGCAGCTGGGCATCCTGCGCGAGAATTTCGCGTCCGGTACTGATGACTTCGTCCATCGCGGAACCACCAACCACATGACGGATGGCGGATTCAGCAGCCTGCGCGAGGCTGACTTCAGGCTCTTTCACTTCGAGAAAGTATTTCCTGGCATCGGTAATGACGTACTGAACCGTCATCGTGATGTCGACGATGTTGTCATCTTCGGTGAGCATGGTGTTGGAGAAAGTACGGTCGTAGACACGGGTCACGTTGACCGGAATCACTTCATCCAGCAACGGCGGATTCCAGTGCAGGCCTGGCATTACGACGCCTTCCTGGGCGCGGCCCAGTCGCAGCACGACGCCACGTTCCTGTTCATCGAGGGTGTAGAAGCCCATGCCGGCCCAGACCAGCAAGGGCAGGACTATTGCGAGCACAAGTACGCCGCCGGGAACGGAGCCGCCGCCGTCATTGGATGAGTAGCTTTTTTTGCCACCACCAAAGAAGC
>JBIIWM010000246.1:0-4231 GCA_044338875.1 Pseudohongiellaceae bacterium | reverse complement strand
CTCAAGCGTTTCCAGGGGAATTTCGGGATAAGGTGCCGCCTCGCTGGCCGTGCCAGTCGTTGCAAGGCCAAGTTCTGCAGCAAGCAATTCGACAACTATATTCTCAATCCCAAGTTGACTGATCTCGGTATCGACAGGCATACCTGCGTCGATCCACCAGCCCAGTATCCGGATTTGTGCTTCGGTCAGGGCAGTCTTGCCTTCTGCGGGCATGACGTCTTCATGGTCCTGAGGGAGCGTGATGCGACGGTACAGATCACTGCCTGCGGCATTGCCTGTAGCCACCACAGGGCCGTTTTCTCCACCGGCAAGCAAGCCATCGAGTGATGACAGGTCTAGCTCACCGCGTCGTTTGTCCTCATTGTGGCAGCTCAGGCAGCGGGCTTGTAGCAAGGGCCTCACGACATCATGCCAGGGGTCGGCTGCGCCAACATCAATTGGAGTCGGGCGCCTGGTCGGAAGTCCTGCCAGCGCACGCAACGGGGCTGGTGCATATTCAACCAGATAGGTCGAGCCATGGGTAAGGTTTCCCCCATAGTGTCCCGTCATGGTAACCAGGAACAAAAGCACGGCGTTGCTGAACAAGCGTACCAGAAGATAAAGTGACTGCCGTCTGGCCGCCAGATACCAGACAACGAGGCTGATCACAGCAACGCTGATTCCATAGTTGCGATGGGCACTGGCAGTTGCCCCGTCGAAGCCGCCTTCGGAAAAATGCATTAGGCCGAGCACCACGGTCACCATGGCGGTGATCGTCGTAGCCGCCCAGCACAACGGCAGTGCCTGGACCAGATAAGAGTGCCGCGAATTACGGCTCAAAAGATCGAGTGCCACAGTGAGCAACAGGATGCCAATGGGCAGATGCAGCGCCAGTACGTGGAAGCGGCCGAGGAAGAAAATAAAGTCGTTCATGGATGCTGTTCCCTTCAGGCCAGAATCGCGCGAACAACTTTTCCGTGCACATCCGTAAGCCGGAAATCCCGGCCCTGGAAGCGGTAGGTGAGCCGTTCATGATCGATGCCGAGCAAGTGCATCAGCGTGGCATTGAAATCGTGGACATGCACCGGATCCTTCACCACGTTGTACCCGAAGTCGTCGGTTTCGCCGTAACTGAAGCCCGGTTTTACCCCGGCCCCAGCGAGCCAGCTGGTGAAAGCATAGGGATGGTGGTCGCGGCCGAAGGTGGGATTGTTGATGTCTCCCTGTGAATACGGTGTGCGGCCGAATTCACTGGTGAACACCACCAGCGTGTCTTCCAGCAGGCCGCGCTGTTTCAAATCCTTGATGAGTGCAGCGATGGGCTGGTCTGCGGTCTTCGACATTGCCGGCTGCGACGCGGAAATACCGAAATGAAAATCCCAGCCGTTGTAGAACAGCTGGATGAATTTGACGTTACGCTCGGCCAGACGGCGCGCCAACAGGCACTGGCGGGCGAAGGACCCGGGGTTGCGCACATCCGGGCCGTACATATCGAGAATGTCATCCGGTTCGTCATCGATGTTGGTCGCTTCAGGGACTGAGGTCTGCATGCGAAACGCCATTTCATACTGGCTGATCTTGGAGAGAATTTCATCGTCTCCACTTTGTTGGTACTGCGCCATGGCCAAGGCGTTGATGGAGGCAATGTCCTCACCTTGTTCTGGCAGGGACAATCCTTCCGGCGTTTCGATGTAATGCACCGGTTGTGCGCCTTTCATGAACTGTACTCCCTGGAAATGCGAAGGGAGGAAGCCTGATGCAAAATTGGCAGAGTCCATGTTCTGACCCTGGCCGGGCCCCATGTTGTTCAGCACGATGAATGAAGGCAGATTACTGTTGTCGGAGCCAAGGCCGTAACTGACCCAGGAGCCGAAGGAAGGGCGCCCGGCCAGCTGGAATCCGGTCTGCAGGAACTGGGCCGCTGGATTGTGGTTCACGTGTTCGGTATGCATGGACTTGATGAAACAAAGTTCGTCGGCAATGGCGCCTACATGAGGCCAGAAGTCGCTTACCCACGCACCACTCTGGCCGCGCTGCTTGAATGGTGCGAGGTTGCGCACCAACGGGAACTGGGTCTGGCCCTGCACCATGGTGGAGACGCGGCCTTCTCCCATGACGGAGGGGGGGATCTGCTGTCCGTGCAGCTCTTCGAGCTTGGGACAATAGTCGAAGGTATCCACATGGGAAATGGCCCCGAACATGTGCAGATAGATCACGCGCTTGGCTTTGGGCGCATGGTGAGTCGCGCCAAGCACCCCCGTGTTCTGCTGGCCATGCGCATTGGTGGCGCCGAGCAATTCGGCCAAGGCCAGGGAGCCGATGCCCATGCTGCCTTTTTTCAGGAAGTTCCGGCGGGCGATGCTGCGAAGCATGCGTGAACTTGTTGTGTCAGTCATCGTGGTCGCCCCGGGAGTGGTTCGTGATCAACGACGCGTGTAAGCGTCGGGTGAGTTCATGACGATACGCGCGGTGGACGCCAGTGCAGCGAATTGCGCCAGCTGTGCTTCGTCAACCGCGAATGGCGTCAATCCTGCGTCCAGATAGGCGCGAGCACTATCGGCATTTTCTGAAAAGCGCAGGAAGGCGCGTTGATAATGCTCCGCGAGGATTGTGCTTTCCTCTGCAGAAATCTCGCGTCGCAACCCCAGCCGATACAGGTGGGAAATCTGCTGTGTCAGCTCGGTACTTGCCTGCAGTGCGCGGTACGCCATGCCTTCGTAGGTTTCGAGAAATTGTTGGTCATTCAGCAGTGCCAGTGCTTGTAGCGGAGTATTGGAGGTGCGACGCCGCGCAGTAGTGGTGATGCGCTGCGGGAAATCGAATACTTGCAACGCCGGATGCTGCGAAGCCCGTTTCACATAGCCGTACATGGTGCGACGGTGATGTTCGTCCAGCGGTACCTGGTCCGCGAGGGGGTAGTCCACTGCCTGGTTCACGGATACGGCCCGCCACACACCTTCTGGTTGATAAGGATGCACGCTGGGTCCGCCGCTGGTTTCATCCAGCAGGCCAGCGGCGGCCAGGGCGTTGTCGCGGATCACTTCGGCGCCAAGCCGCAAGCGCACGCCGCGGCTGAGCAGGTGGTTGAATGGATCCTGTGCCTTCTTTTGGGCATTGATGCTGGAGTCCTGGCGATAGGTGCTGGACATCGCCATCAGTTTCAGCAAATGACGCGTGTCCCACTCCTGCTCCATGAGTTCGGCCGCCAGCCAGTCGAGCAACTGAGGATGGCTGGGTATCGCGCCTTGGGTCCCGAAATCCTCGCTGGTTTCCACCAGGCCGCGACCGAACAGGCTTTGCCAGAGTCGGTTCGCGTACACGCGGGATGTCAGCGGATTGTTTTCGTCGAACAACCACTGCGTCAGGCCCAGCCGGTTGTTGGGCAGCGACGTATCCCAGGCAAAAATCTGATCGAAGGGCTGGGCTTGCACTGCCTCACCGGGATCCGAATACACGCCGCGCTTTTTGACGTGCATGGGCGCTGCGAGGGGATCGTCGCCCATGACCATGATTTCCGGCAGCCAGGAGCCGAGTTGATTGTGCTCCGCCGCCACCTCCCGCAAGGCCGCTTTTGCCGTCAGCACGTCCTGATCGGTCATCACCCGGAATTCCCGGTACAGTGCCGGGGTAAGGGGCGGTTCCCCGCCGGTGTGCAACCAGGAGATTTCCAGCGGGCTCAGGTCGCGGCCAAACACCCTGACTTCGTCCAGCGCGGAGCCGGCCAAGGTGTACTGCTGCCAGCGCTTGCCGAAACCCAGTCCGTAATGCGTGTCATCGATGAAGGCCAGAGGGGCAGTGACAATGGTCTGGGAGAGGTTGTCACCCAGAACCCGCACGGCAAGCGGCTCCGCATTCAGGTACAGCTTGATCCCCGCGGCTTTGCTGGAGCCATCGTAGGTGACCGTGATGTGGTTCCAGTCACCCGGGGGAACCGGGGCTTCTGAAATCACGCTCAGTTTGTTGTCCGGCGTATGCACCATGTCGAAGCGCAAGTGGTTGTCTTCCACGTCCAGGGCATAACCGTTGGAGGCAAAGCGGATATGCTGGTTGTGGTTCAGCACCGTGGCGACATCGTAGACGGCGTCGAAGCGGATCCAGAAATCGAGCGTGAACGCGTCGGTGCGATCGTAGTCGCCCACGTCGCCACCGAAGTACCCTTTGTTCTGCTCGTCGAAAACAAACGCGGAGCCCTTGATCCCTTCGCCCAGGATCGGCGACTGCAACACAGCGTCCACTTGTCCGGGAAGATTGC
>JBIIWM010000245.1:0-4235 GCA_044338875.1 Pseudohongiellaceae bacterium | reverse complement strand
TGAATTGGGGATTGATCGATCCGGACAAGGACAATCAGTTTGATTCGACCCTTGCCGACTTGTCACTCAAGTTCAATTACACCTTCCGCTTCTGATTTTTGCGGGAATAACATCAGGAAAAATTGCAGACGCGGGCGCTGAGCCAACCCGGGTGGGTTGGTGACAGATAGGGACTGCCTTATACTGCGGGCGGAAAACAACTGCCGTCCACCCCTTCAGAGGTAACTATAATGAAACGGTTTTCAGCCTTTCTTGCCACGCTCTTCATTACCGGTTTTTCAAGCACGCTGCTGGCTGCGCCAGAATACGTGACGATCAAGCTGGAAATCGACATCAACAAACCTGCTGCCGAAGTCTGGGCCAAAGTCGGCAAATATTGTGATATTGCTGAATGGGCCGGACTGGACTGTGTCATCAGCTCGGGTGATGGTGGCGTTGGTACGGTGCGTGACCTGGCCGGTGGCCGGATTACCGAAGTGCTGATTGGCCAGACTGAATTGTCCTATGGTTATACCCAGCCCGCAGTGGAAGGCCAATACTACAATCTTTACCACGGTTTCATGGAAGCCAGGCCCGTAAGCGGGACGAGCACGAAGATGCTCTATACCCTGGTTTATGATGTGAGCAATCTGGCAGATCAAGCCGCCAAGGATGCCGATATCGCCCGCCGTCGTGGTATTTTCGAAAACGCCCTCACCAAAATGAAAGAAATAGCAGAAGCACCCTGAAACAGGGTTCCCAATAGCGGAAAATCAATACTGGCTTGTCTAGAAGTGATGGGGCTTATTTCCAGCCCCATCCATCATATATAAGCAACGTTGACTTGCAGACTTGCAGATTTGGGGAAAACAGATGCTGTTGCGGGAAACCGAACAGGAAAACGGGCGGGAAATCGAGCGGGAAGCCGAGCAAGAAGCCGGACACGCGCTGGATAAAAACCGCAAAGGGCTGCTCGACAGCTTCCTGGCTCACCGCAACCAGCTGTTCAGGCTGATTGGTCGTATCGTACGCCCGGACGAAATCGAAGATATCGTCCAGGAAGCCTTCGTGCAGTCCTTTGCTGCCGCCAGGAACCAGCAAATCCTGAATCCCAGAGCCTTTATGTTCCGCACGGCAAGGAACCTGGCCCTCAACTGTATCAATCGTTCCGAGCACCGCTTGAATTCCTCCATCGAAGACCTGGAGGATTTTGATATCGCATCCGACGGCGATCCGGTCGAAGCGGAATGTGAGTCAGAAGAAAAATTCCTGAGCTTTTGCCGGGCAGTTGCAACCTTGCCCGTGGCCTGTCGCAGGGTGTTCATTCTCAAAAAGGTGTATGGCCTCAGCCAAAAGGAAATTGCCACCTATCTTGGGATTGCACCGAGTACAGTGGAAAAACACATCTCGCGCGGGATGTGTGTCACTACCGAGTACATGCACAATGCGGGTTATTTCAATCCGGTGAAACGTGCGGCCGCAGTCACCCCAAACCTTGCAGACCGTGGAAAGGAAAAATCAGCTTGAACAACGTAATCAAAATGGCGGATTCCAGGCGGTTGCGGGCCCAGGCGCGTGAACAGGCCGGTGTTTATCTGGCCAGGCTTGATGCGGGAGCGTCGAGTGAAGAATCACTGGAAATCGAAATGTGGTTGGCACAAAGCCCCCTGCATCGCGAGATCTTTCTGGAGATGGCAGCAGTCTGGGACGATATGTCTGTGCTGTCGGGGCTGTCGAAAGTATTCCCCCTTCAGGAATACCAGCCAGGGAGGGTGCAGGCATCAGGCATCCGCAGTTGGGCAGTTGCTGCCAGCGTTTTCTTGCTGGTGATGGTCAGCGGCGCCTGGTTCTTGCAGTCTGATTTCAGCGGCGATACCGATCTTGCTGCTGTGGAAGAAGAAGGGGTTTACCAGCGCCATGCAACTGAAATTGGGCAGCAGTCTACGGTTGTGCTGCCAGACGGCTCGGAAATCATCCTGAATACCAACACCGAGCTCGAATTGGCGTTTTTTGATTCGTCCCGCAATATTTTCCTGAAACGGGGGCAGGCCTATTTCAGCGTTACCAAGGATCCTTCGCGTCCCTTCCGTGTATATGCGGGCAAACGGATGGTGGAGGCGGTGGGAACTTCCTTTACGGTACAGCGCACCGCTCCCGACAGCGTTGAAGTAGTGGTCGAGGAAGGCAAGGTCAATTTCCTGCGACTCTCTGCATCGATGGAAGCGCATACCTTGCCAATCAATGTGGATTCCGTATTGCATCGGGATGAAAATGTTGCCTTGGTAGCCGGAGAGCTGGCTGCAGCGGTAACTGACCAAACCAATGCCGTGGAAAAGAAACTCATCCAAACGGAAGAGATTGAAGCAAAGCTGGCGTGGACCGAAGGCATGTTATTGTTTCATGGAGATTCGCTTGAGCATGTGCTGCAGGAAGTGAGTCGTTACACCACTACACGCATAGAAGCGGTCGATACCATTCGTGAAATCGAGGTTCAAGGTTATTTCAGGGCTGGCGATATTGATGGCTTGCTGGTTGCAATGAAAAGGAACTTCAGCATTGAGGCAAAGGAAGTCGCTCCCGGGCACATACTTTTGTATGCAGGCCAGTAAAACAAGACATTCGTGCCCAGATCAAGTGGGGGATTACTCGCTCTGGTTTGTCTAAAAGAATGCAGTAATGCTGCAGATCCATCTAGCGGGTGTGAGTGAATGCACCGGTTACGATGGCATAAATTCATTTTGCTGGCTTTGCTCGTTTCAAGGTCGGTAACTGCTATTGCCTGTGAAAACAGGAAAGTATTTTCGATAGAAGCCCAACCCGCCGACCAGGCCTTGCTGCAGTTCGCGCGGCAGGCCGGACTGTCGGCATTGTTTCCGGGAAATGCCTTCAATGCCGCGACAACTAATCGGGTAGCAGGAACCTACTGCATTGAGGAAGCCCTCGATGTCCTGCTGCGCGGAGTCAATATCGAGGCAAGCGTGGATGCTACCGGGCAGCTGGTGATCGGCTCTATTGTGGAAGATCAAACGCTTGTTGATGGTGGCGGGCTTGCGCAAGCTGGGCAACAAGCTGGCGGTGCAAAAGCTGGCCCGGAACGGAATGCCAGGAGCATCATCAAGCATGCCTTGCTGTCCTTCTTTACAGGCAGCGGTGAAAAAGCGCGCAAGCATAATAGCGAAATTGTGTTGCCGGAAGAAATCACGATTACTGGTTCCAGAATTCGCCAGATGACAGGGATGACAGCACCCACGCTCGTGACTTCGCTTAGTGTGGCGGAATTGGCCATGGCTAATCCTGGCAACACAATTGCTGAACAACTGGATGCCTTGCCGCAGTTTTTCTCAACGCAATCTGCCCAGCGTGGTGGTACTACGTTCATCGATGCGGGTGGCAGTTATCTGAATTTGCGTGGCATGGGCCAGAACCGGACACTGGTGTTGCTGAATGGCTCCCGTGTAATTCCTTCTGATGCGTTTGGCAGTGTCAATGTCGATAATTTTCCGACGGCTTTGCTGAGTCGTGTGGAAATCGTTACTGGGGGTGCTTCAGCAGCTTATGGTGCTGACGCCATTTCGGGGGTCGTCAATTTTGTACTTGATCGCGAGTATGAGGGGCTCAAGGCTGCTGTATCGAGTGGAGTGACCGAACGCGGCGACGGAGAAAACTGGAGCGTGTCGCTGGCTGGTGGCCACAAGATCGGAGAGCGCCTGCATTTGCTTGCGTCAGTTGAAGCGCGCTATATCGACCAGATTGAACCTGACCCCCAACGTCTGGATAACTGGAACAATTGGGGCCACGTGAGGAATCCGGACTGGGTTTCCGCGCTCGCCACACCGAACGAACCACAGCGGATAACCATGCCTTATGTGTATCCCACGAACTATTCTCCGCAAGGCCTGATTACGACACCCCGTTTCAAATACAGCAACTATACCTTCACGGATGATGGTGCAGGAGTGCGGCCCTACGTGTTTGGACAGTACGCATCAGCCAGTGGTGCAGGTGCGACCCGCACTCAATCGGGTGGTCCCGAATACTCAACATGGGTCGAGGCCCACAATGGAGGTCCGGACAGCAATGAAGTGGTGCAACGCTCTGGCTTCCTGAATCTGGATTACGCACTTACGGAGAGAACAGACGTGTATGCCCAGATGTTGCTGGCCAGGACCGAATCCAATGCCTATGGGCGTCGTGGTCAGCCGGCGCTGGACAGCATCTGGTCCGCTACTGTTTATGCCAACAACCCGTTTTTGCCG
>JBIIWM010000046.1:0-14189 GCA_044338875.1 Pseudohongiellaceae bacterium | reverse complement strand
CAAGTCAGCCCTCCCGGGCAGGAATTCACTACCTCCGACGCACACTACGCCTGGCTGCTTGAGCAGGCCGGTGGTGGCACCCTTCACACGCTTATGTCCGTCCCGCGCTGGGATGGCTTGTGGGAAACGGCCGGCAATACCCATCTTGATCTCTTCATCGAAGGTGGCATGGACGGGGGGACCGTCAAGGCAGGCGTCCTGACTCCCGGCTACGAAACAGCCTACAAGGAACGCTGGCGGCAGCAGCAGGAAGAAGGCCAGGTCCGTTACGACCGGCTTACTCATTGCGAACCGGCAGGTTTGCCGCGCTGGCTGCTTGAACCTTACACGCACGAATTCGTGAACCTGCCGCAGGAATCATACCTGATCAATGATTTCGCCAATTCAATCCGTCGTGTTTACATCGGCCAGCAACACCAGAACCTGTATGGCACTCATTCGTGGCTCGGCGACACGGTAGGCTTCTGGGACGGCAACAAGCTGGTGACGCACACCAAGTACCTGCTACCGGCAGACTTCACGCGCTGGTCTCCCATGACCAGCAACCAGTTCGAATCAGTGGAAGCCTGGGAATTGAAACAGTACGAGGGCGGGGTTGAACGGCTTGAAGTACAGGTAAGTTTCTACGATCCCTTCGCCTTTGTGAAACCGCTGCATGCAATTTATGCGTTCAAGCGCGCCACCAACCTGGAAGCAGTGGGGCACCGTCCGCAGCACTGGGAGTGTGAGCAGAGCAGCAATGCCTATCTGGATGAAAACGGCATGACCAACTTCCGGTTGCCAGGAGAGGAAGGTTACAAGGATCCACGCGGCACGACACTGTTCCCGGAATTGCCCGGTCAAACCCGCGACCCAATTTACAATACAACACTCTCTAACGATGCAGAATAAGAGGCAGATTCGATGAAAATGCTTATTACCAGGGCAGTGACCGCAATAGCAACAATGCTGGCTTTCGTGTCCACTACCGACGCGCATCATTCCTTCAGCATGTTCGACCGGGATACCCAGCACATCATGACTGGTACCGTTGCGCGCTGGGCTTTCAATAATCCGCATTCCTGGCTTTATATCAACGTGGCGAATCCTGATGGCAGCGAAACCTTGTGGAGTTTCGAAGGTGGTGCACCGCCGCAACTGGTGGGTCGTGGCATCACGGGTAGCACCTTTGAGCCGGGCGATACGCTCACGCTGATGTTCTGTCCGCTCACCGATGGCCGCTCCGGTGGAGCGCTCGGCTGGGTCAAGCTTGCTGACGATAGTTTCGTCATTCCCAGCGATGGCGGCTGCCGCACAGACGCGGCAACCGTTGAACGCTGGAAGGGCTGGCTTGCACTCGGCTATCGCTCGAACAAGGATGCGGAGTAGGATTCCTGGCCCCAAGCCGGAAAATTCGACGCTGACACCCATGTTAAGGTAATGTGTGGCATCAGGCCCCTTCCTCTATTCCAGATTTTCCTGGCCAGTGCTGGCTATTGAACCGGAGACGACAACCATGGAACTGCAAGTCAACAACCAGCTGTTTGACATTGATGTCGAACCGGAAATGCCTTTGCTGTGGGTGCTGCGCGACATGCTCAACCTGAAGGGCACGAAGTTCGGCTGTGGCATCTCCCAGTGCGGTGCCTGTACGGTGCATGTCGATGGCGAGATGGTCAGGTCCTGTTCCTTTCCGGTTGCCGCCGCCGCAGGCAAGAAGATCACTACGATTGAAGGCCTCGCGACCGATGCCTCCCATCCCGTGCAGCAAGCCTGGGTTCGCCACCAGGTGCCGCAATGTGGTTATTGCCAATCGGGACAGATCATGGCCGCCGTTGCTCTGCTGGAAAAAAATCCCAGCCCTACCGATGCGGATATCAACGCCACGATGACCAATATCTGCCGCTGTGGCACCTATAAACGCATACGCGACGCCATCCATGACGTGGCTGGCAATACCCCTGATAGCAACCAGGCATAACGGAGCGGCCCATGAACAACCAGGCATTCAACCAATCGCGTCGCCGCTTCATCCTTTCTTCCGCAGCCATCGGCGGCGGCTTTGCCATCGGCCTGCAAATTCCCATGGGCAAGGCGCAGGAGCTGCAGGCCGGCGGTGACAAACAGTCCATTAATATCTGGGTGGAAATCGCTACCGATGATTCGGTGATGATCAAGTATGCCCGCAGCGAAATGGGCCAGGGCAGCCTCACCTCTGCACCGCAACTGGTCGCCGATGAACTGGATGCCAACTGGGACAACGTGCGCATTGAATATGTGGATGTGAATGAACATATCCGCATGAAAAGCGCCTGGGGCGACACGATGACGGTGGGCAGCCGCACGATCCGCGGCTCCCAGGAATACCTGCGTAATGCCGGCGCTACCGCCAGGGCCATGCTGGTGGCAGCTGCAGCCAGTCACTGGAAGGTAGACGCCAGTGAAATCAGCGTAGCCAATGGCATCATCAGTCATGCCGCCAGCGGTCGCCAAAGCGGTTTCGGCGCACTGGCCGCGCTTGCCGCGACCATGCCGGTGCCGGCGCAAGTTATGCTGAAAGACCCGGCAAACTGGCACATCATCGGCCAGTCCATGCCACGGGTTGATATCCCGGCTTCGGTGAATGGCTCCCAGTTGTACGGCGTGGATGTGGAACTGCCCGGCATGGTCTATGCCACGATGGCGCAGTGCCCGGTCTTCGGCGGCACAGTGCGTACCTTCGATGCTACGACGGCAAAAAGCCGGCGCGGCATCATCGACGTGTTTGCCATCGACGACGACAAGGCCATCGCCGTAGTGGCAGACAACTGGTGGCGCGCACAGCAGGCGCTGAAGGAAGTGGTGATTGACTGGGACACCAAGGGCAACGAGCAGGTGTCGAGCGCAAGCATCCTCGCCTACTTCAAGGAGAACCTGAATGCCACTGACGCTGCCCCTCTCCCGAATAACCGGGGTGATGCAGACCAGGGCTTGGCCGCTGCCATCACGCTGGTTGAAGCCGAATATTTCACGCCTTACCTGAGCCATGCGCCGATGGAGCCCATGGGGGCTACCGTATTGATCGGCACCGACAGGGTTGATGTATGGGTCTCTACCCAGGGACCGGAAGCCGCCTCGCAAAGTGTCGCCGCAGCACTGCAAGTGCCGCTGGAAAACGTTTACTTGCACCGGGTACAGGCCGGCGGTGGTTTCGGTCGTCGCGGTGGCACCGGGGATTATGACCGGGCTGCTGCCCTGATCGCCGCTACGTTGCCGAAGGACACGCCAGTGAAATTGCTGTGGACCCGGGAAGAAGATACCCAGCACGACTTCTACCGCCCCGCAGCGTTGTATCGCTTGCAGGGTGGCCTGGATGCCGATGGCAACATAGTCAGTTGGAAGACGCGGATCGCAAGCGGCTCAATTCTCAATCAGTCGCGCGGTGTACCCTTGCGTGACGGCATTGATGCCCAGGCGACCGAGGGTTTTACCGACTTGCCGTACCAGGCAACCAACTTGTTCCAGGATTTCAAATTGTCCCCCACTCATGTTCCGCTGGGCTTTTGGCGCACCGTAGGCTGGTCGCAGACACCGTTTGCGCGGGAACAGTTCATTGATGAATTGGCCGTGGCGGCCGGTGCCGATCCTTACCAGTTCCGCCACCGGCATATTGCACAGGACAACCTGTCACGTCATATCCTTGAAATCGCAGCCAACGCTGCGGGCTGGGATACCCCGGCACCGGCCGGCATTTTCCGCGGCATCGCGACGACCGAACCCTACGGCAGCTTCAGTGCGGCAGTAGTGGAACTGTCGGTCAGCGATTCCGGAGAAATCAGGATCCACCGTGTGATCCAGGCAATCAACAGCGGGCACGTCGTCAATCCGGACAACATCATGGCGCAGTTGCAAGGTTCGATGGTATGGGCCGTGAGTGCCGCGATGTGGGGAGAAATCACCATTGACCAGGGCCGTGTACAAGAAGGCAATTTCCACGATTACCGCGTGCTGCGGATGGCCGAGATGCCCAAGGTGGAAGTAGTTCTCGCACCGACCGGCGGTTTCTGGGGAGGCATCGGCGAGCCCGGCCAAGCTCCGATCATTCCGGCACTTTGCAACGCACTGTTTGCAGCTACCGGCACCAGGGTAAGGTCACTTCCGCTGAAACATCATGGTTTCAGTCTTGCCACGCAGGCCACAGTTTAGAAAATCGAAGGCGAAGATTTCATCGTTGTGACAACAGTGAAGGATTCGCCGGCAACATACTCCAACATCTTTCTTCTCTAGAGAACCAACTTCATGGCCGATCCCATAACCTTCGAATGGCTGATGACCGCGCATGTGCAGGTCAATCGCCCCATCCAGATTGGTGATACCCCGCGCGGTTTCCAACAAGCCGTTCCAATCGGGGCAGGTACCTTTGCAGGTCCGCGCTTGCGTGGCACGGCCATAGCAGGGGCGGCCGACTGGCAGCTCATCCAGAAAGACGGCATCAACCTGCTGGACGTGACAGGCGCCATGCTGACCGATGACGGCGTAACGATCAGGGTGTCCAGCAAGGGCATGCGCCACGGTCCGCCTGAAGTCATGGCGCGCCTGGCAGCAGGCGAGGCAGTGCCTCCCGAGGAATATTACATGCGCGCCGTGGCTGAATTCGCGGCACCTGCAGGTTCCTATGACTGGCTCAACCACTCGATGTTCGTCTCCTGGGGCGAACGCTATGCTGACAAAGTGGTTATCCACTATTACAAGGTGCTCTGATCATGAATCGCATGGACTCCACATCACAACAGGATGACAAGGTTGCAAAAGACCTTGTACAAGACACGCTCGACAACTCGCCAACTTTTGCACGCCGTTCCCTGCTCAAGGGTGCAAGTGTGGCATTGGGGGGCTCATTGCTGTTCTTGCCTCAAGCCGCTCAACTACAAAACAGAGTACAACAAGAAGAGAGTACTACGGCCCCCGATGGTGCTGGTGAGCTCGCACCGCCTGCACACTCACCTTCCACAGAATACGTCTTTACCATCCTGGCAACGATCGACGCTGCGATGACCGTGGGTGATACTCCCAGCGGACAAATCCGGGCCATCCCGATTACCGGTGGCGAAGTAACCGGCGAAGGGATCAGTGGCCGCGTGGTTCCTGGTGGTGCTGATTGGCAGCGTACACGGGCAGATGGCGTCACCGAAATCGAGGCCACTTATGCAATCGAAATGACAGACAAGACCCTGGTCAAGGTAATCAATCGCGGCATGATCGACAGGGCTTCAGCCGAGGCACCGGCCTATTTCCGCACGGCAATCCATTTTGACGCACCGTCAGGACCGTATGGCTGGCTCAACGAAGCGCTCTTCCTGTGCAAGGCCGGCTTGCATCCTGAACGGGACCTTACCGTGGTGATCGAGGTCTTCAAACTCGTTTGATTGCTCATTTCAAGGCAATGACACCGGCTGCCGGATTGCTACCGCAGGTGACCGGGAACTCCCACCGGACGATGCTCAGAGGCCGCCATGGAAGGCGGCTTCAGCAGGAAGGCGCGCAATTGGCCATTCCTGTAACCGGTACCGGCGATCATCCCCGCGTTGTTGATATCTTTCGCTTCGATCAAGGCCCACCCTGAATTGGGTGGCAGCAAGGTGTTCAGATCCATCATCTCTCCGTCGCGCCACAGGAACGCACGTGAATTGCCTGATACTCCTGACCAGCCCACTACCTGCCCAATGTCATTGATACCCAGTGCGCGGCTGCTTGCATCGCCGTCCAGTTTGCCAATGGCTGTAACCTCGCCTTCGAACCAGAGGGCGGCAGCACTCGGCGCGGGAGAACCTTGCGTGCCATTGTGGGACCAACCCGCTACCTCACCTTGTGCATTGATGGCTACGGCCGTACTTGAGTCAAACAGCGGCAAATGCGGCAGCAGCTCATAGACTCCTGACTGCCAGATGAATGCGAAGTAGTCGTCCAGAGAAGTCGCGTTTTGGAATTCCCCGACAATTTGGCCTTGATTGTTGATTCCAAAGGCACGATGGCCCAATGGATAAAACGGACTGCCGTCCAGTTCTGTCATTGCCCCGTTTTGCCAGTGGAAGACATGATCGGAATTCCACGCGAGCACGCGTGAAAACCCGACTACCTGGCCGGAATCGTTCACACCATGGGCTTCACTCATCAGAACCCTGATTGACGGAGTGCAGTTGCAGTAGAGGGCTCCAAGCGACTCCATCGTCTCGCCTGCCCAGAGCACGCCCCTGCGATGCTTGTAAGGATAAGGAATGTCAAAGGGGCCCTCAGGACCAATGACCTGACAACAAACCTGGGTTTCGCTAAAGCCGACGATATACTGGCCATTATTGCTGATCGCAGTAGCCGCGCTGTCGTCACCAAACGGCAAGATGCCCAAGTCTTGCATGACACAATCATCACACGCTACGAAGCCATGGCGCTTGCCAGAAGCATCCAGCGCCCAGCCAACTACAGTCCCGGTATCGGCCAGTGCCCAGGCTCCGCTGGAGTCGCCACCCGCAAAAGTACCAAGGTCTGTCAGCTCATAGCCGGTGACACGAGTGCTTGAAGGTTGTGCAGTTGCCTGCAGCGGAAATACAACCGCCAGCACCAGTAGATGTGCAGCAAAAAAGCCGTGTTGCTTATTGGAACAATTTGAAAGAACAGGTAGCGTAATAACGCCCATTGCAGCACCTTTCAGTCGTTAAGTCGTTAAGTCGTTTCATGCGATTGTGGATGCAACATTTTTGGTGAAAAAAGGCAGGAAAACCATCGGGTGAATACTTGAAAACCACGGGGGGGCTTCAGTTGAATATTTACACAGCGGGTTGCACTTGGTGAATTACCACCTCAGCCACCAGAGGCAAATGGTCCGAGGCAATGCACGCCAGTTGTGAATCAGGGATCTCGATATTGCTTACTGCAATACCGGGACTGACATAAATATGATCGATGCGCAGGGTTGGAAAGCGGCTGGTAAATGTGCTTTTTGGACGATGGTTCTGCGCCATCAGCTGGACATCCCTGAGGCGTTCGCCCAAGCGGCGGCAAACCATTGATGCTGGTTGTGCATTGAGATCGCCGCACAGTATCACCGGCCCCTGGCACTCTGCGTGCGCCAACCAGCTACTGCCGAGCAAAGTATCCATTTGCGCCATGCGCTCACGCGCATAAAGGCCCAAGTGCGTGTTGATTATCTGGACTTCCTGCCCATCCAAATCAATGGCCACCCAGAGTGCACCGCGTGGCTCAAGTGTCGGCTTGTCTGCCAGACCCGGCAGCAAGCCGCTCTTCACGAGGCGTAGTGGAAGTTGCGACAAGATCGCATCGCCGTAGCGCTCTTCCTCAAGATGCAAGGCCGGGTGAAAATGAAATTCCATTTCCAGATAACGCGCAATCAAGTGGACCTGATCGAGTCCATGGCTGCGCACGCGCCCCACATCAAGTTCCTGCAGGGCCACTACATCGGGCCTTGCGCGTGCAATCACACGTGCAATGCGTGCGGGATCGATCTTGCCATCCATGCCGATGCAGCTGTGTACGTTATAACTCATCACGCGCAGGGTGCCGGATTTGGTGGTGACACTGCGTTTACGCAAGGGTACCGACTCCATGCCTGGACGTCCCAAATGCCGGAGCGCAGCCTGGCGCAGGTCAACAGGGCGCAAATACCCGGTTTCACGTTCTGCGAATAGCGCGTCTGCGGGAAGCAAGGCGAAACCATTGACCTCTTCAGGGGCGAGTCCTCCATGGGCTCCATTCTCGATGGCAAAGGTCAGCGGCTTGCTGCCGTCACGCCAGCCCAGCAGGACAAAATCACCGGCATCTGCATGTTCGCACAGGCGCACCAGGTCGGCGCCGATGGAGTCGATAAACGGATGTTGCGCGCCAAACAACGTTGCACTGTCACGCGGAAGTTCAAAGTCGCCCACTGCAGTGATGGCATGCACAAGGCCCCGCGCTGCCACGGCAAGTACCACGGGTATCTGGTGTGTGTGCGCCAGTTCGTACGCCACCCTATCAGAGTCTTCCTTGCGGAGTGGCTCCGGAAAATAGACATGCGCCACCGGGCCTGACTCCGTCACAATCGCGGAATGCGTTTCTGCATTCGCGTTATTTCTCTCCAGCACGGAGAACAAGCGTTGTATTTTGTTTCCGCCCAGCAACCGCACGCGTGCAGTCTGTTCGCCCGAGCTCCTTGCCCCTGCTGTTTGCCCGATTGCCATGGCTTTTTGTGCAAACAATCGACCGCCAGCCGGTGTGAAGCTGATGTTCAACTTTGCCAGCGCTTGCGCTACCGCTGCCTCTACGCTGTAGCCCTGCACCTCCTGATAGGGCGACACAAGGGCCTGGCCGTGATCGGAATAGATCCAGACTTCATAGTGCCGCCATGCTGCATGATTGGCAGCACGCCACAAGCGCGCCACTGCATCATCGATGCCCTTCAGGGTCCAATGGGCAAACAGCGAGCGCGGACCACGTCGATGCGCTTGCTCGTCATAGCCGAGAAAGTTCAGATGAATGACAGGCAGGCCCCGGCTCACATCAATCTTGCCGCCAATCACACAAAGTTCGCGCAGCAGAATTGCGATCGCGGCCCGTGTGGGAATGAAGGTGAGTTCCTTGAGAAAGTCCTGTCCACGGATCAACCCATGGAAAAAATCAAACAGCGCCAATCCAAATTCAAGCAACAACAGGATTGCCGTGCGAACAAGACTGTAGAAATTGGCCAACAAAAAGGTAAGCAAGACCAGCGGATTGGCACCACGCAGCGCGGGTCCCCAACCCATTGATGAAGGACAGAAATGGACTTCTGCCGCGCCCCCGGAAAAATTGTCGGAGTAGGCGCTGCCTTCATTGAGCAATGCATCATGACCAAGATCGGCGATCCGGCTCTCGACCCGCGCGGCTGCGCCGGGTTCGTACATCCGCACGATTTGCCCGGTTGCACGTTCCTTGAAGGCAAACGCCGGCACTGCTCCCTTGACCCCATAAAACAACTCGGCCTGGACTGCGGGAGTAGTCGATGGCAAGCCGGAATAATGGGCATGCAGCTGATAGTGTTCACGCAGCACCAGTCGCTTCAGGAACGGCAGATTTCCTTGTTGCAGGGCGTACTCGAATTGGGATTGCGACAGACCATCGATCTGGATCAGCACCAGTCCAGGCCGCGTCGGGGCTCCCTCGGAGACTGGCAGATGCAACAGGCGCGAGAGCCAGACACTGCGACTGAAGTAGCGCCGGAATCGCCGCAGCAGCACCTCGATGCGGCCGATCATGGACTACTCACCGGGTTGGCGTGTGCAGCTACAGGCAGCATCAGCCTTCCTTTCCTGCCGAATCACGGGCAGCCGAATCCCTGCTGTCCAGCACGGCATTCATCACTGCAGCCATCGCCGCATCGCTCGCTCCGGCCACGGTTTTAAGGATACCCCACTCTGTCTTGATCCAGGCCAGCAGATCTTCACCGTCATGCACCTGTTCACCGGCGCTGGCACGCGCCTGTGCAATGAGTGTCTGGTAATTCGCCAGCGCCCTGTCTGCCGTGCGTGGCATCGAAAAGGTTTCCGCTGTTGCACGGGCAGCTTGTTGCCATTTCTGCTTTTGCGTTATTGCCAGCCCAGCCACCTGCTGTAGCGCGGCACTGAAGGATTCCATGCCTTGTTCCTGCAACAGACGCCCATTCTTTCCGTCGACGACCACTTCGCGCACACCCGAAGCATCAAGTGCGACCACCGGAAGTCCTGCAGCCATGGCCTCCGTCAGTACCATGCCCTGGGTTTCGCTTTTGGAGGCAAACACAAATACGTCCATGGCGTGCAAGGCATCGGCCAGTGGCTGCTGCTGCAAGGTCCCAACCAGATGCAGACGCGTGTCGAGGCCTGCATGGGCTATCGCAGTCCTGATGGCTTGCTCGCAAGGTCCGGTGCCCACCAGCAGGAAATGCGCTTGCGGCTGCGCACGCATGAAGTTAATGACGGCTTCGGTCAAAAACCCCAGGTTTTTTTCTGGCGCCAACCGACCCATGTGTCCAACCACAAATGCTGTTTGCGGAATTCCCAGCTGCTGGCGCATGCCGTGCCTGTCCCCGTGCGCAAAATGTTCCAGCGGCACGCCGGTTGGAACTACGGCAATGGGAGTATTAACCCCCCTTGTATGCAACAGCGACCGCACACTGTCACTGGGAGCAAACACCTGATCACACAGATTGGCATACCGTGTGGCAAGCTCAATCACAAATCGCTTCATCGCCGGCGAGTCGCCGGGCACATAGTGGGTGTATTGCTCATACAGGGTGTGATGGGTGAAGCACAGCGGCAGCTTGCGGTAACGTGCAAAGCGTAGCGCGGTCATGCCGAGCAGGAAGGGATGCTGGGAGTGAACCAGGTCGGGCTCGAACGCATCGAACTTTTCCCCCAGCCCGGTCAGTGGCGGCAGTGCGACCGAAAACTCGCTGGCGTTGAAATTCAGGATCGCGGGCACGCGTACCACGTCCACTTCATGTTCGGGCATGTTGTGAAAGCGTGGCGCCACGATCAGTACCCGATGCCCACGCTTGCGATATTCGGCAGTAAATGCCGTCACCGAACGCGCAACACCGCCTACGTGCGGGGTAAAGGTATTGGTGAAGATGAGAATATTCATGCGTCAAGCCTCATTCCTGGCGAGAACAACGAAGCCTGGATCGGGCGTTGGGCAAACGGGCTTGAAGCCGGGCAGGCGTATCTCTAGTGAGGGAGCAGCACCATGCCAGTCGCCCCGCCATTCAACCGTGGGCAGCATGCCGGCACCTGCTTTAATGCTAATGTGGACAGTTCCGAACGCAGTGGGCGCGGGTCCGAAGCGGATCGTGCTGTCCTGTTCGAGCCAGCGTGCAGGGATGCCGCCGCACAGGATGAGACTGGTACCTTCTTCCCGCACAAAGCAGTTGCGTACCATCAGCACCCATTCGGCTGAGGCCCAGACATGGTGGCCGTCACCCATGCAGCCGCCACCCGTGCGTGGATGGATGGCTTCCGGCCACTGCCCCGTTGGCGAGGCCAGTGCAGCGACTGCATCCATCAACTGCAGGTAGCGTGGATCGTTGGCACGCAACAGTACCTGTGCCACATGCAGTGTCAGGTACGCATTGAGACCCGAATGAATCATGTCCTGATAGAACGCACCATGGACAAAACAGCGCTCCAGCAAAAACTCGACACAATCAAGCAGGCGCGGATCGTCTGGTGCACAGAGCTGCACCGGATAACCAAAAGCCAGCGACCCTATGGCACCGGCGTCAAGACGACGGTAGGGAGAGGCAGGCATCGCTGCACGTCCCAACCGCCGTGCGCAGCTTGCCAGGCTGCTGTCCACCGCAGCACAGAAGACGCGTGCGGCTTGGGTAAACTCCTGGCGGAACGCTGAATCGCGCGCTCCCATCAGCGCAGCTGCCGCCTGCAAGCCGGCGATGCCCCAGAAATCATCCCAGAAGTAGAAATCATTGGGACCCAGGTGTTCAGCACTGAAACCTGCAGGCAGCAGACCGGCGTGTGGCACGCCGAGCTCATCAGACAGGCGCTTGCGCATGATCCAGCGTGCGCCACGAAGCATCGGACCATGCCACTCATGCGTTGGCGTCTTGCCGGTCAGCGCGAAGTAGCGCTGCAGTATCCAGAGTACTTCGCCATTGGCATCCCACTCGCCTTCCTGGGAACTGAAATACCCCAGCACCGTCTGTCGCGCCGGAAAGCGTGCCAGCGCCCTTTCGGCACGTTCCGTGAGCCCGACGCACAGCAATGCGTGGATGATGAAGGCTGCATCGCGAAACCAGAAGCGCTTGTAGGTGTAGGGTCCGGGGTACACATCACCGGGAGAATGCAGGATCAGCGAACTGATCGCGGCGTCATACAGAAACTGGTAATGGGGGTCCGGACAGATCAGTTGGCAGCACTTGCGCTGTGCAATATTCCAGGCATTGCCGACCAGCTTGCCGTTGGCCGCTGTCGCCAACGGTATCGTCGCGGTGATTTCGCTTTCTTCCCCTGCCCTCACAGGGAATAGCGCGGCCGCAGTCACCATCCCAACGTTGCATACGCCGTCCTGCTGGTCTTGTGTATCCTTGAGGTGGATGTAGATATCGCCATGCCGGTAGTCAGACACATGGTGACGTTGGGCAGCCATGCTGAATTCAACATGCCGGGAATCGTCGATAAGCCAGCCCTTGCGTGAATCCAGCAGGCTTACCTGATGGATGAAGCTGATACCCTCGGGGTTTTGTGGACGCAGTGCCAGCACCAGCCAGGCCTTGGCATCGACGCGTGCGCGCAACTGCAGCTTGCATACGGGCACCCCTGCTTCCAGTTGTACCCACGCACTGCTGTCCAGGGAGAGCCCTCCCAGAGCGGTCTTGGTCGAAACGCGGATCCCTCGTGCGAAATCCAGCTGTTGCTGACAGTCGACCGCACGCGAAGGCAACAGGCAGCGGCCATCATCTGCCAGCAGCCAGCCATCCAGCGACCAGCCATCGAGGAATGGCGTCAACAGTCCGCGTGGATCAACGATTGGCAATTCCTCGCAATCCGGATAGCCGATCGCGGTCCAATTGCGGTGCGTCAGGTTGATATGTGTGATGGAAAAGGCGCGCGGAATGAAGGAATCGTCTTCAGGATCGAATTGGCGCTCGATCCAATATGGCCATACCCAGTCAAGGTTATGCTGGATGACACGGCTGTTGATCAGGCCACGCGCATGGAAGATAACCCCGGCCCGCAGCAATTCAATCGGCTCGCCCACTTCGGACGGCTGGGCAAAGTTATGCAGGCGCGCCATCAGTGCAATCGGATCGAGAAAACCTTGTTTACGGGCGACGTGGCGCACAAGAAAACGCCAGGGCAGCCACTTCATCCAGTTCACCGGGAATCCCCCTTGGTGTTGTCTTGTTTTTGGTAGCGGGCGAGTGCCCGGCGCGCGAGATGATTCAGATAAACGACTGCAAAAATTGTCACGACAAAACCGGCGCCATACAGGCTCCATTCCAGGGGTGAACGTTCCAGGTTGCGCTGGCCCAAGGTAGAAAGGTCGGCTGCGATCGAACCCAGGTAAACGTTGTGGATAGAGAACGGGATGAATCCCAGCAGGGATCCGCCGACATAGCCGGGCAATGGAACCTCGGTGAGACCGAAAAAATAATTGGAAATCTTGCCGGGAAAAAACGGGATAAGGCGTGTCAGCAGGACGATCTTCCAGCCATTGGCGCTCAGCTCCTCGCTGACGAGCTGCAGCTTGCTGTGAGACATGATGAAGCGCCTGGCACGCTGCCCGAACAGGTATCGGGCGATCAGGAACGCCAGCGTTGCCCCGAGTGTCGTGCCCACGATGACACAAAAACTGCCTTCGACCAGACCGAACACAAACCCGGCACCGGTGGTAAAAAACACGCCCGGCAATACCAGCACCACAACCGCAGCCATGACCAGCGTAAACAGCAGCAGCGCCCAGGTGCCCTGTGTTTCAAACCAGGCCAGCAAGCGCAGGACCTGTTCATGCGCGCCGAACTTGACCAGGACAGCAACGATTACGATGATGAACAACAGGCTGGCAGCAATGCCCAACAGAGGGGACTGCATACGGTTGCCATGGGACCTGTTCGCTGCCTGCCCCACTCCATGCCTCTTTGGCGAAAGGAATTGCGCGCTGTTGATGATGTGCCATTCCAGCAGGCGCAAACCGTCAAGGGCAATGCGGGGTAACCCTGAATTGTTACGGGATTTTGACCTTAATCCTGTGTTGCCGGTGACAGCGGCGATGGCACGCGAATCAGGGCGGCAAGGAAAAAAACCACATGCAGCAGAAGGATTATCTGAAGGAACAGCTGAAGGAACAGCTGCGCATCAGGCAGGAAAAATGAACCAGGAACCCACGCGGCAGCCAACGCCACAGTCACTCCAGGCAAGTGGGCACCGCTTGGGGCTTATTCGGCGTCCAACTGCCCTGCAAAAAACGGCAGCACGTTCCCGACAAAACGCAGTCCCACCTTGTTGCCGTGATTGCCTTCATAAATCTCGTAGCCGTGTGCCACGTCGAGACGGGTCAGCGCAGCTGCAAGTTGTGTGTTGGCAGCTTCGAGGCCGTCTTCATTACCTACGTCGAGCATGATGGCGCGGAAACTTTTAAGCGCAGGCACGTGCTGATCGGCAGTCAGCAACAAGGAGTTGGTTGTCCATTTTTCTGCGACCAGTGGCTGA
>JBIIWM010000045.1:0-14266 GCA_044338875.1 Pseudohongiellaceae bacterium | reverse complement strand
CGTCCGGCCTTCGGCGTGGGTGACTTCAAGTGTACCTCCGGCTTCTACGACACCTTGTTCGCGGGCGACAAGCCCATGTCGGAGAACTGCTTCAACGCCATCAACGCCACGCTGCAGACGCGTGCGTCCAACCAGCAGGACATCATCGAGATCAACTTACAAGGTTCCGTAATTGAACTGCCTGCAGGTGAGCTGCGCATGGCGGCTGGTTACCAGATGCGCGACAACGCGGCCCAGTTCGTACCGGATATCCTGCAGTCGCAGGATTCCTTCACGGACCAGGTGATCGGCGTTTACCCCACTGGCTACCTCGATGCCAGCACCAAGGTTGACGACTGGTACGTGGAAGCCCTGGTGCCCGTGATCAGCGGCATCACCGGCATCCAGCAGCTGGAACTCGAACTCGGTGCCCGTTATTCCGACTACCGCGAGACCGAAGCGCAGACTACCTGGAAAGCGCTGGTCAACTGGCAGATCAACGACTGGGCACGTCTGCGTGGTGGCTTCAACCGCGCCACGCGCGCACCTAACCTCGGCGAATTGTTCCTGAACCAACAGGAAGTGTTCACCGGAGGTGGCGCGTTCAGTGATCCTTGCGGCATTCGTTCCAACTCGCCCTATGGTGGCGGTGGTACGACACTGGCAACCGACCCGATCAAGACCACCCCGACCGAAGTACCACCCTTCATTGCGGCTGGTTCGTCCCAGGCTCAGGCCAACAGCTCCATCCTGATCTGTCAGGCATTGATGGGCCCGACTGCCACGCAGAACTTCTACAACGCTGGCACAGACGTGGTGCAGCCGGGCGGTGGTGGTGGTTTCGCCTGGGTACTGCAGGAAGGCAACCGCAATCTCGAGTCCGAGACTGCCGACAGCTGGACCTTCGGTGGTGTGCTGCGCTCGCCGATAGACAATCCCTGGCTGACTGGCCTCAACCTGACCATGGACTGGTACAAGGTGGAAATCACAGACGCCATCATGCAGTACTCGCTGGACTTCGCCCAGTACCGCTGTTTCGGTACCCGCATCGTCACCTCGCCGGCGGAAGCGGCAGCACAGGCGGCGACCGAAGGTTGCCAGCTGATGCCGCGTGACCAGAACAACGGCGCTGCCCTCAGCACCAAGGTCTCGTATGACAACCAGGCCACTATCGAAACCTCCGGTTTCGACATTGGCGCCAACTGGTTTGCCAACTTCGCGGATCTGGGTTTTGGCCTGCCCGGCGGTCTTGGTGTCAGCGTAAACGCCACGGTGCTGGACTACTACCGTACCAAGCAATCTCCCGGTGTGTTTGACCCCGAGATTGAATGGGCCGGCTCGTTGGGACCCAACCTGACTGGTACGCAGGGTGGTGCTTATGATTTCCGTCTCTTCGGTAACCTGAGCTACGTCATGGATAACTGGAGCGTGACCCTGCGCTGGCGCCACCTGCCCGAAGTCGATTCAGTGGGCATGGCCAACACCAGGGCTCGCATGAGCAACAATCAAGCGGTTACGGCTGGCGCTCCCGGGATCATCCTGAACTACAGCCCGATCACGGAACAGCCACTCGATGCCTACAACATCTTCGACCTGGCGGCCAACTGGAACTTCAGTGAGACCATCGCCATCCGCGCTGGTGTTACCAACCTGTTCGATGTTGAGCCAGAGACGCAGTACAACCCCGGTCGTCCCGTCGACAAGGCGCTCAGCTCGTACTGCGAGGGCCAGGCACCGGGCTGTCTCACCCCGTTCAGTTACGCGGTGCCCAGCGTGGGTGGTTTCAACGGCGGCTACTACGACACCATCGGTCGTCGTATGTTCATCGGTGTGAAAGCCTCGTTCTAAGCAGGATTGGTGACTGACGACACCAACGCAACAAGCAGTACCTCGAACGGCGGACCTCAGGGTCCGCCGTTTTTTTTTGTTCTTCGTGTCCGCATCAGTAGCAGCCGCGCTACGACACCTTGGGCCTCCGCTTCTTCGTGGGTGTAAAAGCAAGCTTCTAAAAAGCACAGATCGAGTCCTGTAATGCCGAGGCGGCGAACCAATTGGTTCGCCGTCTTTTTTTTATGAAAAATTATTTAATATCGTAAATTCAACCTGTTACAGTCAATATCCATTTTTTTATTGCGGATAAAATCCTGCGTGGGTCATATTTGGGGTTGACTCTGCCCTCCAAGGCTTTTAGCCTGCGCGCCCGGCGCATCGTGGGAGAAGCGCCGGTGTTAAACGTTTTAATGTTGATATATCCAATCATCCATCCGTAAAACAGGGGATCTTAAATGTCCAATAAACCATATATGTTGAGGCGGTCACTGCTGTCTGCATCTGTGTCCACAGCACTTGGTGCCATGCTTCTGGGAGCAATCGCTCCTGGCGCATATGCCCAGGACGATGCAGCACTCGAAGAAGTAGTCATTACCGGTTCGCGCATCGTACGTCGCGATTACCAGTCCAACAGCCCGATCGTTACCGTTGAAGCTGACGATTTTGAAAGCCAGACCGGACTTAACATCGAGTCCTATTTGAACCAACTGCCGACCTACAACCCGGCTGCTACCCCGACCACCTCACAGGGTGACGTACAGATCACTCCTGTAAACTCGGTTGGTATTGCATCGATCTCCCTGCGTGGCTTTGGTCCTAACCGCAGCCTGGTACTGGTAGACGGCAAACGTCCTACCCCTATCAACGCCTTGATGGTGACCGATATCAACGGCATCCCGTCTGCGCTGATCGAGCGTGTTGAAACCATCACCGGTGGCGCCTCTGCCGTATACGGTGCCGACGCTGTGGGTGGTGTAACCAACTTCATCCTGCGTGACGATTTTGAAGGCCTGGAAATCGACACCCAGTACGGTACTACCGAAGCTGGCGACGGCGACGAAAATCGCCTGTCCGCAGTATTGGGCTCAAACTTTGCTGATGGTCGCGGTAACGTGACTTTCGGTCTTGAGCGTTACAGCCGCAAAGAAGCACTGGAAATCGAACGTGATTTCTATACTGACCGTTACAGCGATCCTTACGCCGCTGGCACCTTCGGCTTCCTGCAGGGCACCAGCCACTTGTTCTGTACGTTCGACTGCCCCTCACCGGTTGCAGTGAATGCACTGTTTGCCAAGCGTCCAGCTGGCACCAACGTGTTCAGCCCGCTTTCAGGCAACCTGTTCCGTCAGTTTGACTTCAACGCCAACGGCACCATTTTTGTAAATGGCTCGCAGGCTGGCTTGTCCAAATACGCCGGCGGCTATGATGAGTTTTTCCAGTCCAAAGTACTGGATAGCTCCATTCCTGGCAGCCAGAGCGTTATCAACGGTCTGAAGTGGCACAATGACGATGCACTGGTAAGTGCACCGCAGGAACGTTACTCGTTCTTTGGTTCAGGCAAATTCGACATCACTGACACTGTTACCCTGACCACCCGCGCAACCTTGGCTGAAAGCAAGACCGAAACCCTGTTGTTCGGTACCAACGCAATCTTCGGTTGGGAAGGCAAGGTTCCTTTCAACCCGACCACCGACAGCCCGGTTAATCCGAGCCTGAATTACCGCGATGCTGCGGTAGTGGCCAGCGTGCTTGCCAATCCTTCAGCGTTTGCCAACCCGAGCTTCATCGCTACTGGCAAGCCAGGCGCACAGCACCCGGTTCCGCTTGAATTGGCTGTATTGCTGAACTCGCGTACCAGCTTCTTCACAGGTGGTTCCGCGCAGAATGCAGATTGGATCCCAGGCTGGAACCCCGACAGCAGCTTGCCCGGTCGCAGCACGTCCAACACCAACAACGTATGGCAGGTAGAAACCGGTATCGACTTCGAATTGCCGGTACGTGACTGGACCGGTGAAGCGTATGTTTCCCACGGTGAGTCTTCTACCTACAACAACGCCTACGGCAACCTGTCGCTGGCTCGCTATCGTGCGATGATCGCCCTGCCTGACTACGGTCGCAATGCGGCTGTCTCCGGCAACCAGAACGGTGCATCAGCCGGTTTCGGTGCAGCCGACGTTACCTGTACCAGTGGTTTCTACAACACTTACTTTGCTGGTGATGCTGCGCTGTCCGAAGACTGCTTCAATGCAGTGAAAGCTGATCTGCAGACTCGTACCCAGAACACCCAGGACATCATTGAATTGAACCTGCAGGGCTCCATCATGGATCTGCCTGCCGGTGAAGCGCGTGGTGCCATTGGTTACCAGAATCGTCAGAACAGCGCGAAATTCGTGCCTGACATCCTGCAGTCCACTTCTTCCTTCACTGACCAGGTTATCGGTGTATATCCTACCGGTTACATGGATGCTTCCACTTCGGTTGACGATTTCTATGCTGAAGCCCTGATCCCGGTTATTTCCGGTGTGACTGGCGTTGAGCTGCTGGAACTCGAATTGGGTGCCCGTTTCTCCGATTACGAGCACACCGACCAAGAAACCACCTGGAAAGCCCTGATCAACTGGCAGGTCAATGACTGGGCCCGTCTGCGTGGTGGTTTCAACCGCGCTACCCGTGCTCCGAACATCGGCGAACTGTTCCTGGGTTCACAGGAAATCTTCCAGATCGGCGGCAACAACTTTGGTGATGCTTGCGGTCTGCGTTCCAGCGCTCCTTATGGCGCCGGCGGTGCAGGTACTGACCCCGTCTTGAACCCCACAGAAACCCAGCCCCTGTTGGCTGCCGGCCAGACTGCTGCAGGTGCCCAGAGCGCCAAGCTGATCTGCCAGGCGATGATGGGTGCTACGGCTGCGAACCAGTTCTACAACGTTGCTGACGCTTCTGGCGGCGGCGGCGGTTTGTTCAACTGGGTCAAACAGGAAGGTAACCCGAACCTGCAGTCAGAAACTGCCGACACCTGGACCTTCGGTGTAGTCGCTTCTTCCCCATGGGAAAATGTCTGGTTGGCTGGCGCGTCCGTGACCCTGGACTGGTACAAGGTTGAGATCGACAAAGCCATCATGCTGTACTCGGTTGACTATGCCAACTACCGTTGCTTTGGCACGAATCTCGTGTCCAACGCTACCGAAGCTGCTGCACAAGCTGCTTCACCGGCTTGTAAGCTGTTGCCAAGAAACGCCGCTACCGGTGGTGCATTGACCACGTCGTTGTCCTACGACAACCAGGGCACTATCGAAACTTCCGGTATGGACATCGGTCTTAACTGGACTGCAGAACTTGCAGATCTGGGTGTAGATCTGCCCGGCGGTTTGGGCATGAGCCTGCAGGCTACCTGGCTGGATTACTACCGTACCAAGCAGTCCCCTGCTTCCTACGACGTAGAAACCGACTGGTCTGGCTCACTGGGACCAAACCTTTCCGGTACCAACCCTGGCGCGTATGACTTCCGCTTGTTCGGCTCCCTGACCTACTTCAAGGATGCCTGGAGTGTAAGTCTGCGCTGGCGTCACCTGCCGTCCGTATGGTCGGCTGGTTATGCAAGCCAACAGGCAATCATTGCCAACAATGCCAGCGTAAGCGGTGGCGGCGAAGGCATTCTGCTGAGCTACACGCCTACCACTGAAATCGAAACCGACAGCTACAACATCTTTGACCTTTCCGCCAACTGGAATATCAATGAGACGTTGACGCTGCGCGGTGGTATCACCAACCTGCTGGACGTTGAACCAGAAGAATCAGGTAGCACCCGTGGCTATGCCCCGGGCACCAACCTGGCTTCAGTATGTACCGGTGCTGCCGGTTGCCAGGCTCCAACTGGCTACAGCTTGCCTACCACAGGTGGCTTCAACGGTGGTTACTACGACACCCTCGGCCGTCGCTTCTTCGTAGGTCTGAAAGCCTCCTTCTAAGCAGCCGTTCGCTCTACGCCGAACCCAGCCAAAAGTTGGCCAAGGCAAACAACAAAACCCCCGCAACAGCGGGGGTTTTTTTTGGATCGGATTTCCGGATTAAAACTCCAGCTCACCCAGATTGTTCAAGGTCTGGCGCAGACCATGTGCCCAGGCTTCACGCAAGTGCTGATAACCCACATGGCTCTCTCCAATGTCGTGATATTCACCTTCGGTGAAACTGTCCCGCCGGTAAGCCAGCAGATCCAGCGGCATGCCCACCGAAATGTTGGAACGGATGGTCGAATCCATGCTGAGCAGTGCGCACTTCATGGCATGTTCCAGTGACGTGTTGTACGTGATGACCCGGTCGATAATCGGTTTGCCGTACTTGATTTCACCAATCTGGAAATATGGCGTATCGGTCGTGGCCTGAATGAAATTGCCTTCCGGATAAACCAGCAGCAGCTCCATGTCCTGGCCCTTGATCTGGCCGCCAATGATGAACTTGCAACCAAAATCCACCGCCGACTGTTCGTTGCCGCCGTCGCGATTGATGACCTCGCGCACAGTGGCGCCAATCAGCTCGGCGATGTGAAACATCGAATCCTGGTTGAACAAGTTGGGTGCATCGTTGCCAAGACGGGTGCGCAACAAGCTGAGCACACTCTGGGTGGTGGCGAGGTTGCCTGAGCCCATCAGCGCCAGCATGCGTTCGCCGGGCTGGCAAAAGCGGTGGAGTTTGCGGAAGGTCGCAATGTGATCGACCCCTGCGTTGGTGCGGGAATCGGCCAAAAACACCATGCCGGATGCCAGGCGCATGGCTACACAATAGGTCATTGCTTGTTCTCCTGAATTCTTTGCGTGTGCTATTGCAACAGCTTACTGCTCCGACTGCCAGTCACGCCGTTCAACCAGTGCAAAGGCATGCATGCTTTCCACACCACCACCATAGCGAATGCCGCGCACCGGGCACGCATCGAGATAATCGAGTCCTACCGCGAGTTTCAGGTGATGGGTGGGTTCACAGGCCTGGTTGGTCACATCGAAGGTATGCCAGCGCTCACCGAGCCAGGCTTCCGCCCAGGCATGACTGGCGACATGCGAGCTTTCGTCAGTATACAGGTAGCCGCTGACATAGCGGGCCGGTACTCCCAGTACACGGCAGCAACTGAGGAACACATGGGTATGATCCTGGCAAACACCACGACCATTGGCAAAGGCGTCACTGGCGGTGCTGCTGACCACTGTCGAGCCCGGCACATACGGCATCAGTTCCAGCAGGGCGGCACTGAGTTGCGTCAACTGTTCCAGTTTGGGCGCGCCTGCAAAGCGCTGGGCGAAGGCATTGATGCCAGGATCAGGCTTGGTGATCGGTGTGAAGCGTTGGTACACGAGCGGCGACAGGCGGTGGTCATTGTCCTCCATGTATTCATCCACTATCTCCACTTCGCCGCGCGCAATGATGGTGATGCCATCGTGGGGGTGGTCCATGGTCAGTACATGCAGGATATTGCCAAAGCCGTCGGTGCTGCGGCTGGCAGCTTCCGGCATCTCCAGTTCCCAGCTGAGAATGCGCTGGCGTGCCGAGGATTTCGGTGTGAGGCGCAGATACTGCGTGCTGTGCGATACCGGAGTTTCATAACAATACTCGGTGCGATGATTGATCGACAATTTCATATTACCTCCAGATATTCTTGGCGCAGCGTATCTGCCAGCGCGTTGATCCTGCGCAGAAAGTCATTCAGGTAGTCGTTCACGCCGACCTCCATGATGTGATCGATATCGCCGTATTGCAGACGCGCGAACAACACTGCAGCCTGCCGTTTGGCGTTGATTCCTGCATTGCCCTCGATCGCCGGCAGCAGCTCGCACAGCATCTGGACGCAGGAGCGCAGCGAACGCGGTACTTCGGCACGCAGTATCAGCAGTTCGAGCACGTTTTCAAACTGCATGCTGTCGCTGTAGATTTCACGGTAGGCTTCAAACGCCCCGACCGAGCGCAACAGCGCATTCCAACGATAAAATTCCACTGCGGTGTTGCCGGTAGAAGTATCTGCCAGTTCGCGGCCACCCAGGATACGGGCAGTGTTGTCAGCGCGTTCAATAAACACTCCAACCCGCAAAAAACGGAAGGCATCATTGCGCATGATGGTGCCGTAGGCAGCACCCCGAAACAGATGCGAGCGCTGCTTTACCCAGTCGAAGAAGGAGGTAACGCCGATACTGGGCAAGCCGGTGCGGCTCATCTCCTGCAGTTCTATCCAGGTGGTGTTGATGCTTTCCCACATCTCGGCAGTAATCTTGCCACGCACGGCATGGGCATTTTCGCGCGCCATGCGCAGGCTGTTGTAAATACTGCCCGGGTTATCCGTGTCCAGCGTGAGAAAGTGCAGCACGTTCTGCACCTGCACCGGTCCGTAACGCTCCCGGTACAGTGCCTGCGCACCGCTGATGGCGAGCGGCGTGCTGAGTTCGTCGCGGGCCGTTACCGAGAACGGAATCAGCGACATGTTCCAGGCAACATCCAGCACGCGTGCGGTGTTTTCGGCGCGTTCCAGATAACGCGACAACCAGTAAAGTTCTGCTGCAGTCCGGCTTAGCATGATGATTCCTCCAGCACCCAGGTATCCTTGGTGCCGCCGCCCTGCGATGAGTTCACCACCAGTGAGCCCTCTTGCATTGCCACGCGGGTCAAGCCGCCTGGCACCATGCGAATCTCGCGACCACTGAGCACGTAAGGGCGCAAATCAATATGCCGCGGTGCAATGCCGGTTTCGGTGAAGATCGGGCACGTGGATAACGACAGCGTGGGCTGGGCGATATAGTTGTCGGGGCGCGCTTGCAGGCGTGCACGAAACATTTCAATTTGCGCGCGTGTACTCAGGGGGCCGACCAGCATGCCGTAACCGCCGGCGCCGTGAACTTCCTTCACCACCAATTCGGGCAGGTGCTCGAGCACATATGCCAGTTGCCCGGGATCGCGACACTGCCAGGTTGGCACATTCTTCAGGAGTGGTTCTTCGTCCAGGTAAAAGCGGATCATCTCCGGCACATAGGGATAGATCGATTTGTCATCGGCGACACCAGTGCCCACTGCATTGGCTATTGAGACCCGGCCTTCACGATACACCGACAACAAGCCAGGCACGCCGAGCATGGAATCCTGGCGGAACGCCAGCGGATCCAGATAGTCATCATCAATGCGGCGGTAGATTACATCGACGCGCTGCGGACCGGCAGTGGTGCGCATATAGACCAAGCCGTCTTTCACAAACAGATCCGGCCCTTCGACCAATTCAATGCCCATTTGCTGTGCCAGGAACGCGTGCTCGAAGTAAGCACTGTTGTAGCGCCCCGGCGTAAGCAGCACGACATTCGGGTGGCTGACGAGACTGCTTTGGCGCAATGTCTCCAGTAGTAGCGAGGGGTAATGATCCACCGGGGCTACATGATTGCCGGCAAACAGTTCCGGAAACAACCGCATCATCATGCGGCGGTTCTCGATCATGTAACTGACTCCGGAAGGAGTGCGCAGATTGTCTTCCAGCACATACCACTCGCCCTTGTCATCGCGAATCAGGTCAACGCCACTGATTTGCGCATAGATCGAGTTGGGCAGATTCACATCCTGCATGCAGGGCTGGTAGTGCGCATTGCTGAAGATCTGCTCGGCCGGAATGAGGTCGGTCTTGAGTATGTCTTGATCGTGGTAGATATCGTGCAGGAACATATTCAGCGCCTGCACGCGCTGGCGGATGCCGGTTTCCAGCCAGCTCCATTCCCGGGCCGGAATCACCCGCGGCAAGCTGTCGAAGGGAATCAGGCGTTCGGTACCGCTCGATTCGCCATAGACAGCAAACGTAATCCCGACGCGGTGGAACAGCAGCTCCGCTTCACGGCGCTTGCGTTCCATTTCTTCGAGTGGGCGCTGGTTCAGCCAATCCCGGTACGACGCGTAATGGTCGCGCACCCGGCCATCTGCCAGCAGCATTTCATCAAAAATCCCGTTTCCGGGCAGTGTGGCGGGGAACATCTGTTCTTCCAGAGTTGAGTGTTATGCAGACGTTGCAAAGGGCGCGCCAGAACAGGGCAGCCGTGAATGGCCATTACAGGGCCATTTGGGAGGATGAAAGGCAGAAGCGTGTGCTGGTTTGGTGCAGGGGAGGCGTCAGGGTGCAAAAATGGTGCATATCGAGAACTTGCAGGAGGCAATGGTGTGGTACCGCACAGATAGACACTGCCAGATTGTGCAAACTAATTCTGTTTTACATTTATTGAACGCTCATATTTGTGTCTGGTTAATTGAGAAAACTGTGCCGATCAAATGACTTCAGAAATGAATGAACTCCAGACGGGGATTGACGACCTTGTCATGGCCCACGATGAAAGTGCTTTTCCCGGCCTGGAGAAAGAACAGCGGGCAGCAAAATTACTCTTGGGCTTCGAATCCAATCAGAAGCTTGCCTTGCAGAATTCAGGGCAACTGAAGCGTGCGGCAGAAATGCTGATCGCACAAGACGAGCTGGCGTTCAGGCAGAACGCGCAAGGGCTGTCGGGAGCAGAACCTGAAACCCTCGCTGCTTTCGATCTGCTCACCGGCTTGCCCAATCGTCATCTCCTCAAGGATCGCCTCCACCACTCGCTCATCGCCAGCGCCCGCAATGGCAAGGAAGGGGCCTTGCTGTTGATCGGCCCGGATGATTCCAAGGATATCAACAACACGTTCGGCCATTATGCCGGGGACAGGCAGCGGCAGCAGATCGCGGAGCGGTTGCTTGCCTGTGTTGGCAATGGCGATACGGTAGCGCGGCTGGATGATCAAGAGTTCGTCGTGATGCTGGAAAATCTCGAGGCACATCCAGTTGCCACTGTGTGCAGGGTAAAAGCCATAAGTGAGAAAATCCTTGTCGCTCTCAGTCAGCCCTATCAGTTGGGAACCCACGATGTCAGGGGGAGCGCGAGTATAGGTGCAACCTTTTTCAGCGATTACAGCAACTCGACCGAAGAGTTGCTGCAGCGAGCCGGGATTGCGATGCGTAAGGCCAGGACTGCCGGGAAAGGCAGACTATGTTGCTTCAATCAGAAAATGCAGGATCTAGTGAACGCGCAGCTGCTGCTGGAGCCGGAAATGTGCATGGCTCTTGATAGACAACAATTCCAGTTGTATTACCAGATCCAGATGGATGGCTCACAGCATTGCCGGGGGGCCGAGGCGTTGATTCGCTGGAACCATCCTGTGCTGGGTTTGGCAGCTCCTGTGGAATTCAATTCACTGGCGGAAGCCACCGGTCAGATTGGGCCGATAGGGTCGTGGGCGCTGGAGGCAGCTTGCACGCAGCTCAAGGCCTGGGAACAGAATGAAGTGACCCGCAATCTCGTCCTGTCGATCAACGTCAGTGCGACGCAATTCCACGAGGCCGATTTTGTGGCGCAAGTACAAGCGTTGATTGCACGCCATGCCATCGACGAGACACGCCTCAAGCTGGAAATAACCGAGGGGCTGTTGCTGCAGAGTATCGAGAATTCCATAGTGGTCATGAGCGCGTTGAGAGCCATCGGAATCCACTGTACCCTGGTACGCGCGATCATTGCGTTGGCTCGCAGCCTGGAACTGGATGTGATGGCAGATGGAGTCGAGACCAGTGAGCAATTGGGATTACTGCACGAAGCTGGCTGCAAGTCCTATCAGCACTCCCAGTTTGGGAAACCCATGCCAATCGACCAGTTCGACAAGATGATTAAACAAGGTTCTCTCGATTAACCCGGCGGCTACCCCGGCTAATTGCTTTCCAGTCTTGCCCGCAGCCCCTGCAGTTCCTGCTGTCGTGCCGGGCTGACTACGGGATAGTGCAAATCGAGCGTCCGGTACATTTCCAAAAATATGTCGGCAATGATCAGTCGCGCATTTTCCTTGTCATCTGCCGGCACCACATACCACGGTGCTTCCGCGGTGCTGGTAGCACCGAGGCAGTGCTCGTAGGCCTGCATGTACTCATCCCAGTACGCGCGTTCGTGCAAATCCCCTTCACTGAATTTCCAGTTTTTTTCCGGATTGTCGATCCGCTCCAGGAAGCGTTTTTTCTGCTCATCCCTGGACAGATGCAGGAAAAACTTGAGGATACGGGTACCGTTATGGTGCAGGTGTGCCTCCATGTCGTTGATGGAGCGATAACGCTGAGGCCAGATCTGCCCAGGATCCAGCACTGGCTCCGGCAGTTTTTGCGCACGCAGGATTTCCGGATGTACCCGGACAATCAGCACTTCCTCGTAATAGGAACGGTTGAAGATACCTATCCTGCCGCGTTCAGGCAGACAGGTATTGGTGCGCCACAAAAAATCATGATCGAGATCCGTGGCGCTCGGATGCTTGAAACTGAAGACCTGGCAGCCCTGTGGATTGAGACCGGACAACACATGCCGGATCACGCCATCCTTGCCGGCGGCATCCATGGCCTGGAACACCAGCAGCACGGAGTAACGATCCGACGCGTAATGCATGTGCTGAATGCGACTGAGTTCATCAATTTTCTTGCCCAGCAGTTTTGCGTATTCGTCTTTATCGCTGTAGAACGGATCAACGCGAGTAAGGTGTGTTGCCAGGTTTACTTGTTGTCCTGGCCTGACGCGGAACTGGTCTGATTTGATTTTCATCGTGCACTCCTTTGTCCAGGCCTACAGCTTGCGCACCCTGAAATTGCGCCCCTTGATCTTGCCCGCGCGCAGCTTGTCCATCACCGTGTCTGCCAGCTCGCGTGCGACTGCCACGTAAGAGCGGGTGGCAAATACATCGATCTTGCCGATTTGTTCCTTCTGCAAACCACCGTCGCCGGTAAGGGCGCCGACGATGTCTCCGGGGCGCAATTTGTCCTGGCGGCCGGCATCAATCACCAGGGTGCGCAGTGTGGCCGCCGGCAGGGCAGCGCCGGCACTTTTGCCGGGCAGTTTGCTCCACACCAGCGGTTTGCCGAGCAGCGCCTCGATTTTTGGCACGCGACTCAACTCACTGGATGCGACCAGGCTCAGTGCCATGCCCTTTTCGCCCGCACGCCCGGTGCGACCGATACGATGGGTGTGGACATCGGTATCCTTGGGCAGTTCGAAGGCGATCACCAGCGGCAGGGCCTTGATGTCGAGTCCGCGCGCTGCCACGTCGGTGGCCACCAACAGCCGACAACTGCCATTGGCAAACTGCACCAGGGTTTCATCGCGGTCGCGTTGTTCGAGATCACCGGACAGTGCGAGCGCCGGGATGCCCCGCTTCCACAAATAGTCGGTCAGTTCTTTCACATCGATTTTGGTATTGCAGAAAATCAGGCAGCTTTCCGGTTGCTGTTGCAGCAGCAGCGTGACTACTGCCTCGGGTTTTGCCGCCGTTTCCACTTGATAAAACAACTGCTGGATCACGCTGGCGTCATGCTGGCGCTCGATGGTCACTGTGACCGCGTGTTTCTGGAACTGGCGACTGAGGGCACGGATTTCCGGCGGATATGTTGCCGAGAACAGCCAGGTGCTGCGGGTTGCCGGTGTCAATTCCAGGATGGCGCTGACATCTTCCAGGAAGCCCATGTCGAGCATGCGGTCGGCTTCATCGAGGATCACGCTTTGCAAGTCGTCCAGGCGCAGTGCACCTTTCCCGCACAGGTCAAGGATGCGGCCGGGCGTGCCAACAACGACATGCGGCGCGTGCGTCAGCGACGCGAGTTGGGGGCCAAGGGGAATGCCGCCACACAAGCTCAGGACTTTCACATTGGGGATGAAGCGGGCCAGGGCGCGGATTTCCTTGCTGACCTGATCGGCCAGTTCGCGCGTCGGGCACAGCACGAGACTCTGCAGGCGGATTTGCTCCGGTTGCAACAGGCTCAGCAGCGCCAAGCCAAAGGCGGCAGTCTTGCCACTGCCGGTCAGCGCCTGTGCTACGACATCCTTTCGCTGCAACAGGAGTGGCAGCGCAGCGTCCTGGATGTCGGTGAGATCGGTATAGCCCATGGCCTCGGTGGCTTGGATCAGGCTGGGGGGCAGTGCGGTAATTCCGGTAAATTTAGTCATGCACCATTATTGCATGGCGAACCTACCCCGCGCACGCCAAACCAGCCGATTAGCGCGCGGATCCGCCATCACTGTCTTCAATACAGATGCGCAAACGTCCTGCTGAATCCTTCCTCCTTTGATCCTGGAGGGAGGCCGGCGCCACAATAAGGGTGAATTCATCTGCATCCGACATCGTCACAATAGTCCTGGAATCGGCAGATTTTCTTTGCATTAATCCACGTATCTTGTGTATTCCAGCGCACAGACGCATGTTTATTGAATAAGCAGTATAAGAGTTTCTGCAACCGGAGGAAAAACAGGAGACACACTTATGTTGGAAACAATAGCGATAATTCTCGTTGTGCTTTGGGCGCTCGGATTGATTTCTTCATACAGTATGGGCGGGTTCATTCATGTGTTGTTGGTCATCGCGATTATTGTCGTGTTGATCCGCATCATTCAGGGTAGGCGGCTTTAGGGAG
>JBIIWM010000244.1:0-4312 GCA_044338875.1 Pseudohongiellaceae bacterium | reverse complement strand
CCTGCGGTGACGGTATCATTGAAATCCACCAACACCTCCTGAATGATGCCAGACACCTCACTGCCGATATCTACCTGACGCGTGGGTTGCAGGGTGCCAGTTGCCGTCACACTGACGACCAGCTCTCCTTGCCTGACGGCCTGGGTCACATACGCCACGACGACGTCATCAGGTGAAGCCGGGGACAGCACCTTATATCCTCCAGTCAATACCACTGCGGCGAGAAGCGCCCAACGAACGGGATGCTTCTTGCGTTTGCCGTCCAGACCCAGAGTTGAAATTACGTCCTGTTGCTGTGTGCTCATGGTGTCATTGCCTTGATCAGTGTTGTAAGGGCTGCATCGACCTGCTTGCGCTCCGCATCAGTGAGCGGAGACAGAATTCCGGAGACGTGCAGTTCCGCCTTTTTCTTGTAGTTGGTCATTTTCCGACGGCCCTGCGGGGTAAGGTCGAGCAGCGTGGTGCGCCGGTTGTCTTCCGGGGTCCAGCGCTTCACCAGCCCGGCCTTGACCAGGACGGAGACGGAACGGGATATCGTAGGCAGGCGCACCGACTGGTGTTCAGCCAGTTCGCTCATGGTGCAGACTCCGAAACCCAGTCGCATCAGGATGCCAAGCTGGGCCGGCTCCATTCTGTCGTTCCCGCTGCGCATTTCTGCCGAGAAACTGCGCATCAGCAGCATGGTGACTGTCAGTAGTGATTGTGCCGTCTGGAGGGGAGCGCTTGTCATAAAGTTGCTCTGCCAGATAATAAGTTATACGAATAGTTAGCTGTGCTTATATTAATGCCAGCGAAAGTGCGCACACAAGCGGCAAAAATGGAAACATTCGGGAAGGCTTCTGGCCACAGGGTTTGCTACAGCAAGAGTTGACCAGAGCAGGGCTTAGTCCCCGGACTTGTCCTTGAACTCACAAAGGTCTTCGATCAGGCAGGACCCGCACTTCGGCTTGCGTGCCACGCAGGTATAACGTCCGTGCAGGATCAGCCAATGGTGTGCGTCCATCAGGAATTCTTCCGGTATGAATTTCATCAGCTTGTGCTCCACCTCCAGCACATTCTTGCCAGGTGCGATGCCAGTGCGGTTGGAGACACGGAAGATGTGCGTGTCCACTGCCATCGCGTGTTGCTTGAAGGCAGTGTTGAGAATCACGTTGGCAGTCTTGCGGCCGACGCCTGGCAAGGATTCCAGGGCTTCCCGTGTGTCGGGCACCTGTGAACCAAACTGGTCGATCAGGATGCGGCAGGTCTTGATGACATTCTCGGCCTTGGTATTGAAGAGACCGATGGTCTTGATGTAAGTCTTGAGCTGCTTTACCCCCAGCGCGTAGATGGCCTCTGGGGTATTGGCGACCGGGTACAACCTGGCTGTCGCCTTGTTGACGCTGACGTCAGTGGCCTGCGCCGAAAGCATCACGGCGATCAGCAACTCAAATGGCGAGGTGTAGAGCAGCTCGGTGGCGGGCGCCGGATTGGCAGCACGCAGGCGCTGGAATATTTCTGTCCGGATAGTCTTGTTCAATGTTGCAGAGCCAGTCTTGTTGCGCAGGGGGCACCGCATGCCGTGTCCCTGCAGGAATCGATTGGAGCGCTCACACCTGGCCTGTCACGCGCACGCGTTTGCTGCCTTTTTCGAGCGTTTCGGCTTGCAATTCCGGTTTGGCCAGTTGCTTGTCGATGACGTTTTTCAGGGCAATCAGAAAGCCCATGAAAATAAAGGCACCGGGGGGCAAGATGGCGAGCAGGAACGGACTGCCGGTGTTGTACCACTGCATTTCCCAATCGGCGGCGAACGGCAGCAGCAATTCCATATTGGCAAACATCGAGCCCGTGCCCAGCACTTCACGCAGCATGCCCAGCAGCACCAGCACGGCAGTGAAGCCACTGCCCATCATCAGGCCATCAAAGGCTGAAACAAGCGGAGTATTCTTGCTGGCAAAACCTTCGGCACGGCCAAGGATGATGCAATTGGTAACGATCAGCGGAATGAAGATGCCCAGGGTTTGGTACAAAGTGTAGGCAAAGGCCTGCATCAAGAGTTCGGCGCAGGTGGTGAAGCTGGCGATGATCATCACGAAGGCCGGCAGGCGGATGGCCGGGATCACCTTGCTGCGCAGCAGCGACACGGTAAGGTTGGAGCCGGTGAGCACCAGCATCGTCGCCACGCCCAGTCCGAGTGCATTTACCACGGAATTACTGACAGCCAGCAGTGGACACAACCCCAGCAATTGCACCAGCGCCGGGTTGTTTTGCCAAAGTCCCGCTTTGGCGAGGTGGTGCATTGATCTGCTCATGGCGACTCTCCCGACAAACGTGCGCGATTGGCCTGGAAAAACAGCAGGGCATTGTGTACTGCACTTACTACAGCGCGCGGGGTAATGGTGGCCCCGACGAATTGGTCAAACTCGCCGCCATCTTTTTTCACGCGCCAAAGCGGCTCTTCGGTGTTCCCAAGTGAGCGCCCATCGAAGGTCGCAATCCAGTCGGATTTGCGATGTTCGATCTTGTCGCCGAGTCCTGGTGTTTCATTATGTTGCAACACGCGCGCACCAGTGATGGTGCCGTCGCGATCCAGCCCTACCAGCAACACGATGGTACCGCTGTAACCTTCAGCCGTTTCCACTGGCAGTATTACGCCGCTGCTGTGGCCATCCTTTTTCGCACCATAGGCCTGGCGTGGGGCACTCAAGCCCAGCAGTTCGATATTCCTGAATCCGGTGCTATCGCCAGGACTCAGCGTGAAACTGTCTGCCAGCAGATCGTTGTCATGCAACGTGGCAGGCAGCACCGCTTCAAGCGCCAGTCGTTCAGCCAGCAGCCTCTGCTCCGCAATGCGGTCGGCTGTGAACATGCTGGCCAGCGAAAGCAGCAGCGCACACCCGAGCGCAAACAGTCCCAGCCGTATGCTGTGACGGCGCATGGAGCGTGCGGGGTTTTCGCTGTCTTCACTCATGTGGCATGTGCCTCTTATTTCCCATGGCCATAGCTGCGTGGTCTGGTGCAGGCATCGATCAAGGGCGCCGCGAAATTGCCAAGCAGTACCGCGAACGCGACTCCGTCCGGGTAGTTGCCCCAGCTGCGTATCAAATACACCATCGCACCGATCAGCGCCCCATAGATCAATTTTCCGCGTGGCGTGGTTGCGGCGGTTACTGGATCGGTAGCAATGAAGAATGCGCCCAGCATGGTGGCGCCACCAAATAAATGCAGCAACGGTGACCCGTGGCTGGCAGAGCTGCCTCCGTCATAAAACAGGATCGACAGCACTGTGATGGCCAGCAACATTGATCCCGGAATCTGCCAGCCAATGATTTTTTTGTAGAGCAGATAACAACCGCCCAGCAGGAAGCCTGCATTCACCCATTCCCACCCCAGTCCAGACCAGACTCCCATTACCGGATAGCGTTCGTAGAATTCGCTGATCAGCTGGCCGCCATGAAACTGACGGAAGGAATCCAGTGCAGTGGCGCCCGTGAAGGCGTCAATGCCGGCACTTGGTTCAGCCCCAAGGAACATGGCCAGGGAATCCACGAAGGAAGGGAGTGCGGCGCCAACGCCTTCTGGCAGCAGCCAGCGGGTCATCTGGAGCGGAAACGAAATCAGCAATACAACATAGCCCACCATCGCAGGGTTGAACGGGTTATAGCCCATGCCGCCGTACAACTGTTTTGCCATGACAATGGCGGCCGTGATGCCAATCAGCCCCAGCCACCAGGGTGCGGTAGGGGGCAAGGCAAGTGCCAGCAACACTGCAGTGAGCAGGGCTGAGCAATCACTCAGATAAAACAGGATGGGACGTCTGCGCAGATAGAGCACTGCCGCTTCCAGTATGAGCGCCAACAGGCACAGCCAGACCAGATTGATCAAGGTACCCCAGCCGAAATACAAGGTGAGCGCCGCCAAGCCGGGTACGCAGGCCAATATCACCTGCTGCATCAATTGGCTGGTGGAGTGACCCTGGTGTTCATGCGGTGAGCTGTTGATGGCAGGACTGCTCATACCTTGGTATCCGAATCAGGTGCGGGAATGCTTGCGGGTGCTGCAGCAGAATCTGTAGTCGTTGGCTGTGCCGCTTTTTTGGCTTTCACGCGCTCCATTGCAGCCGCGATTGCGGCCTTGGCCGCGCTGTCTGCATCGGCGACAGCGCTGGCACCTGCCACAGCGAGAGCGGCGTTTGCCGCTTCCTTGCGTTGTTTGGCCAGTGCGACACGTTCCGCACGCCGCTGTTCTTCCAGCCGCTTTTCCTCTTCCTTGCGCGCCTGATGATAGTCATAGCGTTCTTTGGAATGCTCTGCCATCAGATGCTTTTCCTTCT
>JBIIWM010000243.1:0-4319 GCA_044338875.1 Pseudohongiellaceae bacterium | reverse complement strand
GGACCATTGGCAGTCTCGAATTCCCGCGCCTTGACCAGATCCGGCTCCACCGCCACGATGCCGGCGCGCGCCCAGCCTTCCATCGTGGTACGGAAATCGAAACCATCGGACGTGATGCCATGCATGCACACGACGAGACCCGAGCTGTCCAGGCTTGAAGCGTCCAGGCTTTGTGCTGTTACCGAATTTGCTGCACTGGCAGCCATCGCACTTACTCCTGCCGACAGTGCCATGAACTCACGGCGCTTGATGCCTGACATGCTGCTCCCCTCACATTGAATGCCGCTGGCTCTATCTGAGTTCGTCGGCGAGCAGGTCCGGATATCGCTGACCCGCATCCTGCACGAACGCGCTGTCTACGCCGCTGACGGAAGTCACGCCACTGCCACGCATGCAGATGGCCAATTCGCGGTTGAGCAGGTCGAGCACGCGTTCGACGCCGGCTTGGCCGAAGGCGCCCAATCCCCAGCAGTAAGGCCTGCCAACACCTACGGCGGTTGCACCCAGCGCCAGCGCCTTGAATACATCGGTGCCACGCCTGATGCCGCCATCTACCAACACCGGAACACGACCACCCACTGCCGCGATGACTTCCGGCAGGCATTCGATGGTGCCGCGGCCGGTATCCGTGGCGCGGCCACCATGGTTCGACACCATGATGCCATCGGCACCGTATTTCACGGCTTCACGCGCGTCTTCAGCGGTTTCCAGCCCCTTGATGACGATATTCATCTTGGTCACTTCTTTCATGCGCGCGATCACTTCCCAGGTCAGCGCCGCATCCACCAGGCCCACGCCTTCCATGTTCATGCCCTCAAACATGGCCTTGGTCTGGCCGGGGTAATGGCAATCGTCGCACACACGCTTGTCTTCGCGCGCCAGGATCGAGGCCGTTTCGGTATTGCGGCCACCGGGCAAATCAATGGTGAAACAGACGGTGGTACACCCTGCGCGCTCGGCACGCTGCAACAAGGCCACGGTGTAATCCCATTTGTTGGTGGAATACAGCTGGAACCACATGCCCTGCCCGTTGCGCGCCGCCATGACCTCCTCGATGGGATCGGAGGCCTGGGTCGAGATGATCATGTGCATATTCTTCGCTGCGGCCGCGCGCGCGACACCGGTTTCACCGTCCGTGTGGAAGGCGCCACAGCCGCCAATGGGGCTCAGCATGATCGGCGAGGCGGCTTCAGCACCCAGGAATTTGATCGAGGTATCGATATTCTGCACATTCACGAGACGGCGCGGACGAATCTGGAAGCGGGTATAACCAAGCCGGTTGGCGTGCAAGGTACCGTCGCTGTCGACGCCGGAATTGAGGTAGCCCAGATGCGCCGGCTGGATATTTTCACGCGCCACTGCTTCCATTTCGAATACGTTGAGGACGTCTTCGGGATTCTTCAGACGCTGACCCAGGGTCTCCTCGACTTCCTGGGCAAAGGCCTCGAATGTGGTCAACAGCGGACTAGCCGCCAAAAAGTGCAGAAAACTGCGACGCAACCTGCTGTCTGGTGCAGACATGGATTCCCCTCGATGCTTCGTATTTATTATGTGTTTTTGTTAATGCCTACCGACTTTAACCAAAACTCCAGCCTTTTAGAAGTCTGCTCCTGTTGGTCGATGTCTTTCCAGTGATACATGGCACCCAGTTCCGGATGTTTCACATAACCCCGTTTGTGCCAGAACGCATCAAGTGGCTGGTAGCCGGCAGGTCGCAAAGGATGCTCCAGCGGTCTCACCACCGAGCAAAAGCAGTAGTAATCAAACGCGCCCAGGCTGCGGGCATGCGCCTCGCGTTCTTCAAAAAAGCGTACCCCGAGCCCCTGCCCCCGGTAGTCTTTCAGCAGGACGGATTCGGCACAGTAGAAAATGCGTGCAGGGTCATGGCCGCGCTCCAGAAACGGAGCCTTGAACGCGTCTTCCTCGAATTGCAGCGGAATGGCCGTGGAGGCTCCCACGACATCCTCGCCGTCAAATGCCACTACCACGACCGCTTGTTCGCAGCGCACGTAGGTCTGCAGGTATTGGCGTTCGTAGTCCATGTTGCCGTCGTACAGGTAGGGAAATTCCCGAAACACGCCGATGCGTAAACGCGCGACCTCATCGAGATAGTCCTGCAAGCCGGAACCGCTGAAACGTACAAGGGTGATATCACGCATGGCAATAAGGGAAAAAGGTCGAGCAGGGCCGTCCCTGAAGTCGTCGAAGCTTAGCACAGGCCGTTCAGTCTGCGCGCAGGCACCTGCCCTTTACACATGCCTGCTCCTGCTATTGCCGATGGCATCGAGATCACCCAGAGCCTGCTTGAAGAGGAAGAAGTGAGTTTCTTGCTGGCAGAGGCGAGCCTGAATTTGTATAATGACGGCCTGTCGGAAGGACTGGCCAGTTTCCTCCGGCAACCCGACACCCCAGGGAGTATGCAGACCCTGATCGAGAAACACCGCCACATGCCCAGACAGCAACGCCTGCAACAGTTTGCACAGGAAGCTTCACGGCTGGATTACAGTGCTGTTGACCCTGCCATTCTACTGATTGAAGACACCAGACCTGGCGGCGCACGGCAATGAGCACGGCCAAGACCATTCTCGAATACCAGTTTCCTGCCAGTCCTGAGCATTTGTGCCAGGTACGGCAAAAACTTCGGGAAGTTCTGGCTCCATGTTGTCACTCGGAATCGGTCACCAACTGCATCATTCTGGCCGTGGGTGAAGCCTGCATGAACATCATCCAGCATGCTTACGGCAAAGAGGAAAAAGGCGACATCATCCTGGAAGTACACAGCCAGGACGACAACATCACCTTCCGCCTGACTGATTTTGCGACTCGCAAGACCCGCCTGGAAGACATGCAGTCGCGGCCGCTGGAGGAATTGCGTCCCGGAGGCCTTGGTTGTCACCTGATCAAGCAGATCATGGATGAAGTGCAAATGGTCGAATGCAAGGACAGCCATGGAAATGTCCTCCAGATGAAAAAAAAATTGAAGGAAAATGAATGAAACACCCCTACCGGACGTCTACTGCCAAAGGGTGCGCACATGTGGTTTAAGCAGAAAGAGCCAGGCAACGCCAAAAGCAGTGCCATCGACGAAGCTACAAAAGCTTTAGCAGAAGCTGTTACAGATACAGATTCAACAGGAAGCAACATGAAATGCAGTCTTACAGCGCAGGAAGGCTTTGATTTGCTGAAACTCAGCGGAGAAGTCGACCTCAATTATTCACCCAGGTTGCGCGAACAGATCCTGGCTTCCCTGAAGGAAGGCCATGCGCTGCTGATTGACCTGGCGGATGTGTCGTATATTGACAGTTCAGGCATCGCGTCCCTGGTAGAGGGCTTCCAGACGGCCAAGACGGCCAAGCTGGCCTATGGCCTGCTGAACGTCAGCGTGACTGCCGGACAAGTCCTGACCCTGACCCGCCTCGACAAGATTTTCGCGCTGTACGACAGCGCCGAACAGTTCAGGCAGCAGCTCTAGGCCATGGCTGACACCAACGACAGCAACAACAGCAATAACAGCCCCGGCAATCACAGCAGCGGCAACGGCAATGCCATCGAGATTCGCGATTTGGTCGTGGATTACGGTCCGCGCCGCATCCTCAACAATCTCAACCTCGACATCCCGGCCGGCAAGATCAATGTCATCATGGGACGCAGTGGCGCGGGCAAGAGCACCCTGCTGCGCTGCATCCTGGGCCTGAAAAAACCCACTTCCGGCAGTATCCGCATGCTGGGAACGGAATTGACTACCGCCACCCCGCATGAAGTGAACAGCCTGCGCAAACAGATGGGCGTGGCCTTCCAGGGCGGCGCGCTGTTTTCGTCAATGACCGTGGGTGAAAACATCCAGCTCGCGCTGCGCGAACATACCAATCTGGATGAAAGCACCATCCGCATCATGACCCGTATCAAGCTCGACATGGTCAACATGCTGCCCTTCGAGAACCTGATGCCCTCGGAACTGTCGGGCGGGATGACCAAGCGGGCAGCGCTGGCACGCGCCACCATCATGGACCCCAAGCTGCTGTTCTTTGATGAACCTTCGTCCGGCCTCGACCCCATCACGGCCGCCGAGCTTGATGAACTGATCCTGCTGCTGAAACAGGGCATGAACATGACCATCGTCGTCGTTACCCACGAACTCGAGAGCGCCTTCAAGATTGCCGACAAGATCTCCATCATGCATGGCGGCGAATTTCTGGTGATGGGCGGGCCCGATGATATCCGCGCTTGCCAGGATCCGATTGTCCAAAGCCTGTTGCATCGCACTCCACGTGAAAGCAGGGTGGATACAGACGCACATTTGCGCGCGCTGGTTAATGGTG
>JBIIWM010000044.1:0-14385 GCA_044338875.1 Pseudohongiellaceae bacterium | reverse complement strand
ATCACCTGGTTCGGCGTCAGTGAAACTGCATTCGGCATTCTCTTCGCATTTTCGGCAGGTGCGCTGATTCTCGCCAACTTTATCAATGTACGCATCGTTTCCCGTTACGGCCCGCGCCGCTTGATGCATGCAGGCCTGGCGCTGGGTGCCGTATTTGCATTTTTCCTCTTGCTGTTAACGCATTTTGCATTGGGATTGTGGCCGACAGTCGCGTGCTTTGTCTGCATAGTTGGCTGCCTTGGCATCTCTGCAGTGAATGCCGACGCGCTCGTACTAATTGAATTTCCGCGTCAAGCGAGTTCAGCCGCGGCCGTCACTGGAACCCTGCGCTTCGGCTTTGGTGCGTTGGCAGGGCCGATACTCGCCTGGACTTACGATGGAACACCAAGCCCTGTGGTGCGCCTGTTATTTATTGCACTGACAGGCGCGTGCCTGGCCCAGATACTGCGCCATTTTTTAAATAAACCGAAACAAGCCTAAACCCGCGAATCCAGTACCTCTGAGTGCGCAGAGTGCCTATGGTCAGTTCCCGACACGCCAACCCGACGTGATGGGATAGCGTCGGTCACGTCCGAAGCCGCGCTTGGAAATACGCACGCCGATCGGGGCTTGCCGACGCTTGTGTTCATTGATGTCAACCAGCCTGACAACCTTCTCTACCACAGTCTTGTCGAAACCCTGGGCAATAATATCGGAAGCACTCTTGTCCTGTTCCACATACAGCTCCAGAATCCTGTCGAGCACCGGATATGGCGGCAGATTGTCTTGATCCACCTGACCCGGAGCCAACTCCGCCGAAGGAGGTCGCTCCAGTACCCGCTGCGGAATCACAGGCGTGGCACCAAGACTGTTGCGGTATTGTGCCAGCGCATAGACCTGCATCTTCGGTACATCCTTGAGTACATCGAAGCCCCCTGCCATGTCGCCATACAAGGTCGAATAACCTACAGCCATCTCACTCTTGTTGCCTGTAGTCAAAACCAGCAGGCCCTTCTTGTTGGAAATCGCCATCAAGATTACTCCCCTGCACCTGGCCTGCAGATTTTGCTCAGCGAGATCCATGGGCAGATTGGCAAATTCATCCTTGAGTGCCACCATGAAACCGGCATAGACATCACCAATCGGAATCGTCCGGTAATCCACCCCCAGAATGTGTGCTTCGGCCTCCGCATCCTCTATGCTCATTTGTGCGGTGTAAGCAAACGGCATCATGACTGCATGCACACGCTCCTTGCCTAACGCATCCACCGCCAGCGCCAGCGTCAGTGCCGAATCTATACCGCCAGACAAACCCAGTACGACACCGCGAAAACGGTTCTTGTTGACATAGTCGCGCAAACCCAGAACCAGGGCTTGGTAAAGATCGGCTTCCTGGGTCAGTATCGGAGACTGAATACCGGCTTCAAGGCTTACACTGTCACCGACCAAAACCTGTACAGGCAGTAACTGTTCTGTATATTGGGCAGCTTGCACTGCAATGCTGCCATCTGCATTCATCGCCATCGAAGCGCCATCAAACACCAGTTCGTCCTGGCCACCAATCTGGTTTACATAAATCAGCGGCATCTGTCCCTCAGTGACACGCTGGCGCATTACTTCGCGACGCTCTTCAACTTTGTTGAGATGGTAGGGCGAACCATTGATGTTGATCATCAACTGGGCACCTGCTGCCGCCGACTGGGCCATTGCGTAACCCTTCCATAAATCCTCGCAGATGGTGAAACCTACACGCATGCCTGCGATGGGAAGAACCAATGCTTCAGTACCGCGCTTGAAATAACGTTTCTCGTCGAAAACCTGATAATTAGGCAGGCGCTGTTTTTTGTACGTGCCAATGATTTCACCGTGATGGATAACTGCGAGCATGTTGTACAGCCTGCCACCTTCCCTGCCCGGATAACCAATCACAAGATACAGGGGGAATTTCGCAGCACATAACTGCGCCAAGGCCTCTGAAATTCTGGGGTCAAGGCTGGGGCGCAACAACAGATCCTCGGGAGGATAGGCTGTCAGAATGAGCTCGGGAAAAACGACCATGTCCGCCTTGAATTCGGCCATTGCCTTGTTCGCGGTTGCCAAGACGAGTTCCGTATTGCCATGCACATCACCCACCAAGGGATTTACCTGGGCCATGACCACAACAAAACGGGAAGGTGAAGCACTGGAAGCCAAGGGTAACCTCAAGCAAAAATGAAGCAAAAGTATTGGTATGAATAGTGCGGTGAAAAGCAGGTGCCAGTAACTGACTTGGTTGTGTCTGGATTATGCTGCTTGGGTGAGGTATTGTCTGACATTCCCGGCATATTGGCAAAAGAGTCGCATACCAAAGCAGGCAGGGTTTGCAGGAAAAAGTGACGAGCAGCCCATGAATCCTATCCGAATTGTTTTAACCCTGATATTTGTCTGGATTGCCTGGTTCCTGATCAGGAACTATTTGATGAAACAGCGGCACGATACGCAGTCAACAAATGCTGCAAACCAGGGTGCCAAAGGAAGCTCCAGGGGCAGTGCCAATGGAAAAGGCGGCTCCAATAAAAAAATCCCCCTCAAAATAGTCAAATGTCGCCTGTGTGAAGTCCATCTACCAGAGAATGCCGCAGTAAAGTTCGGTAACGACTGGTTCTGTGGTCAGCCTCACAAGCAGGCTTGGCTGGAAAAGCACTGAATGTTTGGTCTAGACACCAGACTGCTTGCCGCCTCAGCCGATGCAGAAACGCGCGAGCAGAACCTCAAGATCTTTCAGATTTATCACCTTTACCGGCTGGCGCTGTCGCTGATTCTGGCTCTCAGTTACTACTTCCGCGCAACCACTTCGCCACTGGGATCCGTTGATCAAGCGCTGTTTGAGCAACTGTGGGCCTTCTATGCCATCGCAAATACCCTGTCCCTGCTGTTACTGCCCTTGCAGGCAAAATCGGGCACCCATGCCAGGGGTTTAATTTATTTCAGCACTTTGATTATCGATATTCTGCTGCTGACCCTGATCAGCTACACCAGCGGTGGGGTCAGCAGCGGACTGGCCCATTTGCTGATTATTCCGGTTGCAACCGGCAGCATCCTCTTTGGCACCAGACTCGGTATCTTCTTTGCGTCAGTGGGTTCCATTGCTGCGATCTACAGTGAGAGTTACCTGAATTTTACTACGCCTGCCGTTGAAGGCTATTCCGTCCAGGCCGGGATGCTGGGCATGATCCTGTTCGCCACCTCGCTGACTCTCCAGTATCTGGGTTTTCGCATTCGCCAAAAGGAACTGATCAACCGCCAGCAGGCCGCGAGCATCCAATCCTTGCAAAAGATCAATCAGCAGATCATCCAGCGCATGAAGACCGGGATTGTGGTGGTGACAGACAGAGGTGACATCCTCAATAGCAACGATTCCGCACGTCATTTGTTGCTGACACCCGGCACCCAGGACGAGCATGCATTGAAGCAGTTGCCAGCTGAGCTGGCACAACAATTACAGCTCTGGCAGGCGAACCCGGATCAAAGTCGCCCCCCCTTGCAGGTTGCGCCAGGCTCTGCAGAAATACTTGCCAGCTTTTCGTTCCTGCAAACCGAAAAAGAAAAGAATATCCTGATTTTTCTCGAGGATTACTCACAACTGAGCAGCCGTGCCCAGCATCTGAAATTGATGTCATTGGGCAGGCTTTCGGCCAGTATTGCGCACGAGATACGCAATCCGCTGGGTGCAATAAGCCATGCATGCCAACTGCTCAATGAATCCGGACAGATTGAGGCAGAAGACCGGCGCCTGCTTGCAATAATAAATACCCACTCCCAGCGGGTGAACACCATCATTGAGAATATTCTGCAGCTCTCACGTCCACGCCAGCAGCCACCGGAAGTATTCGAGCTGCAGTCCTGGCTGGAGCAGTATGTCTCGCGGTTTCGCAACAGTTATGCAAAGCCCATTGATTGCACGCTCAGGGTCGAACAGAAAACCATGTCCATGTGCTTTAACCAGAGCCAGTTGGAGCAACTGTTGACCAATCTCTGTGACAACGCATTGCGGTACAGTGAGAAAACCACTGGCCTGCCCTTTGTTCAGTTAAATGCCTATTTGCATGTACAGACCGGTTGCCCGGTGCTGGATGTCATTGATCAGGGTCCTGGCGTTGCTCCTGGATATATAGATCAATTGTTTGAACCTTTTTTCACCACTGAAAACAGTGGCACTGGCCTGGGGCTGTTTATCTGCAAGGAAATCTGTGAGGCTAACCAAGCCAGGATTTTCCACTGTCGCACAAATGACGGCTTGAGTTGTTTCCGCATACAATTTGCCCATCCCGACCGTAACATCAGCTGAAGCCTGAATTGCTTCGAGCCATTGCATGTCAAACCCGCAACAAGTACTGATAATCGACGACGAACCAGATATCCGGGAACTGCTGGAAATCACGCTTGGACGCATGAATATCGGCACCAGATCTGCAGGGAGTCTCGACGAGGCGCGGCAACTGCTGCAGACCCATGCATTCGATCTCTGCCTTACCGACATGAGACTGCCGGATGGAGACGGTCTCACGCTGGTACGCGAAATCCAAATCGGATACCCGCAGCTTCCTGTCGCAGTCATAACAGCACATGGCAGTACCGAGACGGCCATTACCGCACTGAAATCCGGCGCCTTCGATTTTGTCTCCAAACCGGTGGACCTGCAGAAATTGCGCGCACTGGTCACCAGCGCGCTCAAACTGAGCCAACCCACTGCAAAGGATTCCCGCAATCCGGTACTCAACAAGATTGTAGGAGAATCCAGGATCATCCAGGCACTGCGTCAACAAATCGGCAAGCTGGCCCGAAGCCAGGCACCGGTATTCATCAGCGGAGAATCAGGTAGTGGCAAGGAACTGGTGGCACGAGCCATTCATGCTGAAGGACCGCGCAAGGACAAGGAGTTTATCGCGATCAACTGTGGCGCCATCCCTTCAGAGCTGATGGAGAGTGAATTCTTCGGGCATCGCAAAGGGAGTTTTACCGGTGCCGACCAGGACAAGATTGGCCTGTTCCAGGCTGCGCACGGTGGCAGCCTGTTTCTCGACGAAATCGCCGATCTGCCTTTGCACATGCAGGTTAAGCTGCTCAGAGCCATTCAGGAAAAATCCATTCGTCCGATAGGTTCCCAAACAGAAATACCAGTCGACATCCGTCTGCTCAGCGCGACCCACAAAAACCTGGCCGAGCAGGTAGAGCGCGGCTTGCTGCGCCAGGACTTGTATTACCGCATCAATGTAATTGAATTGCATGTGCCACCTCTGCGCGAACGCAAGGATGACATTCCCAAATTGGTTAAACACATTATGCAGAATGTGGCACGCGAAACCGGCAATCTGCCGGCATTGGTGCATGAAGAAGTCCTCGCAGCAATGCAGCACTATGCTTTTCCTGGCAATATTCGTGAACTGGAAAACATGCTGCATCGGGCCAGTGCACTTGCAGACGATGCCATCATCTGCCTCGGCGATATGCCGGAACTTGTTGTTGGCGCCAGCCCTGTGCTTGAACTGACGCCTCTCCAAGCTGTCATCCCGCAAGCGGGCAACAGCATGCCGGTTCCGGCAACAGATCAAGCCTACTCGCTGGAAAAGCATCTTGAGGAAGTCGAACGCGATGCGATCCAGAAAGCCTTGCAGTCCAGCAAATGGAACCGTACCGCAGCAGCCAAGAAACTTGGCATGAGCTTCCGCTCTTTTCGATATCGTTTGAAAAAGCTGGGACTGGACTAGCCGCTCCCTTTACGGACGATCAATCCCCAGCATTCCGCCTTTACAAAAATACCAATCAGGCCTTAACTGGGATGGACACAAGGAGGTGTCCATGCGCTCGTATATTAGGGGATTTACGCTGATCGAACTTGTTCTGTCATTGGCAATCCTGGCATTTCTGCTGGTCAATTTGGCCGCTCCACTATTCAGTTATCGTCGCACGCAAATGGAAGTCGGCAACATGATGACGGAACTCCAGAACAGTATTGCGATGGCCCGTTTCAGTGCCATCAGTGAAAACGTGATGGTGACCTTTTGCCGCAGCAATGACGGCCAGCATTGTCAGGGCAGCTGGAGAGACGGAAACATCCTCTTCACTGACATTAATGCCGATCATGCACTGAACGGGGCTGACCGGTTGCTCTTCAGGAATCCGGCAATCAAGGCCACAGGTGCCTTGAGCTTCAATTCTTTCAAGAACCGGCAGTATCTGCAGCTAACGCCGCGTGGCATTACCAACTTCCAGAATGGAAATTTCACATTTTGTCCGCGGGATGGTGATATGCAGCTGGCACGGCAACTGATTGTAAGTTTTAGCGGGAAAACCCGCATGGCTCGCGACGAGGACGGTGACGGCATCGTCGAGAACAGCCAGGGCAAGAATGTGATTTGCAATTAGGGAACGCATGCGGCAGAAATGCTTCCGCCTCTGTTGCTTCTGCAGGAGTTACCAACAATCTGCCGGGGCTTTGGTACCTGCGGGATTCGCCGTGCTGTAGGCGATGGTCATAGGGTCGCAAGTTGTATCACTGGCTTGGTCTCCCGTGGGATCGACATTGATGGTATAGGCATTGCCCGTGGCGCTGCTGGCCACGATAGACAAAGTGTAGTATCCATCTTTGCTGGTGCTGTCAGCACTTACAGTGCTGGCGCCTGCATTCGCTCCACATGTATTCGTGCTACCCAATGACTGGGCATAGTAGGGGCAGCTGCCACGGAATTTTTCCTGTGCCACCTGGATCGACAGAGCCGCCGCAATGCCGTCGGCACGGCGCGTTTTGCGAATGCTGTCCTGATAAGCGGGGTAGGCGACCATCGACAGGATGCCAATGATTGCAATGGCAATCATGAGTTCAATCAGGGTGAAACCACTGTTCTTGTTGTTTTGCATTTTCCGGATATTCCCCATCTGCCGAAGCTGTTACCGCAAGATCACCTATATTCGCTTTGGTTTTTACCAGCCGTCAAGGACACTGTCCAGCATTGGCCCTGATATTCACATTCAGGGTCTGATATCCGGCTGGAATAGCGGTTTGAGTCATCGGTGAACGACAGGCTACCCCACCACTGGGAGTAAACGTCAGCGTGCCGCTGTAAGTGCCTGGGGAAATGTTGTGGGAAATACATTCATAACTGAGGCCGCCTGTTGCCACAGTGCAGGTCCCGCCGCCGCTAATGGCGACACGGGTCAATTTCCGGTTGGAAGAGGCATTCACTGTCCCGGTAAATACTGCATATGAACCCAATGAACAACTGGTGAAATTGTTGCCGGTACTGCTGTCGGCCGTAATACCGGTTTTATTGATCTTGTTCGGAGAGCAACTGATAGCCGATGCATCATAGATGGCCTGCAAATAGCCGTTCCAGCCATTACCCCAGTCGTATACGTCACAGGCATAGGTCACATGATATTTGCTGCCATCATGGGTATAGGGGGCAATCAAACAGTTGCCAGGACCATCAGAGGTATACGCATTGACGCTACTCATCAGCGTGTTGTTACCCGCATTTGACTGCGCAGTCACACTGATCAAGCCGGACACCAGATGCCGTGTGGACGGTGGATCGGACGGATCATAAGGGCAGGTGACGCTTGATCCAAACACCGCGGTGTCATGATGATCCAGCAGCCCGTCATTCAAACAGATGAAATCCGTAGGATTGCCGGCATACAGGTCGCCTTTCCGGCCGTCATTATTCGTATCGGTATCTGCACGCAACATAAGACTCTGGGTAATACAGTTACTGCCTTCTGTCGCGGAGGCTGACAATGAGGCGATCACGAAATCATGGCCATGGTCCCCACTGTCGGGATCAGGGAGTTCGGTCTGGTCAGCGATACCCTGGCTGTAATATTTGATCAGGGAGCCGCCAGCCCCATCATCAATTTCTTCCTTTCCGCTGTCGGTGCTGTCGTCATATTTGTAGAGCATGCCACGATACACGCGGCGAGAAGCGATGACTGGCTGTTCCCAGGCATTTTCTGAAACAGGATCACCGACGCACATCTTGTCCGACTGTGTTGTGCCCCCGGCAAGGATGATGCCGATGTTGCCATGCCAGCCACCACCGATGTAGCAGGTGTAGTTGAAGTATTCATAGTTGCCGTTGGGAGTAGTACGGGCTTCAGTAGTTGTCGCCGTGACTGGGGTAGGCTCGGTTGCGCCATCGGCAAAAAAATAACGCGCGCAGTAAGCCGCATCTGAAGCAACCAGGAAAACTTCCCCTGGTTCAAGGTTGTTCTGGGTGGCGGTATCGATGTAAACCTTGCCTTTGATCCTGACGAAATCAATGCAGGTACCGTCTTCGGTTTGACAGGCGTTTGCCAGTGTCAACACGATCTGGTCATCCGCAACCAGCATGCGTTCTTCACCCTGGTCATAGAGAGAGGTGCCATCATCGTTGGACGCGGTTACTGCATCCTGTGGCAATTCTCCTTCACCCAGGCGCGCTCGCCCGGTGGGAGCCGCTACCAGATCCGGAGCGGCATCCAGTGCCGAATCCCCCGCGCTTCGTGGCGACACATAAGACAGTTCCGTATCCAAAGTAACATTCTGTGCATTCCCCTCCGGATCAGACCAGGCAACATTGACGGCAACCAGTCTGCTCATGGTGCCGGCTGCAACGCTCTCGGTACGGGTGAAAACTGCGTTCACTCCGGTGATGCTCGTGCTGTTGGCAAAGCCGCTGGTCACTGCATAGAGGGCGTCAAACTCCGTCTGGCTGCCCGCACTGTTGGTGTAGTTACGCATCGATTCAATGCGTGATTGCGCTATGCTGATCGCCTCGGTTCTGGCCTTGTTGTCTTGGCTCTGCCGGGTGATGACGCCATTTAATGTGGCTACGCCAAGAATCCCCACGGTGAGGATACCGAGGGTAACCAGGATTTCGATCAGGCCAAAACCCTTGCCATGTCTGCGTGAAATTATCATATCAAGCTTCCCGGATTTCCTAGAAATCCTTCCAAGTGCCCGCGCTTCCGGTGGAAGCACCTGCCATAGAGGTTCCACCCAATACACTGGATGAATACCAGACGTCCAGGCTACCGCCAGTCGAACTGGTTGCATTGCCAGCTGTCGCCATTGCGCCATGGACGGTTGTATTACCACCCACATCGACACTACCAGTGACAAACAGCAGTCCATAAAACTGTGGCGTGCCACTGAAAGAGGCGTTGCCATTGACGATTACTATGCTGGGTTTGGTATTCGCTGCAGGGCATACGTTGTTGCCAGTCACGGATGTAGTACAACCCACAGTGACCCCGCTGAACGTATGGTCGCCTTCTATCCAGATTACTTCATGAGTCGCCAGATCAATCGCCGCATTGGCAGCGCCAGGCGTGGTATCTATCGTCACCATCGACGCACGGTAAGTGCTTCTGCTCATGCCGAAAAAATTCTGGAAAAATTCGTCTACGGTAAGACTGCCCAGACTGGAGTCGTTCTCGATGATATCGACACCAGCCAACTGGCGGTTGGAGGAATCGACCAGGTCACAACTCATGGGGATATCCATACAGCCCGGATAATCCGGATCTGCGGCATCCGGAACTTCAGTGCTGGTGGAATTGTTGGACCCCAGATCGATATCGTTGCCACTCCAGATCGTACTGTGGCCCTCCGGGTTATGGACGGTGGCAGAACCGGAAATAATGATGCTGCCCTTGGAAATGACCGGGTTGGAAGGAGAGTTTGGCAAAGGGTTGATGGTAACCATCACCTGACTGATTGTACGGGTAGCACTTCTGTCATCACTGAACCCCTGGGCCGAGATGGCAAATTCAGTCAGGTTGCCGGACAAGTCAGTCACCGTGACGGTCACACTGCCTGTACCCACGTCCATCGTATTGGTGTCACCTTCACCATCAGCATTGGTGTCGAATACTGCGTCTACCACGCCATCAAGGTCCACATCCGGATCATTCCGCAGATAGGCCATGGCCTGGATCATGCCGGCTTCTGCAGCTTCGAAAGCCAGGGTCGCACGGGATTCATTGTTGGTTATTTTCTGCTCCATCAGAATGGCCTTGGACACATTGAAGGTGACCATGGTGCTGAGCATGAGAATGGCAAGGGAAACTACCAGTGTGATTGCTCCACGCTGGGGCTTCAACTTGACCAGGTTCCTGTCCAAGAGCGGCAAACCCATCAACGTACCCTCACCCAGTCATTGCGCACACGCACGTTCTGCGTCAATGAGGTCCTGACGAAGGCATCGGTATTCAGGTTGCCGGTCACTGTGATGGTGATCTGCCGGGTTTCCACGGTAATGTCTCCGCTCGCCGCTACAGGCGCTGTTTCGTAGCAGTCATACTCTTCCATGTTATCGACCGTACCATCAGTGTCATCATCAATGGTATTGGGCTCACGCGTGTTCAGGCATTGTGAATCTGCCAGATTGAAGGTGAGCGCACTGACGGTCACAAAACTGTCATCGGTGAGATCAACCCAGGTGTTGTTTGTGGTGGCACAGGTATCAGGATCAGCGGCATTACCGCTGGTGCGCATTTGCACAACACCGGTATTGAGACGAAAACCGGAGAGTTCATCAACGTCCACCACACCATCTTCGTCCCGGTCATAGGAATACACGATACAGGTGCCACTGCCAGTAGCAGCCTGCTGGGTGTTGCTGGCCATGCTGTCGAAAATTTCCAGTCCGGTTGAATCGACCACACCGAATGCATTGTCGGCAGGAAAATCTGCCGAATCAAAATCCGAGGTATAACCGGCACGGCGCAAATCACTCACCATCACGCTCATGAGTGTCCCCAGCTCCTGGTTGAGCCTGCTCGCAGCCATGGTGTTCATGGAGCTTGTATAGGTCGCAAGATAACCAAGCAATACCGAACTGATCACACTCATGCCGAGCGCAATCGTGATCATCAATTCGGTGAGGGTAAATCCGCTCTGGTTGCTGGATTTCATAATCTTCAACAATCCGGGTACGCAGTCATGCTGCCGTCCGGTGTACAGATGGAAACGCGGCCCAGCAGGCTTACTGTTACGCGCAAGTCATTGCCGTTGCTGCCAGTAAGATTAACCTGGCCGGAGGTTGAAGTTCCGCGCGTTGGGTCAAACAAGAATTGGGTGGTGCCGCTGGAAAAGCTGGCTGTATCCATTAGCACGCCCTGGTAATCGGCATTTGTATAGCGCATCAGCACAAGATCTCCCGTATCAACAGAGCCATTGCCAGGATCAACCGTTCCATCTCCATCATCGATTACCAGGACACATGCATTGGCAGTTGCAGCGGCGGTAACAGTGAGATCGCATGCACTCGTAACACTGCTGACGCCATATTCCCAGGAAGCAGTACCATCTTCTGCAAAATTGACATATACAGTGGTATTGCGTGCCACGGATTCGGAGCGAGCTTGCTGTAAATGGGAATAAACCTGTTGCGTGGCCCCTATGAGTCTTTGATTGGAAGTGAATTCAGTCATGCTTGGCACCGCCACGGTTATGATGATCGCCAGGATCGTCATGGTAATCAGCATCTCCAGCAAGCTAAAACCACTGGCATTCGATCCTGGGGTCTTAACCTTGATCAGCACCCTCACCCTCACTTTGAATTTCGTCCTTAACCGGCAAGCAGTTACATATGTTGTTTATTATAGTGCAAGCCTGAATTTACAGATCCAGACTAGACTGCTGGGCTGAAAATAAAGTGATCCCGCCAGCAGTTCCAGTGACTGGCTGCAAGATTTTACGGGGATTGTGAATACCATCACGATACCCTTTATGGGAATACCGTTTATCAGAATACCCTCTATCATGGAACCTGGTTGCGGAGTTCCCTTGGCATTGAAAACACAATGTTTTCCTCAACGCCCTGCATTTCCTGCGGTTCCTGGCCCCCCAACTCCACCAAACGCTGGATCACTTCCCGCACCAGGATCTCGGGAGCCGAGGCTCCTGCGGTGACTCCTACCTTCTTTACGTCTTCCAGCCACAGGTCCTGAATCTCATCAGCGGTATCGATCAGGTAGGCCCGGCACTTGCTGCGCTCGGCAAGCTCGCGCAAACGGTTGGAATTGGAACTATTGGGCGAACCGACCACCAGTACCAACTCGCTTTCCAGAGCCAGTTGCTTCACTGCGTCTTGACGGTTTTGGGTCGCATAACAGATATCCTTCTTGCGCGGACCCTTGATACGGGGGAAACGCTCATGCAACGCATCAATGATACGGGAAGTGTCATCCATTGAGAGCGTGGTCTGCGTGACATACGCCAGACGTGCCGGATCACGCACTTCAAGCTTCAAGACATCAGTCTCTTCTTCTACCAGATAAATCCTGCCGCCATGTTTTTCGTCATACTGGCCCATGGTTCCCTCCACTTCCGGATGGAAGGCGTGACCGATCAGGATGCATTCCTGGCCCGACCTGCTGTAACGCAAGACCTCCATGTGCACCTTCGTTACCAGAGGGCAGGTGGCATCAAATACTTTCAGTCCGAGCAGGTCGGCCTCTTTCTTCACTGCCCGGGAAACCCCATGGGCACTGAAGATCACGATAGGAGAAGGTGCACCCGGGGCAGCATGCGGCACATCGGCCAATTCATCCACAAAAATGGCGCCACGCAGGCGCAGGCTTTCCACCACAAATTTGTTGTGCACCACTTCATGCCGGACATAGATCGGAGAGCCATACATATCAAGCGCCTTGTTGACGATGTCGATGGCTCGATCCACGCCAGCACAAAAACCCCTGGGGTTAGCCAGTTGAATAACAAATCTCGCTTGATCCTGCGTCTTGTCCATTTCTCAAACTCCGGATTCGATGCCAAGCACCTTTGCGCGAAACACTATGGATTTGCCCGCCAGCGGATGATTGAAATCAATTTCCACTCGGGTGCTGTCGAATTTTCTGACTACTCCGGCCTGACTGTTGCCGGCGCTGTCGGCAAAATCGATCAGCAAGCCCTCACACAATGGCAAATCTGCCGGAAAGCGATAGCGCGGAAATCCCTGTACGTTATCTGCATTGGGTAGGCCGAAAGCCTGTGCGGGAGGGATGCAAGCTTCATGGCTGGCACCCGCTTCAAGTCCAAACAGAGAACGTTCAAATCCGGACAGCATGCTGCCATCTCCCACGACAAAACTGGCTGGAGCCTTGTCAAAACAGCTATCGACAAGTTCTCCACTCTCCAGCGCCAGGGAAAAATGCAAGGTCACGCGCATGCCTGGTCCTACTTGATCAGAAGCATATACCGGCTCTGAAGCAGCTGAGGGCTGAGTCTCATCAAGCTGGACAACATGGAGCAAACTGGATGAATCAGGACGCGGCATCTGTATCCTTCCCGATAAACACATCCAGGGCCAACAGCGCAGCCCCGATACTGATGGCTGCATCAGCGATGTTGAATGTAGCAAAGCGCCAATCCATGAAATACACACTGATGAAATCAATGACATGGCCAAACACGATCCTGTCATACAGATTGCCCAGCGCACCCGCCAGAATCAGGGTTAATGCAAAACCCAACAATAGCTGATGTTTCGGCAACCGCCACAGCCAAACTGCAATACCACTGCTTACAGTGAGTGAAATGCCAGCCAGAATCCAGCGTTGCCAGCCACCCGCTTCGCTCAAAAAACTGAACGCTGCACCGGTGTTATAGACCAGCAAAAGATCAAACCCTGGAGCCACAGGCAGGTTCTGCCCATATGGCAGATAGGTATCGCACAGGTATTTGGTTATTTGATCAAGCACGATTATCACCGTGACGACAAGGCCAATTACAGGAAACGATAGCTCGCGTTGTCTTGCCACGACCTTATTCATGCCGTCACCAGCACTGTTTTCGCAGCGGTGGCTTGCTGCGATGCTCCAAGAACTTCACGCGCCTGAGCGATGTCCTGTGCAATCTGTTGTTTCAGTTGTTCCAATCCGCTGAATTTCATTTCATCGCGCAGCTTGTACAGGAACATGACACGAATACGGTCGCCGTAAAGATCCTGGTCGAAATCAAGAAAATGTACTTCCAGTGAAGGAACCCGCTCGTCACTGACCGTGGGCTTGTAGCCGATGTTCGCCACTCCCGGGTATGTGGAATTGTTCCATTCAACGTGTACGGCAAATACTCCAGTCATCGGGAGGGAACGGGCCAAGACTCCTACATTGGCAGTGGGCACTCCCAGCTGGCGCCCCAGTTGCCTGCCCAAAACCACTTCTCCGCTGATGCTGTAGGCTCGACCGAGCAGCTCGGCCACACGTGCACAGTCACCGCTCTGCAGATACTGCCGGATCAAGGTACTGCTTACTCGTTCCACTCCGCTGCAACAGGGAGCCACGCTGATCACCTCAAAGCCGCGTTGTTCTGCCATCTGCTGCAATAGCGCATGATCACCTTGGCGATTTTTGCCAAACCGGAAATCATCGCCGATTACCAGC
>JBIIWM010000043.1:0-14484 GCA_044338875.1 Pseudohongiellaceae bacterium | reverse complement strand
GGCACGCTTGCAGCCGCGCTGTTTTCCGGACACACCCGACTGGATACGGAGACCCGGTCGAGCAGCAGCTTCACTGCCACCGACCGCATCACGGTGGAAGGCAGGATCAACCTGGACCCCGCGCACGTTGGCAAGCCGGGCCGGATTTTTGTGCTGGCGACCCTGAGTGACGGCAAGCAGTTCATGTTGAACAGTGTCGGCAACTGGCCGGTGTTCCGGGGCGTGGGCACCATGGTGCCGGCCTGGACCGGGACGCTGGACGCGGTAGAGGATCTCACCATCATCCGCGGCTTGCGCGGCAGCACCACCGGGCTGAGCGGGCTGGGCTTTTCGGTGAACCTGGGCTATGCGCTGGACGCAAGCCCCCAGGACATTCACTACGGTGTGAAACCGATCGCCTTCCAGATTGCGCGCTGAACCTTGCTGCTTGCCGGGATTCATCCGCTTTGGGGGCTGTCCCGTAAATGGAAATAGGCCTGGGCTGATACCCACGGTTTCAGCCCGGGCCATTTCCCCCTATAATGCGCGCCTTCAAGCCAGCCTTGGCCCCCGCTTACCGAATGCGGTATCGCCCTGCAGCTCATAGGGACCGGCATGAATGGGGCTTGGCAGACAGGCAGAGCGGATCCCCGTGTGGATCCAGACCCGATCAAGGTTATTAAAAATCAAGAGGTAAGCAACGTGTTGCGAGTACTGAAGGTGAACAGGATTAGCGTGGTGCTGTTGGGTTTGGCTACCCTGCTGGGTGCCACTTTGGCGCTGGGCGCGGTAGAAGACCAGATCCGCGAGCGTATCCAGCCCGCGGGTGAAGTGTGTGTGATGGGTACCGAGTGTGCGGCCAGTCTGGCTGCGGCCGCGGCTGCGGCAGCTGGTCCCAGGGATGGTGCCACGGTGTATGCGAATGCCTGCACTGCCTGCCATGCCACGGGAGCCAACAATGCACCCATCAGGGGTAATGCCGAACAGTGGGCGCCGCGCTTGGCCAAGGGCAAGGATGTGCTGATGGCAAGCCTCGTCAATGGCTTCAACAATGGCCTGATGCCAGCCAAGGGCTTGTGCATGGATTGCACCGACGAAGAACTGCAAGCCACGCTCGACTACATGCTCGAAGGCCTCCAGTAACACCCGATCAAGGGGTCAGAGTTGTTGAAATTTCAACAACTCTGACCCCTTGATTTTTTTTTTAGTCGAACAAGCTTTTGAGGCGCGCCAGCGCTTCGCGGCCCTTCGCTTCCACTTTCTCCGGCGTCTGATCCACCGGGCGACCTTCCCATTCCAGCAGCTGTGGCGGTAATTCGTCGAGGAAGCGGCTCGGTGTGGTTTCCAGCATTTCGCCGTATTGCTTGCGTTGGCGGGCCATCGTGAACGTCAGGTGATGGCGTGCACGGGTGATGCCCACATAGGCAAGCCGGCGTTCTTCTTCGATGGTGCCGCTGTCCATGCTGTTGCGATGCGGCAGGATTTCTTCTTCCATGCCCATGATGAACACCACCGGGAACTCCAGACCCTTGGCGGCATGCAGCGTCATCAATTGCACCTTGTTGGTTTCTTCGGCTTCTTCCTGTGATTCGAGCAGATCGCGCAGGATCAGTTTGTTGATGGCGATTTCCAGCGTGGCATCGTCATCTTCCTCGCGGGCTTTTTTCAGGGAATTTTCCAGGGACGTGAGCAGGATTTCCACATTGCCCATGGCGCGCTCGGCTTGCTTTGGGGTGTTGGTGTTCTGCTGGATCCAGGCTTCGTAACCAATATCCTCGATCAATTCGCGAATCAGGGGCACGCCGTCGCCACGCTCTGAGCGTTCGCGCTTGTGATCCATCCATTGGCCGAATTCCTGCATTTTTTCCAATTGAGAGTCGTTCAGGTGCTGCGCCAGTCCCATATGGCTACAGGCGGCCAACATGCTTACCCCTGCCTGGTGCGCATAAGCCGCGAGGGCTTCAAGAATGCTGGGGCCGATCTTGCGCCGTGGCGTGTTGATGCAACGCAGGAAGGCGTTGTCATCATCCGGATTGATCAGCAGGCGCAGGTACCCCATCAGGTCCTTGATTTCGCTGCGCGCGAAAAACGAGGTGCCGCCCGTAAGTACATACGGCACCTGATGCGCCTGGAGTTGTACTTCCAGCAGTCGTGCCTGGTGATTGCCGCGATACAGCACCGCAAAATCCTTGAAGTGGAGTTTGCGGTGCACTGTCATCATCAGGATGTCCGTAGCGATGCGCTGTACTTCCGTTTCTTCATTGTTGGTCACTATCACGCGAATCGCTTCGCCTTGGCCGTATTCGCTCCACAGTGCCTTTTCGAACACATGGCTGTTGTTGGCAATCAGCGCGTTGGCGGCGGTAAGGATGGTGTTGGTGGAGCGGTAGTTCTGTTCTAGCTTCACCACGTGCAGGTTCGGATAATCTTCCTGCAGCTGGATCAGGTTTTCCGGCTTGGCACCGCGCCAGGAATAAATGGACTGGTCGTCATCGCCAACCACGGTGAGACAACCGCGTTCTCCGGTGAGCAATTTCACCAGGTGGTACTGCATGCCGTTGGTATCCTGGTACTCGTCGACCAGCAGATAGCGGATGCGACGGCGCCATTTTTCCAGTACGTCCGGATGGCGCTGGAACAGTTGCACCGGCAGCATGATCAAGTCGTCGAAATCCACCGCGTTGAAAGCGCGCAGGCTGCGCTGATAGCTTTCGTACAAGCGCGAGGCGAGGATCTCCTCGGGCGTTGCAGCGATAGCGAGCGCCTGCTCAGGGTCGATCATGTCGTTCTTCCAGCGCGAGATGGTGTTGATCAGTTGCTTCAGCTGGTCGTCGGCGCTATCCATGTCCTTGATCAGCAGATCGCGCAGCAACGAGGCGCAGTCGTGTTCATCGAAGATGCTGAAACTGGGTTTTAGCCCCAGGTGCGCACTTTGCTGGCGGATGATGTTGAGGCCGAGGTTGTGGAAAGTGGAAATGATCAGGCCGCGCGTGGGCGTGCCACGCAACAGGTCGTTCACACGCTCGCGCATTTCGCGCGCGGCCTTGTTGGTAAAGGTCACTGCGGCGATGTGGGCGGGTTTGTACTCGCACTCGTTGATAAGGTAGGCAATTTTCTGCGTGATCACACTGGTCTTGCCGCTGCCGGCACCAGCCAGCACGAGCAAGGGGCCGCCGATATATTTGACGGCAGAAAGTTGGCGGGGGTTTAACTTCTTCATGGGTGGTCACTAACGGAAGGACCGTGATGATACAGGGCCGAACGACCTGCGAACCAGTCTTGACGTTTGCAAAAGACTGAATCAACGAGCCCGAAGAAATCAAGTTACTCTGACCCCTTGATTTATTTGCGTCAATTCAAATGGAAGGGCGGCGAAATTCAGGCTATTAATGGGGCACGCAGGCCAACACAGGGAGTGAGGCATGACGCTGGCAGTAGTGTATTCGCGTGCCAACATCGGCATTCAAGCGCCACTCATCACCGTGGAAGTGCATTTGTCCGCCGGTTTGCCCGGTTTCACCATCGTCGGCTTGCCGGAAACTGTGGTGAAGGAAAGCCGGGAGCGCGTGCGCAGTGCCCTCTTGCACAGCGGCCTCGAGTTTCCCCAGCGGCGCATCACCATCAACCTGGCACCTGCCGACCTGCCCAAGGCCGGCGGGCGCTTTGATCTCGCCATGGCGATTGGCATTCTGGCTGCATCGCAACAGTTGGAAAAAGTGGAGCTGCAGAATTTCGAGTTCATGGGTGAGCTGGCGCTGTCGGGTGATGTGCGGCGCGTGCAGGGCTTGTTGCCCGGACTGATTGCCGGCAGTCAACTCGGACGCCACTGCATAGTGCCCGTAGCCAATGCAAGTGAAGCGGCGTTGCTCGATAGCGACAAGATCCTGGTGTGCGGGCATCTGTTGCAGGTACTGGGACATTTGCGTGGTGAAACGCCCTTGTCCAGGCCAGCAAAAACGGAGACCACTGCTGTAGACTTTGGTTGCGACTTTGCCGAAGTCGCCGGCCAGGCCAGTGCCAAGCGCGCCCTGTTGCTGGCGGCTGCCGGTGGACACAACCTGCTGATGCGCGGTCCGCCCGGTACCGGCAAGACCATGTTGGCGAGCAGGCTCGTCACGATCTTGCCGCCGCTCACGCTGGAACAAGCGATGGAGCTCGCCGCCATCAAATCCATTTCCGGCAAGGAAGTGTCATTGGCCGGCTTGCAACAACCGCCGTTCCGCGCTCCCCATCACACCAGCTCCGCCATCGCACTTACGGGTGGCGGCAGCACGCTGCACACTGGCGAGATCAGCCTCGCGCATCATGGCGTGTTGTTCCTCGATGAGCTGCCCGAGTTCAGCATGCGTGTGCTCGATGTGTTGCGCGAACCGATGGAAGCCGGCTGTGTGCAAATCTCCCGTGCGAAATACCAGGTCAGTTTGCCGGCACGCTTCCAGTTGCTCGCCGCGATGAATCCCTGCCCGTGTGGTTATGCGACCGATCCGGAACGTGAATGCCGCTGTACCCCCGATCGCATTCGCCAGTACCAGCAACGCATCTCCGGCCCGCTGCTCGATCGCATCGACATCCAGCTCGAAGTGCCGCGCCTGAGTGAAGATGAACGCAAGCGCCTGCTCGACAAGCAGCAGAAGCCAGAAGTGAGCAGCGCTGAAATGCGCGCGGCCGTGCTGCGTTGTCGCGCATTGCAACTGCGCCAGCGTGGCCGTATCAACGCCCACTTGCAACAACAGGAGCTGCAGGAGTATTGCGCCCTGACTGAAAAAGACAGCACGCTGTTCAATGCCGCGATGACACGGCTGAAGCTGTCCACCCGCGCTTGTTTCCGCATCTTGCGCATTGCGCGCACCATTGCCGACCTTGCCGAATCGGAGCCAATCGAAACCCGGCATTTGCTGGAAGCGATCAACTATAGGCGCTTTGATACTCTGTGAGCGGCGCCTGCCAAGTGGCGTTCACCGCTGCTCCACAGTATTACATGGCTGCAGCGCAGCAAGAACATGATGGCTGTTTTATCCAAATTTTAACTTGCTTCGCACAATGAAATTAAAATTGATGCTTTAGATTTCCGGGTATCTGGTGAATGCAGGGTTTCACCGCTATCCGGAGTCGTCCACATGAGTTTTGATCGTCGCAAATTCCTTTCGTTGTCTGCGGTCGGCAGTGCCGGCATTGCTTTGGCCGCGCTGCCACCCAGCATTCAGCGCGCACTTGCTGCAGCGGCTTCGGTGGAAACCGGGACCATCAAGGATGTGAAGCACATCATTATCCTGATGCAGGAAAACCGCGGGTTTGATCATTACTTCGGCACCATGCGCGGCGTGCGTGGCTATGGCGACCGTTTTCCGGTGCCGCTGGAAAATGGCAAGCCCGTGTGGATTCAGTCCAATGGCGAAAAAGAAATCGCCCCCTTTCACATGGACCCACAACAGTTCAACGCGCTGCTCGCGCCAAGCACGCCGCACAGCTTTGCCGATTCGCAGGCGGCCTGGAACCAGGGAAAATTCGGATACTGGCCAAAACACAAGAATGACAATTCGATGGGCTATTACCGGCGTGATGATATTCCATTCCAATATGCACTGGCCGAGGCCTTTACCATTTGTGATGCCTATCACTGTTCCATTACCAGCGGCACCGATCCCAATCGCATCACGTTTTTCAGTGGTTCCAATTTCAATCCTGAACTGGCGGCCAAGGGCATCAACTGCACTGACACGGATTCCGAGCCGGACAATCTGCGCTGCTGGATCGCAAACCCCGACGTCGACAAGTGGCCAGTGCCGGGCTACACCTACAAGGACAGCGCCTTTGAGTGGCCGACCTTGCCCGACGTACTGGAAGCGGCAGGGGTGAGCTGGCGCATTTATCAGGATCCCAACGACAACTGGACCGGCGCGATGCACGGAGGGTTGGCGTTCGCAAGTTTCAGAACGGCGCAGCCCGGTACTCCTGTCTATGAGAAGGGCATGTCGCACTGGAGCCTGCAGGATCTTGCCGATGACGTCAGCAACGCAACCCTGCCAGCAGTTAGCTGGATTTTCCCGCCGCGCGAGTTTTCCGAACATCCGGGCGGGCCTTCCAGCCCGCAAAAGGGAGCCTGGTTTACCGAGCAGGTGCTCAATGCACTGACGGCCAACCCGGAGGTCTGGAGCAAGTCAGTTCTGTTCATCACCTTCGACGAAAATGATGGGCTCTTCGATCATGTGCCGCCCCCGGCAGTCCCTTCAATAAATCCCGACGGCAGTCTGGCAGGGAAGGCCACGCTTGACCTGGATGGAGAATATTTTCATGACCCGGACTGGAAACATATTGATGCTGATGACCGCACCTCAGGCAACCTCAGACCCTTCGGCTTGAGCGCGCGCGTGCCAATGTATGTCGTATCGCCCTGGAGCAAAGGCGGGTGGGTCAGTTCGCAGGTGTTCGACCACACGTCCATGGCGATGTTTCTGGAGCAACGCTTTGACCTGACCGTGCCTACGGTCAGTCCCTGGCATCGGGCGGTTTGTGGTGATCTGACGTCAGCCTTTGATTTCAGCGGCAATACCGATTCTGACCTTCCACAAATGCCAGACACTGCCGCTTACGCAGTATCGGATGAGCGGCAGCGGGCAATGCCGGGGTACAAGGTGCCTGAGAGCCATCAGCCGCTGTATCAGGAACGCGGAACCCGGCCCTCGCGCGCCCTGCCTTACTCCCTCGCGGTGAATGCCCAGGTTGATGCTGACCAGCGCATTACCCTGCAGTTCCTGAACAATGGCACGCAAGGGGTGGTTTACCACGTCTATGACCGGCAGCATCCTGAGCGGATTCCGCGTCGCTATACCGTTGAAGCGGGAAAATCACTATCCGATATGTGGCAACCGGTTGCGCCGCAGCAAGGCTATGACTTGTGGGTATACGGTCCCAACGGCTTCGTGCGCATGTTCAGGGATGCCCAGGCAACCACCGCGCTGCCTGAATGCCGGGCCGAGTATGATGAGACGGGTGGTAACCTGGTGCTCACACTGACAAATGCGGGCTTGACCGCATGCATGCTGACTCTGCGTGATGAGGCATACAGCGTCGGGGCACCAGTGCAGCTGAACGTTCTGGCAGGACAGCAAGTGCAACAGCGACTCCCCCTGCACAATAGTGCGAATTGGTATGACTTCAGCCTCACCGACGCGCAAGGCGCATCGTTCCTGCGGCGCTTTGCCGGCCGCATGGAAACCGGCAAACATGGATTGAGCGATCCTGCCATGGGCACGATGTGACCTGAAATCGGGCATGTTCCATAGACCTCCTGGCCCAACGGGTTGGCCTACTGTGTAGTTTGAACCATGGTGAAGTTGGCCAATAATGTGGCGTGCCTTCATTTATTCCGGCTATCATTCAAGCATCCCGACTGTCCTCCAAACCGGTACAAGACCGGCCTTATCATCCCGAAAATACCCGTATAAACGATCTGGAAGACACAAGTTACCGTATCTGTTCGGATAATTAATTTGCTTAACCACTGCCAGCCAAGGCCCTCAAGGAGTACAGGTTTGAAGAGTTTTACAAAATGGAGCGTTACCGTAGTCGGCTGTGTGCTGGTCTTCGGTGCCTTGGCAGCCTACAAGATCATGGAAATCCGGGCGGGTATCGCCTTCGGGGAAGCCTATCCGGAGCAATCAGAAACGGTTGAGGAAGCGCTGGTAGGCGTGGCCGATTTCACACCCACTATTACGCTGCTGGGCGAAATCATCGCGCCCCAGCGCCTCGATCTGCATAACGAGATCGCCGGTGCGATCACTGCGGTGAATTTCGAGTCTGGTGCAGTGGTGCAGGAAGGCCAGTTGTTGCTGCAGTTGGATATTTCGGTTGAAACCGCCAATTTGGCTGCGGCCAAGGCCAAGGCTGAAGTCGCCCAACTGATGTATGACCGGATTGCGAAGCTGCATGAGTCTGGCGCCACCACGCAAGACCAGCTCGACCGCGCCAAAGCCGACCTGACGGTGACGCTGGCCGAGATCAGCGTGCTGGAGCGCACCATCGCCAAGAAAACCCTGCGCTCGCCATTCGAGGGCCGGGCCGGGTTGCACAATTTCGAAGTGGGGCAATTCCTGCCCGCCAATACCATGATCACCAGCTTGGTCGGCGCGACCGACAACGTGTGGGTCGACTTCCAGCTGCCGCAGTTTTACCCGCAGTTACCCACCGGCACGACCGTGGACATCCTGACGATAGGCAACGACAGCGCGGCGACCAGGGCCAGTGCGACCGTGCTTGCCGAAAATACCCTGCTCAACGCCAGCAATCGTACCCGCTCCTATCGCGCCAGCATCCCCAACAACGACCAATTGTTTGCGCCCAATACCGTGGTGCAAGTGGCCGCGCCAATCGCCGAGCCGCAGCGTGTGTTGCAAGTGCCGGCCCTGGCCGTGCAGAACGATCCCCTGGGCCAGTATGTGTTTGTGCTGCGCGCAGATCCGAATGGCAAGGGCTACAGGGCTGTGCGCCAACAGGTGCACGTGACATTGATGGAAGCCGAGCGGGCCTTGCTCGACACCTCCAATGGGCTGTCGCAAGATGACCGCGTCGCGGCGGCAGGCGCCTTCAAGTTGTATGAAGGCATCCTGGTGTTTACCCAGGACCGACAAAAACCGGATGCCGCAGTGCCGGTTGAATCCGGTGCCAACACCATGGATGGGAATCTCCGCTAATGGATATCTTCGTCAAACGTCCAAGCCTGGCCCTCGTGGTGTCGCTGGTAATCTTGCTGGCGGGTATCTTCGCGGCGCAAAAAATCCCGGTACTGCAATTTCCCCAGATCGAAAGCACCTCACTGCAAATTACCACTGCTTACTTTGGTGCATCCGCCGAAGTGGTGCAGGGTTTTATCACCGAGACCATCGAAGAAGTGGCGATGACCATTCCCGGCGTCGATTATGTCGACAGCACGACGACAGCGGGCACCAGCCGCGTCACCGCCTGGCTTGACCTGGATGCCGACAGCACGCGCGCCTTGGCAGAACTGACTACGCGCCTGGCGCAGATCCGCTATGAATTGCCGGAAGGCGCGGAAGATCCTGCGGTGGAAGTGGTGCGCGCCGATCGTTCCTCAGCGCTGTTTTACCTCGATGTCAAAGGCGACAACTGGGCACGCACCGAACTGACTGATTACATGGAGCGCCAGGTCACCCCCTTGCTGGCGGGTATCGACGGCGTGCAACGCGTGGGTCTGGAAGGTGGCCGTTCGCCAGCGATGCGTGTATGGATTGATCCGGCGAAAATCGCCGCACTGGATATCGGTGCCGATGAAGTGATGGCGGCCATCCGCGCCAACAACGTGATTGCAACCGTAGGCAAGACCGAAAATGCGTCACAGCAATTCAACCTGCTCAGCAATGCCACCTTGCAAACCGCCGACGATTTTCGCCAGTTGGTACTGGCCGAACGCGAGGACTCGGTGATTCGCCTCGGTGACATCGCGCGCATTGAAGTCGGTGAAACCCGGGGTTCTTCCAATGCCCGCTATGATCAGGCGACTACCGTGTACATGTCGATCTGGCCGATGCCTGGTGCCAACGAAATCGCGATTGGGGATGCGGTGTACAAGCAGCTTGCAACCATCAATGCCTCGTTGCCGGCAGGACTCAGTATCAGGATCGCCGAAGACGGCACCACCTACATGCGCGATTCGCTGCGCGAAATTTTCACCACGCTGTTTGAAACGATCCTGCTCGTCAGCATCGTCGTGCTGTTGCTGATGGGTTCGTTCAGAACCTCGCTGGTGCCGCTGGTGGCGATTCCGATTTCCATTCTTGGCAGTATCGCGGTGATTTACCTGCTGGGCTTTTCGCTGAACCTGTTGACGATTCTCGCCGTGGTGTTGTCCGTCGGGCTCGTGGTGGATGATGCCATCGTGGTGGTCGAAAACGTGGCGCGGCATGTGCACGAAGGACGCAGTCGGCTCGACGCTGCGCTGCTCAGCTCGCGCGAGCTGTTGGCGCCGATCATCGCAATGACCTTCACGTTGGCGGCAGTGTATACGCCGATTGGTTTTGTTTCCGGTTTTACCGGCAGCCTGTTCAAGGAGTTCGCGCTTACGCTTGCGGTTGCCGTGATCATTTCAGGCATCGTGGCGATCACGCTGTCACCGATCATGAGTGCGTGGGTCTGTGCTGAACATGGACAGGAAAGCGGGATGACGCGTCGCGTCAATGCCGGGTTTGATCGCATCAAATCCGCGTACGAACATGCTCTGGATAAAACGCTCGGCTCGCGCAACCAGATCCTGTTCGTGGCCTTGTTTATTTCCCTGTTGATGGTGCCGTTCTACATGTTTTCTGCGACCGAGCTGGCCCCGGTCGAGGACCAGAGCAGCATCTTCGTCATTATCGAGTCGCCACCGGAAGCCTCATTGGAATATACCAATGACTATATGTATGACGTCATTGCGCGCATTCAGCAGAACGTGCCCGGATTGGACATGATTTGGCAGGTGATCACTCCGACTGGTGGTTTTGGCGGCATTGAATTGGTCGCGTTCGACCAGCGTGAGCAGTCGGTCGAGGAACTGTTGCCAGCGGTTTCCGCGCAATTGAGCAGTGTCACTGGGTTGCGCGTGTTTCCTTCCCTGCCCCCCAGCTTGCCCAGTGCCGGCCAGTCCGACGTGGAGATGGTGGTGCAGTCCACCGACAGCTACGAAAGCATGGCGGCCTACGCGCAGCAACTGGTGCAAACGGCGCAGCAAAGTGGCCAGTTCCTGTATGCCAATGCCGACTTGACGCTCAATCTGTCGCAATACCGCATGGTGTTCAATCACGATCGCATTGCCGACCTGGGCATGGATGTGAACAGCGTCAGCTCGCAACTGGCGACGCTGCTCGCCGAGATGGATGCCAATCGCTACAACTCCAACGGCAAGGCCTATCGTGTGATTCCCCTGGTGGAAACCGCAGCGCGTGACACCCCTGACGCGCTGCTGGATCTGTCGATTCGGACGCCGGAAGGCGGCTTGATTCCGCTGCGCTCGCTGGTGGAGCTGCAGCCCATCACCAGTCCCAGTTCCTTGAGCACCTTCAATCAGCAACGCGCGTTCCGCATTACCGGCGCCGCAACGCCGGGAACCACCAGCGGGCAGGCCCTGACTACGCTGGAAAATGCGGCGGCAGAGTTGTTGCCAGCGGGTTACACCGTGGATCACGCCGGGGTGTCGCGCCAGCTGCGCCAGGAAAGCAATACGATGGTATCGGTGTTGTTGATTTCAGTGGTGGTGGTGTATCTGGCATTGGTGGTTCAGTTCAACAGCTTCCGGCTGCCGCTGGTGGTATTGCTGGGGTCGGTGCCCCTCGCCTTGTCCGGCGCCATGTTGTTCAGTTTCCTGAATCTTACGACGATCAATATTTATGCGCAGATAGGCTTTGTGACGCTGGTGGGCCTGGTCGCGAAGAACGGTATCCTGATTACCGAGTTCGCGCACAAGCAGCAGTTGCTGGGATTGTCGAAATTGGCGGCGGTCAAGGCGGCGTCCTCGTTGCGCTTGCGTGCGGTACTGATGACCACTGCCGCCACCGTGCTGGGACATTTTCCCCTCGTGCTGGTGTCAGGCGCCGGCGCTGAAGCGCGCAACAGTATCGGCATCATACTCGTCGCAGGCATGGCGATCGGTACGCTGTTTACCTTGTTCATATTGCCGGCGGTTTATCTGTGGCTGGCAGAGGAAACCCGGGATCAGGCAACGGCTGGCTCAGTAACAGAGGCAGCATCCACGGTAGTGGTGGGTGTATAAGTTATGCACGGCTTGATGCGCAGGATGGTGCATCACCAGGGTGCGCGAAGGGTCAGGATTTCGTTTGCGACTTCTCGCGCTCCAGCGCTTCGAGCTTGCGCTCGAGCTCGCTGATTTTCTGGTTGGCCCGTTCCAGTATTTCCAGTTGTACCTGGAACTCTTCGCGCGTTACCAGCGGCAGGTGGGCCAAGCTGCTCTTCAGCAGTTGCTGAAGTTCGGTTTCCAGCTGCTGCCTGGCCTTGTCGGCGGCAGGAAACAAGGCTGCGGCCTTGCTGCTGAGTCCTTTAATGAAGTCCTGGTCGATCATGGTAGTGCCCCGATGAAAACGCGGGAAAAAGTGTATGCCAGGGCTGCAAGACTGGGAATCGTTTTTTTACCCTTTCTGGCATATACTCGCCCGCTGATTTGTTGATCAAGTTGATCAAGAGGACAACAAAATGAAAATGATCACGGCAGTAATCAAGCCTTTCAAACTGGATGATGTCCGCGAAGCGCTTTCCAGCATTGGCGTCCAGGGTGTCACAGTGACAGAAGTGAAAGGCTTTGGTCGTCAGAAAGGCCATACCGAGCTGTACCGTGGTGCTGAATACGTGGTGGACTTCCTGCCCAAGATTCGGCTTGAAATTGCGGTTGAAGACAGCATGGTAGAGCGCATTATCGAAGTGCTTATCAAGACGGCCTCAACCGGCAAGATCGGCGATGGCAAGATCTTCGTCCACAACCTTGAGCAGGTTATTCGTATCCGTACTGGTGAATCGGGCGCGGACGCAATCTAGTCCTGTATATCAGGGCGCGGCATGCCGTGCCCTTGCGCCAAATGGGGGCACAGAATGCCGTGCCCCTAGCCTCCCCACAGGTATTGCAGCACTGCTAGCGCCGCCACTGGCGCTGTTTCCGTCCTTAGCACCCTGGTTCCCAGCGCAATCCCGGTAAATCCGGCTGCATGGGCCTGGGCCAGTTCGCTGTCAGAAAAACCGCCCTCCGGCCCGATCAGCAGCGCCACCCCGTTGTCGGGCTTTGCCTTTGGCAGCGGTGCAGCCTGGGTATGATCAAACAGCAGTTTCAGGCCGGCAGGCTCGGAACGCAGCCAGCTTGCCAAGGGCTGCGGGCTTTCAATCACGGGCAGGCGGACGCGACCGCATTGTTCGCAGGCGCTGATGCTGATCTGGCGCCAGTGCTCGAGACGCTTCTCAATGCGCTCGCCACTCAGCTTCACCTCGCAGTGTTCCGTCAGTAACGGCGTAATCACGGACACGCCCAGTTCGGTACTCTTCTGGATGGCGTAATCCATGCGCTCACCCCGCGAGATCCCCAGGCCCAGCACCGTATGCAGCGCAGATTCGGTATTCGGCTGCACCGGCTCGGCCAGGACGATGCGGGTGTATTTCTTGTCGGCGCTATTTAGAGTGGCTGGATATTCCAGGCCATCCCCGTTGAAGACAATCAGACTGGCACCGAGCGGCAGGCGCAGGACGCGGGTCAAATAATGACTGCGTTGTTCATCCAGGGTGACTTCAACTCCGGCTTGCAGCGGCTGTGGAGTATGGATGCGTGAAATTCTCATGACGCGTGCTGGTCTCGTGCGGGCAGTATATCGGCGCGAGTTTGAGCGGCTTTGTGGGTAATCGCAAGATTACGGCATTCGCAGCGCTGAATCGTCCTGCTATGATCGGTGCTACTTTTCTGACCGGTTAATGCGCATGCAAAAAGTCATCTTTCCTTTGGTGGTGGCGGTAGGTTTTCTCTCCGCATTGGCTCTGTACGGGGCAGGCGCTGGTTACCAGAGCGGGATGTTTGAGCTTGGGCAGGCCTTTGGCGTCCTCACTTATGCCGCTATTGCGGGTATTAGCGGTGCGGGCTTGTCGATTTTCTACATCCTGTGGCAACGGCCGCTGGGACTCAGGCTGGCAGTGATCTTCCTGTCGGCATTGGTCGGCCTCGCTACCTTCTATCTGCCGTATCGTCAGCAGTTGCTTGCCCAGAAACTGCCGCTTATCCATGACGTCACCACGGACACCAGCAATCCTCCCGCCTTTGTTGCAGTAGCGCCACTGCGTGCAGGCGCCCCCAATCCGGCGGAATACGATGGTGCCGAGGTGGCCGCACTGCAGAGGGAAGGTTATCCCGATATCAGAAGCAAACTGTTTGCGAATGCGCCACAAGAAGTGTTCGCAGCTGCGGTCAAGCTTGCAGAATCCAGCGGTTGGACACTGGTGGCTGCCGATCAATCCCAGGGCAGGATAGAAGCGACGGTGAGCACACGCTGGTTCGGCTTCAAGGATGATGTGGTAATTCGCATCCAGCCTGGCACCGCCGGTGCTTCAGTGTTCGACATGCGCAGCAAGTCACGCGTGGGCCTGAGTGACATTGGCGTCAACGCCGCCAGAATCAGATCCTTCATTAAAACCTTGGACTCAACACTCACCAACGACGCAGACCAAATCAAGGTGTCAGAAATCAAGGGGTCAGAGTAACTTGATCTTTGGTTTTAATCTGCCGGCAAACCCCTCATCAGATCAAGTTACTCTGACCCCTTGATTTCAGCGGATGTGGCCTAGTTTGTCGCGCTTGGTGGCCAGATAGAGTTGGTTGTGTGAGTTTTCGCCGGTAATCAATGGTAGTCGTTCGGTTACCTTGATTCCCAGGTCCTCCAAGGCCTTTACCTTCAATGGGTTGTTGGTCATCAGGCGCAGCGAGCTGATTCCCAGCTGGGCCAGCATGGGCGCACACATGCTGTAATCCCG
>JBIIWM010000242.1:0-4386 GCA_044338875.1 Pseudohongiellaceae bacterium | reverse complement strand
ATGACGGCGCCAGCAGCCGCTTCCATCTGCTGGAGCTGGCCTCGCACGGTTATCTCGTGATCGCCAATGGCAACATCCTCAGCGGTCCCGGTGCACCGCCGCGCGAAGCTGCCGAGCCCGCTCAACCAGGGCAGATGGTCACACGCACGCAGGCTGCCCAACTCATCGAAGCCATCGACTGGGCGCTGGCGGAAAACCAGCGCAGCGGCAGTCCCTACTTCGGCCGCATCGACGCAGACCAGGTGGCGCTGTCGGGCTTCAGTTGCGGTGGCGTGCAGGCGCTGCGCCATGCTGGCGATCCGCGCGTGAGCACCCTCGTGCTGATGAACACCGGCATCTTCAACGACGGCCCCAGCCCGCTGCCCGAGATGGACATCAGCAAGGACGCGCTCGCCACCATCCACACCCCGACGCTCTACATCCTCGGCGGTGAAAGCGACATCGCCTACGCCAACGGCATGGATGACTTCCAGCGCATCAACCACGTGCCAGTGGCCGTGGCCAATCTACCTGTGGGGCACGGCGGCACCTATCATCTGGAAAACGGCGGTAGCGCTGCGCAAGTGGCAGTGAACTGGCTGCAATGGCAACTGCGCGGCGATGCGCAGGCACGCGCGTTCTTCGTGGGCGATGCCTGCGGCCTGTGCACCGATGGCGAGTGGACGCTGCAGAGCAAGGGCCTGGAATAAGCAACAAGCAAGCGCCTGGCCAAAGGCAGTACAGCGTATGAAAAACCAGGTGCAGCTGATCACCTATGTTGACCGTCTCGGCGGCGCGGGCATCTCCGCGCTCGCCGAGTTGCTGAAGGGGCCCCTGCAAGATTTGTTTGGCGGCGTGCATCTGCTGCCATTCTTCGATCCCATCGACGGCGCCGACGCCGGCTTTGATCCGGTCGATCATACCCGCGTCGACCCACGCCTCGGTGACTGGAACGCCATTGCTGCGCTGGGCCAGAACACCGAACTCGTCGCCGACCTGATCGTCAATCACATATCGCTCCACTCGCCGCAGTGCCAGGATTTTCTCGCACGCGGCAATGCCTCGCCCTGGAAAGATTTGTTTCTTGCGCGCGAGCGCGTTTTCCCGCACGGCGCGAGTGAAGCCGACCTGCGCACGATATATCGTCCACGTCCCGGCTTGCCGTTCACCGAAGTCCAGCTTGCCAACGGCGACACCACACAGTTGTGGACCACCTTCACGCAGGACCAGATCGACATCGACGTCACGCATCCACTCGGTCGCGCCTATCTCGACAGCATCCTGCACACCTTCGCCTCCAACGGTGTGCGCCTCGTGCGACTTGATGCCGTGGGCTACGCCATCAAGCAGGCCGGCACTTCCTGCTTCATGCTGCCGCAGACCTTCGCCTTCATCGCGGAGCTCACCCAACGCATGCATGCGCTGGACATGCAGGTGCTGGTGGAAATCCACTCGCACTACCGCAAGCAGATCGACATCGCGCACCAAGTGGACTGGGTCTACGACTTCGCACTGCCGCCGCTGGTGCTGCACGCGTTCACGTTCCGCACGGCGCGTGCGCTGAAGCACTGGATCGGGATTCGTCCGCACAACGCACTGACCGTACTCGACACACACGACGGCATCGGCATCATCGACATCGGCGCGACCGACGGCGAGCCGGGACTGGTGCCGCCGGAAGAACTCCACCAACTGGTAGAAACCATTCACGCCAACAGCCAGGGCAGCAGCAAACAGGCCACTGGCGCAGCAGCCTCGAATCTCGACCTCTATCAGGTCAACTGCACTTACTACGATGCACTGGGTCGCGACGACCGCAAATATCTGCTGGCGCGTGCGTTGCAGTTCTTCCTGCCCGGCATTCCGCAGGTGTATTACGTGGGGCTGTTGGCAGGACACAACGATATGGAGCTGCTGGCACGCACGAGCGTGGGGCGCGACATCAACCGGCATTACTACACGCAAGCCGAACTGGATACCGAGCTCGCACGACCCGTGGTGCAAAGCCTCTGCGCGCTGATCCGCCTGCGCAACGAGCACCCGGCCTTCCAGGGTAGCTTCAGCCTCGGCGCCAGCAGGGACGACTCTCTCGCCTTGCACTGGCACAATGCCAGGCACAGCGCCGTACTGCAGATCGATTTCAGCAACGACAGTTACCAGCTACGGGTGTCCGGCGCTGCCGGCATGCAAGAGCTCGACCTGCAAGACATTCACCGACCGACGCACTGAAAGACATACCAACAGACGAGGCGCACCGCATGCACCTGCCCCCCCTGTATGGCGCCATCGAAGCCGGCGGCACCAAGTTCGTGTGCGCAGTTGCGCGCGAGCCGCAAACGTTGCTGGCGCAAACCCGCATTGCCACGACAGTACCGGCTGCCACGCTGGATGCAGCGCTGGCGTTTTTTGCACAACAAGAACAGATCCACGGCAAGATCGCAGGCATCGGCATCGCGAGCTTCGGCCCGGTGGACCTGCGCAAGCAATCTGCGCGCTTCGGCTACATTCTCGATACCCCCAAGGCTCTGTGGTCGCAGACCGATCTCGTTTCACCCTTCGCGCAACGTTTCCATTGCCCTGTCAGCATCGACACTGACGTTAATGCGGCAGCACTGGCCGAAGCGCGGTTGGGTGCCGGCCGCGGCTGCGACACGCTGGTGTACGTGACGGTGGGTACCGGCATCGGTGGCGGCATCTTCACGCATGGCCACACGCATAAAGGTGCCCTTCATCCGGAACTGGGCCATATCCGCGTGCGGCGGCATCCGGATGACCAGGATTTCAAGGGCACATGCCCCTTTCACGGCGATTGCCTCGAAGGCCTGGCCAGCGGTCCTGCAATCCAGGCGCGTTACGGTGCTGCGCTCGACATGCTGCCTGCCGGCCATCCGGCCTTTGCCGTCATCGGTGATTACCTGGGGCAGCTCGCGGCCACTTTGATCCTGCTGCTGGCCCCGCAGCGCATTCTCTTCGGCGGTGGCGTGATGCAACAGGCTGCGCTGTTTCCCCTGCTGCGCGTCACTACGGCAAGGCTGCTGAACGGCTATGCCGGACTGGGTGAACGCACCTGGCTCGACCAGTCCGTACTGCCGCCAGCGTTGGGAGCAGACGCCGGCATCGTCGGCGCGATGCTACTGGCACTTGAGTGCACAACACAGCCGCATCAACGCACTGGATAGTGCTGCATCAACACAATGAATTTTGCACAGCCCGCTGCGCTACCTAGACTGGGCGCCAATCCGGCCTGCGTCCTCGCGCAGCCGCCACAGGACAGACTTGCATGCAGCACCCAACCGTCTACATAGTTGCCGCCCAGCGCAGCCCCGTCGCAACCTTGAATGGTGCCTTGGCGGAGTTATCTGCCCATCACTTGGGCGCCGCCGCCATCGCTGCCTGTCTGCAGTCGGCGCGGCTGTCAGCTGCCTTGGTGGACGAATGCATCATGGGACAAGTACTCGGTGCCGGCAGTGGCATGAACCCGGCACGCCAGGCCGCGCGCGCGGCAGGCCTTGCCGACACGGCGACTGCCTTTGGTGTGAACCAGGTCTGCGGTTCCGGCCTGCGCGCCGTGGCGCTGGCCAGCCAGCAACTGCAATGCGGTGCCGCCCGCATAATCGTGGCCGGCGGCCAGGAATCGATGAGCCGCGCACCACACGTGGCGCAGCTGCGCGGAACACACAAGCTCGGTGACGTGACACTGGCCGACACGGTGCAGTTGGACGGACTCACGGACGCCTTTCACGGCTGCGCCATGGGTATGACAGCCGAGCATCTGGCGATACGCTTCGGCATCTCGCGCGAAGCCCAGGACGCCTGGGCGCTGCGCTCCCAGCAACGCGCCTCCGCTGCCTGCCGCGCCGGACATTTCGCGCAGGAGATCGTGCCAATACCGGTGAAGAGCGCGGCCAACGGCGCGGTGGGCAAGGACACGGTGGACAGGGACACCCATATTCGTCATGACACAACACCAGCGTCCCTCGCGCGCTTGCGCCCGGTGTTTGCGGACGCAGGCAGCATCACGGCTGGCAACGCCTCCGGACTCAACGACGGCGCGGCAGCATTGTTGCTGATGGGTGAGGCACCGCTGCACGCGCATGACATCGAACCACTGGCGCGTATCGTGTCCTGGGCCAGCGTTGGCGTGGAGCCGATGCTGATGGGCCTGGGGCCTGTGCCAGCCGCACAGCTTGCGTTGCAGCGTGCAGGTTGGAGCACGGACGATGTGGACCTGTGGGAAATCAATGAAGCCTTTGCCACACAAGTGCTCGCGGTGATGCAGGAACTGCGCGTCGATTCCGAACGCGTCAATGTCGATGGTGGTGCCATCGCGCTGGGACATCCCATCGGCGCGTCCGGTGCGCGTATTCTTGTTACGCTGTTGCATGCACTACAGCGTCGCAAGCTGCG
>JBIIWM010000241.1:0-4388 GCA_044338875.1 Pseudohongiellaceae bacterium | reverse complement strand
TTTGCAAGCGCGCCTTGGGCCCAGTTTCCCGCCTGGATGAGCGCGACCACTTCAGCGCCCAACGCGTGATCGCTGAGCATGTGCAGGTACGCATCAAACAGTTCGCGCTCTTCCGGACGCAACTGGCTCTTGATCTTCATCTTCAGTTCGCTGATGTCGACACGAACCTGTTCGAGGCATTCGTTGAAGAATTTGATTTCGGCCTTGATGTCTTCGCAGGCGCGCTTGGGAATGACAGTGAGATCAGCCGGAGGAAATACCGCAACGCCTCTGGCAATGGCCACCCCCGGTGCGCCGGGCACTCCATCAAAACTGGGGTCGACGGTCCTGATGCCACTGGGACTCAGGCCCACGACAGCACCACGCGCTTCGTCATTGGCAATGACGCCGGCCAGTTGCGCGGAGAGGGTGATCAGGAATGCTTCATCCGAACTGTCGAACACGCGACTTTCGGTTTGCTGTACCACCAACACACCCAGCACCTCGCCATGATGGATGATGGGCACACCGAGGAAGGACTCGAACAGTTCTTCCCGGGTGGAGGGGATATAGAGGTAGCGCGGATGGTAGCTGGCGTTTTCGAGATTGACGGGCTCGGCGCGCTGCGCGACGAGTCCGACCAGTCCTTCTTCGGGCGCCATCGAGGCAACACCGACAGCGGATTGATCCAGTCCCTTGCTCGCCATCAGCACATAACGACCGAGATTTTTATCCAGCAGGTAAACCGAGCAGACGCGGGTACCCATTGCGTTCTGGATGCGCTTGACGATTATGTTCAGCGTAGTCGTGAGGTCCTTCGCCCCACTCACTTCCTGAATGATGCTGCGTAGTACGTCGAGCATAATAAGGTTGCATCAGAGGCCGGTAGTAAACAGGGCCTTTGCCAATGGGTCTTGCAGTTCTTCGAGTGCCTTGCGGTAAACCTTGCGCTTGAATGACACCACAAGTTCAGCCGGTTCCCAGTAATCGACCCAGGTAAAACTGTCGAACTCGGGTTTGTCACCCAGGTCGAAACGTATGCGGCTGGTGTCTGTCAGCAAGCGCAGCAGGAACCACCGTTGCTTCTGACCGATGCACACAGGCTGCGATCGTTGTCTGATCAAATGCGCCGGCAAGCGATAGCGCAGCCAGTTACTGGTGGACGCAATGATTTCGACGTCATGCGGCTCCAGTCCAACTTCTTCGCGCAATTCACGCAAGGCCGCAGCTTCCGGCGTTTCATTGCGCTGGATGCCGCCTTGAGGAAATTGCCAGGCATCCTGGCCAATTCTTTTGGCCCAAAGCAGCTTCCCATCATCATTGAAGATGATGAGACCAACATTGGGCCTGAAGCCATCCGTATCTATCACGTAGACCAACCGTGTTTGGCTGACCCGGATTTATTCCTTGCTGAAATCAGCGTATTCACTCGCGTTCAGCAGGTCATCCAGCTCAATGGAATTATTGATGAGGACCTTGAAGATCCAGCCCTTGTCATAAGGGGAGCTGTTGATGAGCTCCGGTGCTTCGGCCAAAGCCTCATTCACGCTGACGATTTCTCCGGACACCGGAGACTGGATGTCGGAAGCGGCCTTGACCGACTCCACCACGCTCACCTCATCGCCCGCACTGACTTCGCTTCCCACTTCCGGCAGCTCGACAAACACTACATCGCCCAATTCCGTTTGTGCGAAATCGGTGATGCCGACGGTGGCAATATCGTCATCGTCAACATGAACCCAGAGGTGGGCTTCAGTATAAAAATAATGATCCGGTATAGTGCTCATTCTTCTTAAGTGCGGGGAAACCCCTCCAAAAATGACATGCCAGCATCATAGGCAAGACCTCTGCCGCACGCAAGGATCAACGACTCTGACCCCTTGATCCTTGCGCTTGTTTGGCAGAGCTTTTTACCAGCATGAGCACGGGGATCAACCCGGCCAGCAACAGGGTCAATGCTGGCAGCGCCGCGCGTTCCCACTGGCCTTCTGCAGTCATCGAGTAAATGCGCACGGCGAGGGTGTCCCACCCGAAGGGGCGCATGATCAGCGTGGCCGGCATTTCCTTCATCACATCGACGAATACCAGAATGAATGCGGTGATCAGCCCAGGGCGCAGCATGGGGATCGTCAGCTGCAGCAGCACGCGCGACGGGCTGGCGCCGAGACTGCGCGCTGCTTCATACATGGAGGGACGAATGCTCTCAAGCCCGGCCTCCACTGGCGCGTGCGCTACCGCAAGAAAGCGCGTGACATACGCCAGCACCAGCGCAAATACCGAGCCCACCAATAACAGTTGTACATCGAGGATCCGGTCCAGGCCGCGATCCAGCCACGTGAAGACCAGCATGATGCCAACCGCCAATACCGAACCGGGCAGTGCGTAACCCAGGGTCGCCAGCCGCACACTGTGCTGTGTCCAGCCCTTGCCCTCTGAATAGATGCCCTGCCGGGGCAGGCGTTTGATCACACCCAGGATCAGCGCCAGCACTGACGTGACCAGCGCCGCCAGTGACGCCAGCAACAACGTGTGACCAAGGAACTCAAGGTAGCGGGTGTCGAGTTCGACGAGCCCGGTTTGTACAACCCACACCAGCAGTTGTGCCACCGGTACCACGAAGGCGATACCCAGTATCAGGCAGCACAAGCCAACAGCCCACCAGCGTGCCGCGCCTTTCAGCTGATAACGCCGCAGATCCTGGTTCCTGCCACCGGCATGAAAGCGCGCCTGCTTGCGACTGTAGTGTTCAAGCGTCAGCGCCACCACGACAAACAGCAGCAGCAGTGACGCGAGCTGGGCGGCGACCGTCAAATTGAAGAGTCCATACCAGGCGGTATAGATAGCCGTGGTAAAGGTATCGAAGTTGAAGACAGACACTGCGCCGAAGTCGGCCAGGGTTTCCATCAGGGCCAAGGCCAGGCCACCTGCAATCGCGGGGCGGGCGATCGGCAGCGCCACCTTGAAGAAGGCGGCGCGGGAATCCAGCCCAAGGATACGCGCGGCATCCATCATGCTGCGTCCCTGCGACAGGAACGCGGTGCGCGCCAGCATGTACACGTACGGATAGAGCACCAGCGACAGCACGAGGATCACGCCACCGGCATTCTGGATCTCCGGGAACCAGGCGCTGCTGCCTGTCCAGTTGCGCAAGGCTGTCTGCACCGGGCCGGCATAATTGAACAGGGCCAGATAGACGAAGGCCATCACATAGCCGGGGATTGCCAGCGGCAGCATCAGCGCCCATTCAAAGAAGCGCCGTCCAGGAAACTGGCACATGCTGACCAACCACGCGAGGGAGATCCCCAACACACTGACCATGACACTGACCCCGGCCAGCAGGATCAGGGTATTGAACGCCAACCGGTCCAGCTTGGTATCCAGCAGATGCTGCCAGATTGCGCGCTCCCCGAAACCGAGCGTGCCCCATTGGGCGAGGATGCTCAGGATCGGCAGCGCCACGATGGCTGCCAGCACTACACCCAGCCCCTGCCAGACGACCGTTTGACGACGCAGTGAAGGGGCCGGACTCATGGGCATCACTGGTAACAGGTCATTGGTAGCCAGCACGATCCATCAACATCACCGCTGCCGCCTGGTTGCGGCCGGCTGCCTCGACATTGAGGGTATCCTGCTGGAACTCGCCCCAGCTCTGCACCAGCTCCACGGAGGAAACGGCGGGGTTGGCGGGGAACTCCAGATTAAGCTCAGAGAACATAGCCTGGGGTTCTGCAGTGGACAGCCATTCGATCAGTTGTTGTGCTCCGGCCGGGTTCTTGGCATGGGCGGTGATCCCGGCGCCGCTGACGTTCACATGCACGCCGTTGCTGCCCTGGTTGGCCCAGAACAACGCAACCGGCAAGGTGGCGTCTTTTTGCAGTTCCTGACCCAGATAGTAAGTGTTGACTATCCCTACATCACACTGCCCAGCTGCAATGGCCTGGATCAACAAGGAATCGCTACTGAACACCGGGGCGGCCAGGTTGGCGACCCAGCCCTTCACGATCTCCTCGGTTTGCGGCTCGCCCAAGCGCTCGATCATGGTGCCGACCAGCGACATGTTGTAGACCTTTTTGGAAGTACGCAGGCAGAGCTTGCCGCGCCATTTCGCGTCGGCCAAGGCCTCATATGTCGACAGTTCTGTCGGGTTCACGCGATCCGTGGAATAGACGATGGTGCGGGCACGAACCGACAGGCCAAACCAGAGATTGGCAGGATCCTGCAAGTGGGCCGGGATATTGGCTTCGAGAACTGCGGACTGGATGGGCGCGAGCAGTCCCTTGTTGGCGGCCGCCCACAGGTTGCCGGCATCCACGGTATAGAGCACGTCAGCAAAGGTTGCCTCACCTTCCGCTTCCAGGCGTGCGAGCAAGGGACCTTCTTCACCAGTCTGGTACTGTACTTCGATGCCG
>JBIIWM010000042.1:0-14625 GCA_044338875.1 Pseudohongiellaceae bacterium | reverse complement strand
ATCCGCTGCTGCCCATACGGCGCGGTGAACTACAGTGCGCACTGCTGGGCATGGACATGGCGGTGCTGGACGCTGCAGGCCAGCCAGTACTCGACCAGCCGGGCGAACTCGTGTGCCGCAGCGCACATCCTTCGATGCCGCTGGGTTTTCTTGGTGATGAATCGGGTGAGCGCTATCGTGCCGCCTACTTCGAACGCCATCCGGGCGCGTGGACCCAAGGCGACTATGCCGAACAATGCAGCAGCGCTGGCTTCATCATCCACGGCCGCTCCGACAGCACGCTGAATCCCGGCGGCGTGCGCATTGGCACGGCCGAACTCTACCGACAACTGGATGGCCTGGCCGAGATCGAGGAAGCGCTGGCCGTGGGCCAGGACCATGACGGCGACCAACGCGTGCTGTTGTTCGTGCGTTTACGCGAGGGTTGCACACTGGACGTTGCGTTGGCAGACACGATCCGTCGTCGCATCCGCAGCGGCGCCAGCCCGCGTCATGTGCCGGCGGCAATCATTGCGGTCGCGGATTTTCCGCGCACGCGCTCGGGCAAAGTGTCGGAGGCCGCAGTGCGTGACGCCGTGAATGGCCGGGAGGTGAAGCAGGCAGCTGCGCTGGCCAATGCGGAAGTGCTGGCCTTGTTCTCGGCCAGCATGCCGACAGCGGACTGAATTCGACTGCGACAAGTGCTAGACCCTTACGACTTCCTGGTCGAGACAGCCAAACAGCGGCAATGCAGAATCCTTGCCGCGCGCCTGCATGCGCACGCGCTCACCAAAGCGCAGATACCCCGTACTGGCCGTACCTCCACTGTCGATCATCTCAATGGCGCGCCGCTCCGCAATGCAGCAGGAGCCTACGTCACGGTAACGCGGATGCGACACAGTGCCCGAGCCGATGACAGTGCCCGCACACAGCGCACGCGTGGCCGCCGCATGCGCGACCAGATCATCAAAGCCCCATTGCATGTCCGTTGCCGGCACTGCGCCGAAGCGCTCATCGTTGCGCCAGACCTCCAGTGTCGCCTGCACGCGCGCGTTGGACCACAGCTCGCCCAGCTCGTCCGGTGTCACGGCGAACGGAGCCATGCTGCAGGCCGGCTTGGCCTGGATCCAGCCGAAGCCCGTCTTCATCTCGCTGGGGGCAAGGCGTCGCAGTGACCAGTCGTTGATCTGTACCAGCAAACGGATGTGGCGTGTCGCCGCCTCTGCCCTTGTTCCCATCGGCACGCTTGATGTCAGGATGCCGAACTCACCTTCGAAATCAATGCCGTCTTCCTCGCGCAGGAAGGGCACATCCTGGGTTGGCGCGAAGAAGGTATGGGACAGGCCCTGGTACATCAGAGGCAACTGCGTGTCGATGGGCGGTTGATGGAAGGCTTCGGCCATCAGGTCGCCGTGCACAGGAAAGGCCGAGCCGTCGAGCCATTGCCACGCGCGCGGGAGCGGCGCCAGCAGAGACCAGGTTGCAACAGGACGCGCGGTGCTGAGCTCACCCGCATTGAGCCGGGCCGCCAGTGCGCGCAGTTCTGTTTCAACTGCCTCCCACCGTTCGAGTGCATCCTGCAGCGTGACTGCGATCGCGCTGGCATCTGCCGCACGTTGCCGGTCTGAAGACACGATGAGCAGATTACCGTCGGGTTTGCCGTTGTCCGCCGTGGCCAGAATCACGGCGCCAGCTCCGCATCGTAGTGTCCATCGATGAGGATAAAGGCGATACGACACGGCACGCTGCCGCGGTTGGCCCAGCCGTGGTTGGTGCCACGCTGGATTATGATGTCACCGGCGCGCGCCACGGTCTCCTCTTCGTCGAGGATCAGCGTGATCTCGCCTTCCAGCACGATGCCGTAGTCGATGGTTTCGGTGCGATGCATGAAGGCATGCTTGCTCGCGCTGCCCTTGTGCGAGGCAGCATCCGCGGCGCCGACTTCAGCAAAGTGCGCACGGGCTTCATCCGGCGTGAGGCTGGCGATGCTGGCATCTTCGGGCGGGACTTCCAGCACACGGATGCGCGTACCATTCCTTGGCGGCGCCAACTGGATGCCCGCTTCCGGCGGCTCGCCGGATGCCGCATCGATATGTGCCGGCGTTTCGCGCGTGTTCCACACTTCAAAGAACAGCGGACCGTGCGGGCCGCCGATGCGCTGCACGCGCGGCGGTGGTGCGTCTTCGAGGATCACCGCACGGCCCTGGGCATCGTGGCCGGTGACGATGCGGCGGAAGGGTACGGGTTTGTATTCACTGCTCATAACGGCACTCCTGCATAGCGGCCATTCGTGGCACCGCCGAGCGTTTCGGCAAACCAGTCTGCGATGTAATCACGGGCGAAACTCATGTTGTCAGCGCCTACATGTTCCACGCCACCTTCGCGCGCGGTGAAAATCTTGAGTTCACGGCGCGGCGAATTGACAAGCTGGTCGAAGCTGCTGTGAGCATACGCCAGCGCGATCTGGCGATCCTTCTCGCCGTGCGTGACGAGGAAGGGCACGTGGATGCGGTCGAGGATGCCATCCAGCCGCATGTCCTTGGCCTTCTCGAAGAAATCTTGCTTGTCGTGCGCACCGAATACCCACTGCACATGCTGCCAGTAGTGCGGCACCGGATTTTCGCCCTCGCGCTGCAGGCGCTTGTGCTGCACTTCGTACCAGTCATGGTTGGCCCCCCACACGGCGCCGCTCGCAAACCGCGGTTCGAAAGCCATCGCACGCGGCGTGAAATAACCACCCAGCGAAATGCCGGCCATGCCGATGCGCGCCGCATCGATATCATCGCGTGCTGCCAGCCAGTCGTAGCAGGGCGTGGCCCAGCGTTCGCTCGCATGCGTCGCAGGCAGTCCCTGCAAACGCAGCGCTTCGCCGGTGCCGGGCTGGTCCACGCTCAAGGTGGCGATGCCGCGCCGCGCCAGTTCACGCGGCAGCCAGGACCAGTAGAGCAGCTCTTTGCAGGAGTCGAGGCCGTTGACGTACAGCACACAGGGCACCGGGCCCCTTGCCCCGGGCGGGCGCGTCAACAAGGCCGGCAACAGCTTGCCTTCATAAGGGATCTCGATGCGCTCGGCATTTTCGCTGCCGATCTGTACGGCATGGCGAAAGGCCTGCTGCGCGCGCGCAAAGGTGGCGTCACGTCCTGGATGCCCATGGCCCTGCATGCGTTCAGCCACGAGCAGATAGAGCGCAGCACGCTGGCCCTTGCGCGACGCTGACAGGAGCCGCCCCTGTGCTTCATCTTCGGCCGCGAGACCCAGCAGCCTGTCAGCCATATTGACCCACTGCACGAGGAATTCCGCCGTGCCGGCGTCCACGCCGCGCGCAGCAGCGTCCAGCAGCGGCCGGCACATATCCTCGATCTCGCCGATCTGGCCGCCGCTTTCCAGCGCCATGTTCACGGCAAGATTCCAAACGTAGTTGTTGGGGAAATACTGGAATAGTGCCATTTCAAATGTCCACGGGCTGGAACAGCCCCTTGTCAGGAGCAGGATGCGGCATGGCGTGCGGGCCACCCACGCCGATGCCCCACATATCCATTAAAGTGGGCTCTGGCTTGTACACGGTGGCCTGCCAGCTGCTGTCATCGACGCGTTCGAGTTCGGCCGTGTATTCCACGGCAAAGCCGTTGGGCGTGACGAAGTAGCTGAACGTGTTGTTGCCGGCAGTATGGCGCCCGGGTCCCCACTGCACGTCCACACCTTCCCCACGCAGTCGCGCCACGCCACGCATCATCGCGTCGAGACCCGCCATGTCATACGCCACATGGTTCAGGCAGGGCGGACCCGGCAGGATAGCGATGCGATGATGCCATTCGTTGCAGCGCAGGAAGCACATGAAATCACCGAGCCAATCGCTGATGCGGAAACCCAGCACCTCGACGAAGAAGCGCACCAGCACTTGATGATTTGGCGAATGCAGCACAATGTGGCTGATGCGTGCGGGAATGGATTCGAGCGGCTCCAGGGTGCGGGCGGCGATGCGCTGTACCTCGCAGGAAATCTCGAAGGGCAGGCCATCAGGCGAGAAGAAGCGGAAGCCATAGCCACCGCCGGGCGTCGCCAGCGCGCGCGGCGTGAAGATCAGGCGGCAACCGGCCTGCTGCACCTTGGCGCACAAGGTGTCGACATCCGCGCGCGTGTTCGCGGCCAGCGCGATGACGTCGAGGCGTGGCTCGGCCGCTTCACGCAGGCGCACCACAAAGGGTTCGTCCTGTCCGGCTGCAGCGAAGTGCACGCGGCCGTCCTGCACGATGGTCTCCTGCAAGCCCCATTTGTCGCGGTAAAAGGCGCGCTCGGCTTCAAGGTCCGGCAGGGCGTAGCCCACATAGCGTATTTCAGTCACTGTCGACATGGCATTGCTCCTGCTGTGCGCACCATCAGATGGGTGCGGCGATCATTTGAAACATTTCGCGCACCGCGCGCGCCTGGTCCACCGGTGGCGCCAGACCCAACTGGCTATCGCCGATGGCCTTGGAGGCTTCCACGATGTAGCGACAACGCGGCTCGCGGCGAGCCTGATAGCGCGGGAAAGCAGCCTGCGGCGTTGCGGCCAGCACCAATTCTTCCGCCAGTACGATGGCGTCCTCGATGGCCATGCCGGCACCCTGCCCCAGATGCGGCGTCGTGGCATGCACGGCGTCGCCCAGCAGCACGATGCGACCGCGATGCCAGGCGCCTTCGATGAAGATGCACTCCAGCGGCCTGTAGACCACTTCGGCATCGTCGGTGATGCCGGCGGCCAGCGCCTGCATGCGTTCCGGCGCCTGCTCCAGCATGGCGCGCATGCGCGCAGCCAGCCCTTCGCGTGGGTAGCGCGGACTGCCGGGCTCGGGCGAGGTAAGGTAGAGATACATCAATTCGGCAGACAGCGGCACCAGGCCCATGCCAATACGACCTTCATAGGCATGCAGGCTTGTGACATCGGCAGCACGCGGAAAGTTGTAGCGCCACACGCCCTGCCCCGTGAAGGCAGGCTTGGCCGCATCAGGAAACAAGTGCTGGCGAGTCTTCGAATAAAGCCCATCGGCGCCGATGACGAGATCGTAGCGCCCGCTGCTGCCGTCACTGAACTTTACATCCACCGCATCCGCCGCTTCGCTGAAGCTGTCTGCCTCCACGCCCAAGCGAATGCGCGCACCGGCCTCGCGGGCACGGCGGCCCAGCACCTCATGCAGCGCACGCCGCCCGATGCCAACGTTGGCCGGGTGCTCCGGCACCAGCTTGGGCGACGGTACGGATGCAACGCGCTGACCATTGGGCGCAAAGATGTCGACGTGGTCAAAGCCGAAGCCGGCGTCGAGATAATCCTGCAGGATACCCAGTGCATGCATGGCGCGGATGACATTGGACTGCTGGATGATGCCGACGCCGTACACGCTCCATGCCGGATCGCGTTCGATCATGTCGACGTTGAAGCCGCGCTGGCCCAGCGCAATGGCGGCAGTGAGGCCACCGATGCCGGCGCCGATGACGAGAATGTTGGCCTGCTGCATGCCCTGTTACCCGCAGTACGTAAAAGCACGCAGTGTCAGGGTGGCTGAACTACAAGTGAAATCTATTGTTTCAATGCGAATCCATTCGTCACGCGGATGGATGCGGCAAGGCCCTGGCCTGTGCCTTCAGAGCCCCAAGCAACCACTGCATGCCGTGGTCCTCGGCCTTCGCCGAATGGTACTGCACGATCTCGCGCATCAAGGGGAATGCGAAAGGCAGCGGTGCAATCGCCAGCGGCAGCTTCTTCACCATCAGTTGTGCCAGGCGTTCATGCATCATGGCGATGCGGCGCGTACCCGGCAGCATCCACGGCACGGCGAGAAAGGACGCGCAGACCACGTCGATGCGACGACGCCGGTTCAGTTCGCCCATCTCGCGCTCGGCGAAACTTTGTGAATGGCCCACGCTCATGAGGACCTGGCCCTGGTCGAAGAACACCGCTTCCGTCAGCTCGCGCCGGAAGACGGGATTCTTGCGACAGCCGACCACGACATGCTTTTCTTCAAACAACAGGTGCTGCGGATGTTCCCTGGCAGCGAACTGCTCCGGCGTCAGCAGGAAGTCAATCTCACCGCGCTCCAGTTGCGGCAGTGCCTCTGGCGTGGGCGCAGCGATGTCGATGCGAACACCGGGCGCGGCCTTTTCCAGTACTGCCAGCAGCGGCTGCAGCAGAACCACGGTAGCGTAATCGGAGGCACATAAACGAAAAGTACGCTGCGAGGTCAGGGGATCGAACACGGCAGTGCCCATGATGCGCATCTCGATATCCGCCAACACCTGGGCTACCAATGGCGCCAGGTTCTGCGCGTGCGCTGTGGGCAGCATGCGCTTGCCGTGCGACACCAGGATGTCGTCGTTGAAATACTCGCGCAAGCGCGCCAGCGCAGCGCTCATGGCTGGCTGGCTGAGGTTCAGCTCGCGTGCAGCCTTGGTGACGCTGCGCTCGCGCAGCAGGGCGTCGAGCACGACGAGCAGGTTCAAATCGAGTCGCTTGAAACGCATGGGGCACCGGGTCAGTGGGATCAGGGTTCCAATACTAGCGCCGATTCAGCCCCGGTATAGTCTCGTTATAGCCCCGACGTCCCCATCTTCAGTAGCACTCGGCTTTAGAGCCCTGGATTAACTCGAACTGCTTTCAATGATCAAGGGGTCAGAGTAACTTGATCGACTGCTTTCCTTGAATATCAAGTTACTCTGACCCCTTGATTCCGGATTCACATTTATTGAAAGTTTGCCCACTATGCTGCCTGCGCTTTGCACAAAACCATAATATCTACCCTGGGGGTTACCCACTTGCTTACCTTGCTTTCGCGTCCGCGTTTTCTGTTTGCCCTTCTTTTGCTTGTCTGCACTGGCGCCCAGGCCCAATTCCAACCCCCGCTCGGCGATGGCCCATGGGACGTCCAGACCTTCCAGGCCAAGGTGCACATTGAGCTGGTGGCTCGCGGGCTGGAGCATCCGTGGAGCCTGGCGTTCCTGCCCGGCGGCGAGATGCTGGTGTCGGAACGCGCTGGCCGGTTGCGTCGTATCCGTGACGGCAAGCTCGATCCCGAGCAGGTATCCGGCATGCCGGCGGTACAGGCAGTGGCCTTGCTCGGCTTCATGGAAGTGCTGCCGCATCCCGACTTTGCCGACAACCGCGTGCTGTACCTCACCTACCACAAACTGGTCTCCGCCAACCCGGACACCGTGGCATTCGTACTGGCACAGGCCCATTACGCCAATGGCGCACTCACTAATGTGAATGAACTGCTGGTCACTGACACCTGGGATGGTACCGGCGGTGCCGCTGCCCGTCTGGCGTTCGGTACCGACGGTAAACTGTACATGAGCGTAGGTGCCACCCGCGATGCCTCGGCACAGAACCCTGACAGCCTGCGCGGCAAGATCCTGCGTCTCAACGACGATGGCAGCGTGCCGCAGGACAACCCCTTCGTTGGCAAGGAAGGCTATCGCCCGGAAATCTTCACGATGGGTCATCGCAATCCAGCAGGCCTTGCGGTAAACCCGAACACCGGTGAGCTGTGGGCATCGGAGTACGGCCCCAACGGCGGCGACGAGATCAACATCATCCGTGCCGGCAAGAACTACGGCTGGCCGGAGGTCAGCTTCGGTCGTGATTACCCGGGCCCGTTCATCTCTCCAGTGCCCTACAAGGAAGGCATGGAAATGCCGGTAAGCACCTTCATTCCCGGCATTTCGCCATCGGGTCTGGCCTTCTATACCGGCACTGATTTCCCCACCTGGACCACCAGCGCCTTCGTGGGTGCCAACCGCGTTGGCCAGGTGCCGGGCACCGGTCATCTGGTACGGGTGTTCTACGACGACATGGGCAACGAGCGCTCGCGTGAAGACCTTCTGGAGAAAGACATCGCCCAGCGTGTGCGTGACATCCGCATGGGACCTGACGGTCTGATGTATGTGCTGACCGAAGAACAGGACGGCGCACTCTTGGTGTTCAAGCCTGCTGCGCAATAATCACCAGCTGGTTGTCCATCAACGAAAACCCCGGATCAAGGGGTCAGAGTAACTTGATATTCAGGACAAGCAGCCGATCAAGTTACTCTGACCCCTTGATCATTTTCAAACACGCGTCGTCCGCCATATTGAATAACGAGTTACGCACCTCACCGCCCCCATACCACCACCGTCCTTGCAATCTTGTCATGAAACCCCTGTTTCCTCTTGTCGAAGGCGATCCAGAGGAAGCCCAGGCACAAGGGCAGTATCGATACGTAGTAGGCAAACAAGCGCAGGATCAGGCGACCGGTGGGCGGGGTTTGGAAGCTGTCGGCGTCGACCAGCTTGAGGCCCATTATCATCTTGCCGGGGGTGGCGCTTTTGTATTTCCAGAACAGGATGATGACGGCGCAGCTGATGGCGTTGATTATCCAGTTGGAGTAGCCCCAGTCGTGGTCGGGGGCGATGAGGGCGTCGATGCCGAATAAGTAGATGAGGATGGGGATGAGCACCGCGCTCTGCACGATGATGTCGAGCATGGCGGCGAGAAAGCGGGCCCAGAAGCCGGCATAGATTATTTGCGTAACAGGTTCATTCATTGCGCACCCTCCATAGTTGGTGGGAGATTACAGCGTTCTGCGGTGGGCAGCCATACTGGGATGTCGAGCCGCTACGCGACGCAAGGAGACAACGGTGCGAGGTTCAGCGATGTCGCAGGGCTGGGGGTGACTGGCGCGAAGATGTCAGGAGAAAGGCTCAGACCCGGCCGAGCGGGAAGGTCAGCACCCCATCGATGGTGGTGGCGCCAGTCTGCAACATCAACAGGCGATCGACACCCAGCGCTACGCCAGCACAGGCAGGCAAGCCGTGGTTAAGAGCCGCGAGCAGATGCTGGTCGGCGGTGACTTCCGGCAAGCCGCGCGCGATGCGCAGGCGCTGGTCGTGGGCGAAGCGCTGGAGCTGCTCCTGCGGATCCAGCAATTCGTCGTAGCCGTTCGCGATTTCCATGCCGCGGATCACGAGTTCGAAGCGGCGCGCAATGCGCTGCCCCTTGTCGTTGAGGGCGACCTTGGCGAGCGCGGCCTGTGAGGCGGGATAGTCGTAGATGATTACCGCGTCCTGCAGTTGCGGTTCGATGACATGGGAATACAGCAGTTCGAGGCAGGTGTCGTGATCCGGGTCGGGCTCGGACAATTCAAGATGCTGCTGCACCAGTTGCTGCAGGTCGGTGGTGGTCACGGCATGCGGGTCAATGCCGAGCAGGTGCTCGAACAAGTCGCCATAGGAGCGCCGCGTGCAGGACAGGTGGCCGAGCACCGCAGTGATCAGCGCTTCCACTTCATCCATCAGCTGCGCCAGTGAGTAGCCGGGTTGGTACCACTCCAGCATGGTGAATTCCGGATTGTGGCGCGAGCCTGACTCGCCATTACGGAAGGCCTTGCACAACTGGAAGATGGAACCGGAACCGGCGGCGAGCAGGCGCTTCATCGCGAATTCGGGCGAGGTTTGCAGATAGAAGGTATCAACGCTGGCGTGGGGCCAGGCCTGGTACGCGGCGGTGATGGGATGCAAGTTGGGATCGGTGCCGATGCTGCGGGCCAGCAGCGGGGTTTCCACTTCGAGCACGCCGCGGGCGCGGAAAAAATTCCTGATCTGCTGATTGAGCGTTGCCCTGGCAACCAGCATGTTCGGGTTTGCTGCTGGTCGCCAGTCACTCATCAGTCGCTCTCTTGATTAGAGCCGTGGCTTATTTCTTGGCGCGGTTCTGGTACTCGCCAGTACGGGTATCGACACGCAGGACATCGCCAATCTCAACAAAGAGCGGCACTTTGACGACAGCGCCGGAGCTCAGCTTGGCGGGCTTGGTGCCGCCGGTGGCGGTATCGCCGCGCAGGCCCGGGTCGGTTTCAACCACGGCCAGTTCCACGAAATTGGGCGGGGTGACGGAGATCGGCACATCGTTCCAGACCATCACGGTGTAGACGTCCTGCTCCTTGAGCCAGTCGAGGGCGTCGGTAACGGCTTTCTTGTCGGCCGCGATCTGCTCGAAGCTGCCGTCGGTTTTCATGAAATGCCAGAACTCGCCATCGCTGTACAGGTACTCCATGCTCGATTCGGAGATGTCGGCACCTTCCAGCGTTTCGCCGGATTTGAAGGTACGCTCCCAGACGCGGCCGTTGAGCAGGTTGCGCAGGCGCACGCGGTTGAAGGCCTGGCCTTTGCCGGGCTTGACCATTTCGTTCTCGAGAATGGCGCAGGGATCGCCGTCCAGCATTACCTTGAGCCCGGCCTTGAATTCGTTGGTGGAAAAAACTGCCATGGGTCACCTCGCAAGAAAGGTGCGCATGATACCCGCGCACCCTGTTCCGCGCCAGCCTGCCCCACCGGGAGCATGGCGTTGCAGGCCACTTGGCAGGATAATGCGCGCCATGTTGATGACAATCCCTTCCACCTCTATTTCCCCTTGGCAGGACCAGCTTTCCAACCTCGTCACGGATTTGCCTGAATTGCTGGATCTGCTGGACCTGCGTGCGGACCAGCTGGCCCTCGCCCCCGAAGCCTTGGCCGGGTTCCCGCTGCGGGTGCCCCGGCCTTACCTGGCCCGGATGCGCCGGGGTGATCCCCGGGATCCCCTGTTGCTGCAAGTATTGCCGGCCACTGCAGAATTGCTGGAGGTGCCCGGCTACAGCCGCGACCCGCTGCAGGAAGCCGCTGCCAATTCCCACAGTGGCCTGCTGCACAAGTACCGGGGCCGGGTGCTGCTGATTACCACCCAAAGCTGCGCCATTCATTGCCGCTATTGTTTCCGCCGCCACTTTCCCTACAGCGACAACCGCCCCGGGCGCGAGCAATGGACGCAAACCCTGGCCAATATCGCCGCCGACGCTTCCATAAAGGAAGTAATCCTCAGTGGCGGCGACCCCCTCGCCACCTCCAACACCTATTTACAGTGGCTGCTGGAAGAGCTGGCGAAGATTCCGCATCTGGAACGCCTGCGCCTGCACACCCGCCTGCCGATCATGCTGCCCGACCGCATTGATGCCCCGTTGCTGCAAATGCTGGGTTCGTGGAAAAAGGGCCCGGTGGTCATGGTGCTGCACAGCAACCATGCCCAGGAGTTCGACGCCAGCGTGGATCTGGCCTGCAAGCGCCTGAAGGATGCCGGTATCCACTTGCTGAACCAGAGCGTGCTGTTAAAAGGCATCAACGATTCGGCCGACACCCTGTGCGAGCTGAGCGAACGCTTGTTTGCAGCCGGTGTGCTTCCGTACTATCTTCACATGCTGGACAGGGTGGCAGGCGCCGCCCATTTTGACGTCGCCGAGCACAAGGCCCAGCGCCTGCTGCGGCAGATGCAGGCGCGGTTGCCCGGTTATCTGGTACCCCGCTTCGTGCGGGAACAGGCTGGAGAACCCTCCAAGACACCCCTGGCCAATCTGTGATGCTGGTCATGTTGCTGCTGGAGCCGGGAATGCTTAAGAGATGATGAGATGACCGCCAAACCGGATGCGACCGAACTAGCCGTCACTCATCTTCTGATCGTTTCCGAAGACAACGGCAGCCGCGTTAACAAACTCATCAGCTCCTTGCGCCATGAAGGCCTGGCCCTGCGCCCGGCACTCGCCAACAGCAGCAAGGAACTGGCCGCCCTGTTGATCCAGGACCAGTGGGACGTACTGGTGCTGTTCGACAGCGCGCAGATCGAACTGGACACCCTGCTCGCCCTGCTGCACAAACATGAACAGGATATTCCCGTCATCCTCGTCACCACGACCCCCAGCCCGGACAGCGCCAGGATCGAACTCTTCAACAAAGGCGTGCGCGACGCGGTGCCGGCGGACCAGGGCTGCCAGCTCATCGTCAGCATCAAGCGCGAAGCCAGGAATTATTTCCTGCGCAAACAGCTGCGCCGCCTCGAAATCAAACAGCTGGAGCTGGAAAAACGCCATGAGCTGCTGCTGGAAGACAGCCCAACCGCCATCAGTTATGTGCGCGACGGCATTCACCTGTACTGCAACCCCGGCTATGCCAGCCTCTTCGGGTATGACGACCGCAAGACCGTTGCCACCACGCCGTTGCTGAACCTGATCGCGCCCTCGCACCGGCCCGCGATGAAAGAGCTGCTGGCGCGCGCGGAGGCCGGAACCCAAAGCGAAAGCATGCTGGTACGCCGACAGGACGGTAGCGAAACCGAGTTGTTGCTGCACTTCCGGCCAGTGGAATTCCAGGGCAAACCCTGCCTGCAGATGACGGCACAACCGACCGGTGGCAATCCGGAATATTCCGCCGAGCTCGCGCTGCTGAACACCCAGGACCTGCTGACAAGGCTGGATAACCGCCCGCATTTCATCACGCGCATCGAAAGCGCGATCCGCAATGCGGTGCAGAAAGGCTCCTTCAGCTCGCTGATACTGGTCGAAGTGGATGATTTCGCGGATATCGCGGAGACCCTCGGCAGATCCAGCAGCAATCTGGTGCTGAACGATATCGCGCTGTATCTGCAGCAGGCCACGACCAAACCCTGCGCGTTGGGGCGCCTGGACGAACATGTGTTCGGCATCATTCTCCATGACGGCGACCCGGATGCAGCGCTGGCGCTGTGCAGCCTGCTGCGCGAGAACATCACCAACAGGATTTCCGGTGCCATGATCTCTTCGCTGGAACTGACCTGCTCGGTCGGCATGGCCTTGATCAATGGGCACGCCCTCAATGCGGATGACATCCTCGAGCGTGCACGCCTGCACCAGCAACAGGGACTGGCTGCGAACGCCGGCACCATGTTCCGTATCGGCGATTCGCTGCAGCACGATGCCAACGACATGGTCGAATACCTCAAATCCGCGTTGGCGCAGCGCCGCTTCAAACCGGTGTTCCAGCCCATCGTAGGCATCAGCGGCAACAACCAGCGCTTCTATGAAATGCTGATCCGCATGCTCGACCAGGATGGCAATGAAATCCTGCCGGGTGCCTTCCTGCCACTCGCCAACCTCAATGGCATGGGTGAGGACATCGACCGCATGGTCATCAGCATGGCGCTGGAGGCCCTGAAAAACGCGGCGGTGGTGCAGCAGCTGACCGTCAACATCACCGACAACACCCTGCTGAGCCAGACCTTTATGCCCTGGCTGAGCGAGCAGCTGCGGGAAAGTCGCATCGAGGCCGACCGCCTGATGATCGATATCAGTGAAATTGCCTTGCACGCGCTGTTTGACCAGGCCCTGCAGTTCTGCAAGGGGCTGGATGTGCTGGGCGTCAAGCTGACCATCAGCCATTTCGGCAGCGCGCTGGACCCCTTTGCGATGCTTGATGTGCTGAACCCTGAATTTGTCACGCTGGATGAAACCGTAGTGCGCGATCTCATTTACAGCACGCACCAGAAAGCCAATGTACAAGCGCTGGTAAAGTCCTTGCACGCGCGCAACCTGCAAGTAGTAACCCCACGCGTAGAGGACATGGCAGTGCTGCCGGTGCTCTGGGAAATCGGTGTCGATTTTGTACAGGGGTATTGCCTGCAGGCACCAAGCAATGAAATGAACTATGAGTTCGTCCAGGACGAAGAAATCACGTTGACTGCTGCCCCGCAGTAGCTCATTCCGTTATCCTTGCGCCTCATGAATCCACCCCGCTTTATCGACAGGATGCAGTATGGCAATCAAGCATAAACTGGCCTTGGGCTTTGGCCTGTTGTTCACCCTCATGCTTGCCCTGCTCTGGCTTACCCTGAAGCTGCAGCTGGAACAGACGCTGTCCCAGCAAACGCGCACGCTGGGTCAGATTGTGGCAAAGCAGACCGCCGACTCCGTGACGGAGCTGGTGCTGGCCAGCGACTTGCTCGGTCTGAATGTCGTGCTGGGCCAACTCGCGCGCGAGCCGGGCGTGCACAGCGTTACCGTCACCAATGTCGATGGCCAGGTCCTGGCGTCCACGTCCCCGGCGGCATCTACCGCAGCGGGTGTCGGCAGTTACCAGGCGCCGATCACGCTGGATGATTCGGTGGCAGGACTGGTGACACTGGTACTGGACGAAGAGCTGCTGAGCAATCCGCTGGCACGCCCGCATACCATTTTCTATGTGTGCATCCTGCTGGCGCTGCTGCTGGTAGTCGTGCTGGCGTGGGTACTGGCGGCACAAATCATGCGCCCGATTCGCAATCTGCTCGATCTGGTCGATCATCCGGAGACCGTCGATGAAGAGCTGCTGGTCAACACCTTGCCGGACGAGGAATTCGACCTCTTGCAGGATCGGATGCTGGGCCTGCTGCAGCGTGTGGACGCGCTCGAAAACCAGATCGAAACCACGGGCCTGCCCGATCCGGACGAGCTCGACAAACTCAACCTGCGCGCCGAGCGCCGCATGGCATCGGTGTTGCTGGTAGAAGTGGCGAACATTCATACCGCGATCGAATTGCTGCATCCCGCCACGCTGTCCACCTTGTTGCAGGAGTACCAGTTCTACCTCAGGCAGGCCGCGCGCCTGTATCGCGGCGTTATCACCCGCATTGATGGCAACAAGGCGCTGGTTACCTTCGACACCCGCCACTGCCAGGATGACCACGCCTTCAACGCGGTTTGCTGCGGGCAGCTATTCCTGCGCCTGATGCAAAAAACGGCGCAGGCACACAAGGCCAACAATGCCCAGTCACTTGAATTCAATCTGGTATTGCACAGCGGCGACGCCTACTTCTCTCCCGCC
>JBIIWM010000240.1:0-4420 GCA_044338875.1 Pseudohongiellaceae bacterium | reverse complement strand
TGGTGTCGGCACTAGCGGTTCCGGGTGCATGAAATTCTGGATGGCCTCGGTTTCCAATCCTGCTGCAGTCAGGACTGCATGTGCCTGATTATAGAGGTCACTTGCATCGCCGGATTCATCATAAGCGATATGCAGATCGGCAAGGTTGAGATACGCCTGGGCCAAAAGCAAAGGATCGGTGCTGGGATCGGCAACACGTGCGTCAATCATGGATTGCAGCGTAGCAACGTTGTCGAGATAGCCTTTGTGGACCAGCAAGAAATCCTGCCGGGAAAGCGCCCTGCGTGTGGTGCCGATTGAGCTGCTGTCACCCAGGCCAATGAGGGCCTCCATTTGGCGTTTCAGCGAATATTCGGCATCGACAAGGTTCAATTGGATGGTTTCAGAAGTGACAGTATCCAGAGGCGCTTTATTGGTGGTGTTGAGGTTGGCAGCTAGCAATCCGTTGTAGGTGTCGCGGGCAACCTGTAAGCGCTCATCGACTACCATGGCTGGATTGATCGTATTAATGTCATCGCCAAAGCCGCCTGGCGACATCAGGGATCGGCGTGGTACAAAATGTATATCGCCGGTCTTGGTATTGCGGATTACCACCAGCTCTTCGGTCGCGCCACTGCCTTGCAGACGGATGATGTTGGGTCTTGCGCTCGAGCTTTGCTGGTAATTCGACAAGTTCCAATCTGCCCATTCTTTCATGGCTACCAGCAGGCGCGGATCACCAGGTTGATAAGCCTTCTGCTGTACGTAGTAGAGATAGCCGCGGAATTCTGCTTCTCGCTTCGGCTCGCCGATGGCGCGCAGGCTTCGCAGGATATGCTGCACATCGTCGATTTGGCGTGCGGTGAACAGGCCTTCATTCACGCGTGCGATATGCATGGAGTTTTCGAACGTGGTGATGGCTGCCTCATGCTCGCCGATGCGTTGTTGCAACAGGCCAAGCGCCAGGTATTGCTCGCGCAAGGCTTCTGAATAAAGCCCCTCGTTTTCGAGGGTTTGATCGATCGCGGCATCGTATTGATCGACGCTGCTCAGGTCGGTACTCTTTATTTCCTCAAGGGTTTCGCCTAGCGTATCGCCAGCGGTATCGCGGCCAGGTTCACTCTTGGCTGCGGATGTTGCATCGGGCGCGGTGCTTGCCGTGCCGGTACTGGAATTGGCGACGAGGCGATTTGCATCCGGTAGCGCTACTGGCTCGAAGATGAGTCGGGCGTATTCATCGCGTGGTTCTATGCGAAGTTCTTGCGCATCTGCGTTCACTGTCAGCAATAGAGAGGCAAGCGAGGCGATTAAACGCGCACGCCGCAGCGAAACGCTGGTCATGAGCGTTGTAGATGCTGTTGGCGATGATGCTGCCAGTGTTGCCAAGATGCATGCCTCCGCAGGGTCAGTTGTTCGATGCAGTACCCAAGGGTAGCTGCCAGTTTGCGTCCAAACAATACGCCCATTCACCTTGTCTGCACAATCGGGTTAAAGGGTGTAGTAGCAAATTGGCTAAACACAACAAATCAGTGCGTTCAGGTGCACAAAAAAATGTGAATCTATTAAGCAATCACGGGCGCAGATCTTTATCTGAGCTGAACAGTAAAAATATACTACTCGGCTACGCTTCCTTCGGGAACAGGATGAATCTCGTTCCCGCTGTAATTGATTCACTTTGAACTCGGCGCATGGCTAGAAAAAGTGACACGCCGTCTGCGTGCAGTCTACTGAAGTGCAAGTCGAAGCATCGGCGCTAATCCGCAAGCTGATGCTTGAACGCGGCATGGAAGTGCCGGCCGAAGGTCGCAAGCTCGCTTCAATTTGCATCGTGCACGTCTGCAAATAAGCGCTTCCAGTGACTGAACAAAAAAAGGCAGGCGCATGACCTGCCTTTTTTTCGCCCCTGGCGCTGACGCTAGTGTCGCGGCAGATCACGAATGGTCGGATAAAACTGAATAAACGTACCGCCGTACCCGCCTTCTTCGGTATGACAGCGGACGCAATCGTTGCCATCGGCAAGCTTGCTGCTGCTGGTCTGCTGCGGGTTGTCGAAAAGGAAGAAGCCTCGCCCCTCACTGAAACGCGTGCTGTCGATCACGTGGATTTCTTGTGCGCGCAACGCGCCTTGCACGAAGCCCTGCAGTTGCGGATCTGACTTGGCTGCGCTGGCATAAAATGACAGCAGGAACATCGTGCCGTCTGCATACTCGCCATATTGCTTGAAATGCCGGTAGGCCGCAGGCTCCATCAGGACCACTCCCAAAGTGCCCGGATTGGCAGGGTCGAAAGGCTCCTCTTTGTAGTCGCCGCCCATGGCGGTGCCCATGTGGATCCACTCATCAAGATTGCCAGGCCGCTGCAGTTCCTGGTTTTCAGTGTAGACGGCCACACCGAGATCGGTCTGGGCGAGCAAGGAGCTGGCTGGGAGCAGCAAGGCCAGCAGCACGGCAACTTTACCTGGCAAGCGCCAAGGCCGCAGAACAGCCGATTCAGGGCGGGTTGGACTCATGCGGGTCAGTCTCATGGAACATTCTCCTTGTTTAGGGCGAAACGCGGTAACCGTGAGGGGATTTTACCCGTTCAGGGGGCAGTGAATGGCCTGTCTGGAAAATAATGTACCCAGCACCATTTATTTCGCACGTTTGAGGCGAGTAAACTAACACCATGAATTTTTCCTCCATAAATCTGCGGTCCATGAGTGCCTACTTCCTGCTGGCACTACTTTCCATGAGTGGATTTGTCGGGTCCAGCTTTGCGCTGGAGGAGGATTTTGTCCAGAAAGAGGATGGCAAGGCCAAGCAGGTGGTGGGCTGGCTGGAGAATATGCGCATCTATCCCGGGGGCATGATCATGCGCGCCAAGCTCGATTCCGGCGCCCGTTCCAATGCCATGCATGCCGAAAACCTCGAGCTGTTTGAGCGTGACGGGGTTGAAATGGCCAGTTTTACGATCCTCAAGGATCACGACAACCCGAACAGCGAAAGCGTTCGCATTGAAGTGCCGGTGGAAAAACAGGTCAATATCAAGCTGCGCTACACCCCTGTGCGAGACGCCCGTCCGGTAGTCAAGCTGGAGTTCTGCATGGCTGGCCAGCGCTACTCGGCCCTGTTCAGTCTCACCTATCGTTCCGATTTCAATTATCCGGTCTTGCTGGGCCGAGAGTTTCTGAAAGATCATTTTCTGGTCGATCCCAGCGATACCTTCACTCAACGCACCGGTTGTCGACGCGACTAGCCAGCTGTGCCCAGGCCGCAATAAAGTATGCCCAACAGAAAATCCTTCGCTATCCCCCCGGTTGTATTGCTGGGCCTGCTGCTGACAGCGCTTGCCTTGTTGATCATGTTCATGAAGGTGCAGAAATTGCACATGCCGCTGCTGCCAGGGGAGGAGTCCGAGTTGTGGACAGTGGAGGCGCGTATTGATTTCACCGGCCGTCGCGGTCCGGCACGCGTCAATTTCCGCTTGCCTGAGGAGACCGAGGGTTTCGCCAGGCTCGACGAGAATTTTGTCTCACGCAGTTTCGGGCTTTCACAGAGCGATGCTGCAGGCTACCGCGAAGCCACCTGGACGCGTCGGCGTGTCGAGGGTGACCAGGCCTTGTTCTATCGCGTCCAGGTGTATCCAGGGCCTGAAGCCTTCGCAAGTGTTTCAAACTCGGATGAGGTTCCCGTTTTTCCCGAGGTGCCCGACTATCCCGAACCGCTCGCCTCGGCGATTGCCGATGTGCTGGAGACTGCACGCAGCGAATCTGCCGACATTTTCAGTTTTGCCAATCACCTGATTGCCACGCTCAACAATACCGAAGACGAGAATGTGAAGGTAATCCGTGATGCACGACCATCCGCTGAATGGGAGCAGTTGCTCACCGAGATCCTTGCCGGTGCACGCATTCCGTCACGGGTTATCTATGGAGTATCGCTGCGGGAAGATTTCCTCGAACAACCCTTGATCACCTGGATCGAAGTGAACAATGGACAGCGCTGGCGCGGCTTTGATCCCCAGACTGGTGCCATAGGATATCCGGACCGCTTTTATCCGTGGATACGCGGCCAGGCCGACGTTATCGAGAGTGACACGGTGCGCAATCTCGATGTGAACTTCTCGGTGTCCAAGGTCAGCGTAGCCCAGGAAGCACTCGCCCAACGGGTGGAAAGTCGTTTGCTTACCGGACTGATGAATTTCACGCTCTATAGCCTGCCGATCCCGACGCAGGAAGTGTACAAGGTCTTGTTGCTGGTACCGCTCGGCGCTCTCGTGGTTGCCTTCATGCGCGTCGTGGTAGGTCTGCCGACCTTCGGTACCTTTACCCCGATCCTGATCGCCCTTGCTTTCCGCGAAACCGAACTGGGCTGGGGCCTGCTGCTGTTCGTCCTGATCCTGTTCAGCGGTTGGCTGGTGCGTATTGCGCTGGCGAATTTGCATCTCTTGCTGGTGCCCCGAC
>JBIIWM010000002.1:0-42168 GCA_044338875.1 Pseudohongiellaceae bacterium | reverse complement strand
TTCGACAGTTCGCGCGGCTTGCTCGCCGATGCTCTCTACAGCCAGGTACCCCTGCACCAGAAATACGGCGGCGTAGTGCCGGAGCTGGCCTCGCGCGATCACATCCGCAAGACATTACCCCTGATAAAGGAAGTGCTCGAAAAAGCTGGCTGCACCACAAAGGATATTGATGGCATTGCCTATACCGCTGGTCCTGGATTGGCAGGCGCCTTGTTGGTCGGTGCCAGCATCGGTCGCTCGTTGGGGATGGCCCTTGATGTTCCCACTGTCGGGGTACATCACATGGAAGGACATTTGCTTGCGCCGCTGCTGGAAGAAAATGGTCCCGAGTTTCCATTCGTAGCGTTGCTGGTATCGGGCGGTCATACGCAGCTGGTGGCGGTCGCAGGCATCGGCGAATACCAGGTGATCGGTGAATCGGTAGACGATGCTGCCGGCGAAGCCTTCGACAAGGTAGCCAAGATGCTCGGCCTGCCGTATCCCGGTGGGCCACATGTAGCGAAGTTGGCTCAGCAGGGGACTGCGGGTCGTTTCGTGTTCCCGCGCCCGATGATCAACCGGCCTGGTCTCGATTTCAGTTTCAGTGGTTTGAAAACCTATGTGCTCAATACCGTGAGTGATCACACCCTGGAGGGGAGCATCAATGACCAGGACAAAGCCGACATTGCGCATGCTTTCCAGGAAGCAGTGGTAAGCACGCTGATGATCAAATGCCGCCGCGCCTTGCAGCATACCGGCCTCAAGACCCTGGTGATTGCCGGTGGTGTCAGCGCCAATACCCGGCTGCGCGAAGAATTGGCCCAGATGGCCGAGCAGGAAAAAGGCAAACTGTTCTATCCTGCCTTGCGTTACTGTACCGATAATGGTGCCATGATTGCCTATGCGGGTTGCCAGCGTTTGATGGCCGGACAGCGCGATGACCTCGCCATCCAGGCCCGGCCCCGCTGGAACCTGGAAACCTTGCCGCCCTTGGTCAGTCCGGCTGGTGAAGCATAAGCCCGACGATCCAGGCACATATATATAGATGCAAGATATATAGATGCAAGACTCCAAACACTTTCAGCAGCACAGCTGCAGTTCAGCCACAGCAAGTTACAGAAGACAAAGGTGCAGCATGGATATCGTTTACATAAGAGGCCTTGAGGTCAAAACTGTCATCGGCGTGTACGACTGGGAGCGCGAAATCAAGCAGCCGGTCAGCGTTGATCTCGACATGGCGAGCGACATGAGCGAAGCGGCTGCGTCCGACGATCATAAATTCGTGCTCGACTACAAAATCGTGTGCGTACGTGTGGCCGAGTTCATCGAGAACAGCAAGCTGCAACTGCTGGAAGCCATGGCGGAGGAAATCGCCAAACTGCTGATGAGCGAATTCAAGACACCCTGGGTGCGTGTCAAGGTGAGCAAACCTGCCGCCATCACTGGCGCCAGGGAAGTCGGTGTCGTCATCGAGCGCGGGGGCTTGAAACGCGGAGACATGTACTAGTGGCATGGGTAACCCTGGGAATCGGCAGCAATACCGACCCGGTCGACAATCTGCACAGCTGCCTTGATGCGTTGTTGCTGCAGTTCCGCGACATGAAACTCTCCAGCGTGTTCGAGAGTGCCGCCGCCGGCAACGCCAGCACGGGCACTTATCTCAACATGGCGGTCGGCTTTGAAACTGATCTGAAGCTGGATGAACTCGCTGCCTTCCTGAAAAAGCTGGAAGCCAAGCACAGCAGGGTGCGTGATGCTGGCAATGGCCACAAAGTCACCCTCGATATCGACATCCTCACCTACGGCAAGCTCAGTGGAAACCAGGCGGGTATCACCCTGCCGCGTCAGGAAATCCTGAACACTCCTTATGTGCTGTGGCCGCTCTCCCAGGTCGCCGCCCAACAACGCCATCCCGAATCCAGCGAAACCTATGCCACCTTGTGGAAGAATTTCACGGGTGATCGCAGCAGTATCCACCCGGTGGATTTCGAGTGGCATGGGCGCAAGCTCTCTTCAGCGCGCTAAGTGAGTGTTTTCCGGAGTCCAATCGACAGTTCAGGCAGCAGTTCTGTCGGTAGTTGTGTAAATAGCTATCCCACCCCGTGACTGTCCTGTGGCAGACTTGTTGCTCTCAGGTCGTGCTTGAGCCGCCAGCGCCGGCTACCTGAATAATGCACTAACAGGATCAATCAAGGGGAAGGTCATGGGTAAAACAGCTCACTGCAGCAGGGGTCGTACCAGTCGCCATTGGCTGTATGCAGGCTTGTCGGCGTCGTTGATGCTTGCTGCATGTTCAGATAACGCTACGCAGGATGCCTCTCAGGGAGCCGACGCGACTGCAGCAGCCCCGTCTGTCATGGAGGGTGCTGCCATTGCGGAAGCTTGTATGGCATTGATCGGACAACATATTCCAGCCGGCCTTATTGGTCTGCCGACCACGGGTGCCGACATCCTCTCCGCCGAATTGATTGCGGCCACCGCCGAGGGCAACAGCAATGGCGAATACTGCAAGGTGCTTGGCGCGATCCATCCAGTCGACTACACCGCCCCCGACATCAATTTCGAAGTAAACCTGCCCAGCACCTGGAACGGCAAGGCCCTGCAATTTGGCGGGGGCGGTCTCAATGGTACGGTTGTTACAGGCTTGGGGCGTTATGCCAAGCAGCCTGATGCTGAAGCCACCCCGCTGGCGCGTGGGTATGTAACGCTGGGATCTGATTCTGGCCACCAGTCTGCCGGCGGTTTCGATGGCACGTTCTATCTTAACCGGGAAGCCCTGGAGAATTTCGGCCACATGCAGATCAAGAAGACGCATGACGTGGCGATGTGGCTGACCGAACAGCGCTATGGTGAGCTGCCGCGCTACAGTTATTTCATCGGGGGATCGCAAGGCGGCCATGAGGGCTTCGATGCCGTGCAGCGCTTTCCGGATGACTACGATGGCGTAGTGGCGGGTTATCCTGCGCACAACGTCATCATGCTGCATCTTTCCGCACTCAATTATGCGCGGGCTCTGGCGGCCAACGATGGCAACAGCTGGTTGAGTCCGGAAGAAATAACGTTCTTCACCGGGCAGGTCTACGGCCGTTGCGATGCACTGGATGGCGCAGAGGATGGCATCATCAGCTCCGTGCAAGCCTGTGTTGCAGCGACTCCGGATTTTAAACTGGAGACCTCGGACAACCCGCTGCGCTGTGCCTTTGGCATGGATACCGGCAGCGATTGCCTGTCTGATGCACAGATCCAGGCCTTGAATGTGATCGATACGCCTTACGATGCCGGCTTCAGCATCTTTAACGATGATGAGCGCAACAGCATCTTCCCGAAATGGACGCCTTTCGAAGGGTCTACCTTCATAGACGGCGGTGCCTCCAACCTGGGGGTGGAAGGCCCGGAAACCGCGCTACAGCGTGCACCGGGAGTGGCGACCAATGGCCTGGCCATTGCGCAGGACATGACGCTGGACGTGATGGCTGATTTTGATCCAAAGCGCTACGCAGGCCGTGTCATCGACGTGGCGTCCACGATGAGCGCCAACAGCGTGCTTATTGATCGCTACCGCGACAATGGCGGCAAGCTGATTTTCTTCCACGGCACTGTCGATGACTTTATTCCGGTGTACAGTTCCATCCAGTATTACGAGCGTTTGCTGTCGCATTATGGCCAGGAAGGCGCTGATGAATTTGTGCGCTTCTATACCGTGCCTGGCATGGGGCATGTCACCGGCGTGTTCAACGCCCGCATCGCGATGCTGGATGCACTCGAAGCATGGGTGGAAAGAAATGAGGCGCCGGCTGCTTTGGTGGCAGCCGATGCCAACAGCGCGACTGCCGGTCGCACGCGTCCGGTGTGTGTCTATCCCGGTTGGCCGCAATACCGCGGTCAAGGTGATGTGAACGCCGCCGCCAGTTTTGAATGTGTAAATCCCTGAAGCAGTAAGAGGTAATGTTGCGTGGACATCAAAATACTACTGACCGTGTTTGCCACGGTGTTTGTCGCCGAGCTGGGTGACAAGACCCAGCTTGCGACCATGCTGTTTGCATCGGACAAGGGTGTGAGCAAATGGGTGATTTTTGCCGGCGCTTCACTGGCCCTGGTGGCAACCTCGGCGCTGGGCGTACTGGCCGGTGGAGTGCTCAGCCAGTTTGTTACGCCGCGCCAATTGCAGTTGGTTGCAGGTACCGGGTTTATTGCGATTGGCATCTGGACGCTGGTCAAATCCTGATGGTGTTATGTTGTCCTGGCATGAAATTCATTTGAAAGGTAAGTCATGGTTAATTTCCGATTAGTGTTTGCCGCCAGCGCGTTGAGTTTGCTTGCTGCATGTTCCGATTCTTCTACCGACGAGCAGGCCACTGCAGAGGCTGGCGCACCGATACCCATGAATACAGAAAATCCGTTTTTTACTGTCAGTGAGCTTGATCTGCAATTCCCGCGCTTTGACTTGATCCGCGACGAACATTACCTGCCAGCCTTCGAACGTGGAATGCTGGAACAGCTCGCGGAAATCGACGAAATTACCAGCCAGACTGCCGCGCCCAGCTTTGGCAATACGCTGGTGCCGCTCGAGTATTCCGGCCAACTGCTGAATCGTGTCAACACCGTGTTCTTTGCGCTCAGCTCTGCGCACACCAACGATGCCATCCAGGAGATCGAGGTCGAGATGTCGCCGCGACTGTCTGCGCACAGCGACAGCATCCTGCTGAATGAAAAATTGTTCGCACGGGTGAAAGCCGTGCATGACACCCTTGATACGCAGGGACTCGATCCGGAGTCCATGCGTCTGGTCGAAGAAAACTACAAGGACTTCGTACGTGCCGGTGCCCAGTTGAATGCCGAACAGAAAGAGCGCATGAAGGCCATCAACACCGAAATGGCCGAGCTGGAAACACGCTTCGACCAGAATGTGCTGGCAGAAGTGAATGACAGTGCCGTGATTGTCGACAGCCGGGAAGAGCTCGGAGGACTCTCCGATGCAGAAATCAAGGCGGCCGCGGATGCCGCGACTGCGCGGAATCTGCCGGGCAAATATGTGTTGCCGCTGCTCAATACCAGTGGCCAGCCACTGCTGAGCTCGCTGGAAAATCGCGGCTTGCGCCAGCGAGTGATGGAAACGTCACTGGTGCGCGGCAGCCGCGGCAATGAGCATGACAACCTTGCGGTGCTCAGCCGCATCTTGTCACTGCGTGCGGAAAAGGCTCAGCTGTTGGGTTATCCGAATCATGCCGCGTACAAGCTTGAACGCCAGACTGCGCAGACCGTTGCAGCGGTGAACCAGCGCCTTGCCGATCTGATTCCGCGTGCGATTGCCAACGCGCAGCGTGAGATTGGCGAATTGCAGGCGATGATCCAGTCCGAAGGCGTGGACTTCCAGCTGGCGGCCTGGGACTGGGCGTATTACGCCGAGAAAGTGCGGCAACAGTTGTACAGCTTCGATGAATCACAGCTGCGCCCCTATTTCGAATTCAATAATGTGTTGCAGAAAGGTGTATTTTTCGCGGCGAACCAGATCTACGGCGTAACGTTTGTGGAGCGCACCGATCTGCCGGTGTACCAGCAAGATGTGCGCGTGTTCGAAGTATTCGACGAGGATGGCAGCACGCTGGCGCTGTTCATCATGGATCCTTATGCGCGTCCGAGCAAACGCGGCGGTGCGTGGATGAATGACTATGTGGCGCAGTCAACCTTGCTGGAAACCAGGGCCATCGTGGGCAATCACCTGAACATAACCAAGCCGGCAGAGGGCGAGCCTGTGCTGCTGACCTTCGATGAAGTCACCACGATGTTCCATGAGTTCGGCCATGCGCTGCACGGCATGTTCTCGAACGTGACCTACCCCAGTTTTTCCGGGACAAATGTGCCGCGTGATTTTGTCGAATATCCTTCGCAGGTAAACGAGATGTGGTCGACCTGGCCGGAAGTGCTGAAAAATTATGCCGTGCATTATGAGACGGGTGAACCGATGCCAACCGAACTGCTCGACAAAATCCTGGCGTCACGCAAGTTCAATCAGGGTTTTGAGACCAGCGAGTACCTTATGGCTGCGATCACTGACATGGCTCTGCATGTGTTGCCATCCAGTGAAGTGCCGGGCGCAGATGAAATCCTGCAGTTCGAGGCAGATACTCTGACGGCAGCAGGTGCCAATCTCGACATGCTGCCGCCGCGTTACCGGTTGCCCTATTTCTCGCACATCATCGGCGGCTATTCTGCCGGCTACTACTCCTATATCTGGAGCGAAGTGCTGGATGCCGATACGGTCGATTGGTTCAAGGAAAACGGCGGCATGACACGCGCCAATGGCCAGCACTTCCGCGACACGCTGTTGTCACGCGGAGGCAGTGCGGAGGCAATGAGTATATTCCGCACTTTTCGTGGGCGCGATCCTGTAGTTGAACCGTTATTGATTCGCCGCGGTTTGGATTGATTCTCTGTCACCCCTGGGGGCCGGCGAGTGCGGCACCGCCATCCACGCGAATGATCTGGCCGGTCATGTAGCTGGCCTGCTGGATCAGGAACAGTGCAGTATTCGTGATGTCATCGACTGTGCCCATGCGCTTCAGGGCCGTGCAGGCGATCGCCTCGGTCTTGCGTTCTTCATCCAGTTCATCATATTCCGGCCATAAAATGATGCCGGGTGAAATGCCGTTCACTCGAATGTCCGGTGCCAATTCCCTGGCCAACGCGCGTGTCATGTTGGCGAGAGCTGCTTTTGCCATGCTGTAAGGCGTAAATCCTGCAAGTCCATGCATCGCCGTGCTGTCTACCATGTTGATGATGCAACCCTTGCGTTGGCGCAGTGCATGATGGAGTTCCTTGCAAAGGAACAATGGCGCCTTGGCATTGCTGCGCATCAGGTTGATCCAGTCATCTTCCACCAGGTCATCCAGCGGAGTGGGGTAAAAGGCGGAAGCATTGTTGATCAGCACATCCATGCGTCCCCAGCATGCCAGCGCTTGTTGCGCGAGACTGATAACGGCGGTAGTGCTCAGCAGATCCGCTTGTACGATACGAACGCTGTCTGCACGCTGTGCATTCAGCTCAGCGGCCAGCTTTTCTGCCTTGGCTTGCGAGGTATTGTAGTGCACGACAATGCGATAGCCCTGCTGGTGCAGCGTGCGTGCCAGCGCGGCACCAATACGTGCGGCTGCGCCGGTAATCAGGGCAACGGGTGCGGCATTGTTGGCATCAAAAGTCTGCGTCATCAGTATTGTGATTGCACATGGAGTGGACTTATTGCGCGCGGCTGACCTGGATGAAACTTGATCTGCCCTCTACGCTCAGGCGGAAGGACTTGCCCCAGCCGCTCGCCGTTATACGCACGGTTTCGCCTTCCCGGATCATAAAGGTTTTCCCCACGGTCTGGCGCCAGACCTGGCCGCTTGCCAGAGTAATGAGCCATTTTGTGGGCTCTACCCGTTTAAGCGCAGTCACTGTATCGACCAGCGCATCGGTTCCCTCTTCACTGGTTTCGACCTTGGCTTGCTGGCCAAATCCGGCGACTGCTGCTGGGACTGGCGCAGGAGCCGCTGGAGAGACAGCTGGAGAGACCGCTGCTGTTGCCGGCGCGGGGTCATTGCGTACGGCAGGCGTTGTAGGGGCCGGCGTTGCCGGTGAAGCCGGGGCGGAAGCGGAGGGCAGTGTAGCTGGAGCAGTTGCGGTGACTGTGGTGTTCGCTGAATTCCCGGGGCGGGCCAAGTCGTCATAGCAGGCAACCCGGGTATTGATCTCGCTGATGGCATAGCAGCGGCTTAGTGCGGTTTGCAGCGCAGTGGGTTCTTGTGCGTTGGCAGCGAGCGGCAAGCCTGCCAGCAGCAACGCCGAGCTCAAACAAATCCGAAGGATGCTGGGTGGGTTCAAACGCATGGCAAGGTTCCTGTAGTTTCTGGTGTGATCGATACTGTTGCAGGCACGGGGCATTGTTGCAGATTTGTCCGATGCAACCCAAGGTGTCTTGCTGGTAGCAGGCATAAAAAAAGGCGGGCTTGTGGCCCGCCTTCTTGTTTGGCTCAACAGGCAGTGTAACTGCCCATCTCGTGCTGCATCAGAAGTTGAGTTCCACTGCAACGTAGTAACGGCGACCGAGTGGATCGTAGTAAGCGCCGTTGGTGGAGCCCCTGGCTTCGCTGGTGCCAGGATTGCGGCCGACGATTTCCGGATCAGTGTCGAACAGGTTGTCGATACCGGCACGCAGCGACAGTTTCTCCGACAGCATGTAGCTGCTGAAAGCGTCGAACATGTGGTAGCTGCCCGCGCCCTGGGTAGTGGTTGCCTTGTTGGTGGCATAGTCTACCGAGTTGATTTCAGGCAGGAAGCGGTGTCTCACGCCCAGGCTCCAATCTTCCTTCATGAAACTGAAGGTGGTAAAGGTCCTGTAGTCGAACTGGCCGCCACTGCGGAAAGTGCCAGTGCTGTCGATAAAGGGCGCAGTGGGTGACTGCTGATCACGGTAATAATCAAGGAAATTGACTACCGAGTTGATGTTCAACAGGCCGCCAGCCATATCGATGCCCCAGTTGAGCTGCACGTCTACACCCGCCGTTTCGATGCTGCCGAGGTTGAAATACGGCGTATCGACAGTAGCGCGGTATCCGTCTCTGTCACGCGTAATCAATTCGCAGTATTCATTGAAGCTGTAGGTCGGGTTGCTGCCATCCTGGTTCAGACACTTGGCATAGACGCTCCAGGAGTCTGTCGGTGCGATGGCATCGGCGATTTCCACCTGGTACCAGTCGAGGGACAAGGTAGCGTTTTCCAGGACGCCTTCAAACGGAGAATCCAATACCACGCCCAGGGTCAGGGTGTCGGCCTCTTCGTTGTTCAGGGTGGCGTTGCCCGTAATGTTCGCGAGCTCCAATGGGAAATTGAACGGGAAGGGTCCGACAATGGCATTTGGGAACAACGGTGAGGTATGCCAGGGGCTGTCATTCTTGCCGCCAGTAGACTTGTTGATCAGCTGGCTGCAGAGCTCGATGACCTTGGCACGGTTCGGGTTGTCTGGATGGTTGCCCCAGGTTTTGTTGTTGGTATTGACCATGCACGGATCGCCACCTGCGAAGCCTACAACACTGGTGGTCGCACCGGTGTACAGCTCGGCAACGTTGGGAGCACGGTTGGCCTTCTGATAGCCGCCGCGCACACGCACCGACTCATTCACCGTCCAGTCGATCAGGCCTTTGTAGGTCCAGATTTCGCCAGCAGTATTGAAGTCGGAATAACGTGCGCCGACTTCCAGATTAAGAGATTCAATGCCGGTAATACCGCTGATCAAGGGGATCAGGAATTCGCCATAAAGCTCTTTCACATCAGTCTTGCCAGCGGTGTAGCTGGTGGGGAAAAGACCGATTGGGTAGTTGGTGGACGGTCTGGCCAATTGATCGTCAGGACGCCAGCGGAAACTGTTTTCACGAGTGGATGCACCGAACGCGGAGCCTACAGTGCCGGCAGGCAGGTCAAACAGTTCACCGGTGATGTTAACTTCCATGATGTCCTGTTCCATATCGGTCAGGTGCTTCATGCTGCCGGAAATGGACTTGAGGCAATCTTCGGACGGAGTAAAGGTGTCGAAGATCGGCAGGCCGGTTGCGCATTTCAGTTCGAAGAACAACGGTGGGCCAACGCCAACACTGAGGTTCTTGCCGAAATCCTTCGCGGTCACCACGGAACGATAGTTCTGCAGCCCGGGGAAGCCGTTCATTTCAGTCAACAGCGAGGTTTTGCCGTGCGAAATATAGGCCTCATACGACCAGGAACTGTCACCAAAACTGCCGTCGATACCAGCCAGCACCTGGAACATCTGAGTGTTGTTTCTGGTGCTGCGCGGGCCGGCGAAATCCAGGGTACGGGACAGGGTGTAGGTTCCCGTTGGATTGGGACGGGAATCAAGCAGCGTCTTCAATTGGGCGGGTATTGCACGTCCATCCACAGGAATGGATGCGCCCCACTGGGATGTTGCCGGGGCGTAGGTCAGAACAGTATCAACCTGCATTTGCGAGAAGTTCGATTGCAAGAAGACATTCATGTTCTCGGTGAGATTGTAGTTGGCCCGCGCAAACATCGAGTAGCGTTCCAGCGGGGTGGTGACCAGCGCGTTCATGTTGTTTGCGGTGAGCGTACCTGGGTTGGTGGTGCGCGAGCCGAGCAGCTTGAATTCCTGATTCAGGGGGCCGGTGTAGCCCAATGCGCCGGCACTGGTTGAATTCAGGAAGATGGTCTTGTCGGGATTGATATAGATTTCTTCTCCGACGGCCGCCTTGCCAGCTCCAAAGATGGAGGCATACGCGGCTACACTCGGACGGTTATTGGACGCGAACTCAATGTTGCTGAAAGGCAAGGCTTCGCCGCCGGGAGTGTTGGCATTTTCCCAACCATCAACGTAGAAATCGCGATCACGGGCATGGACAGCCTGGCGTTCGGATGCCGAGATGCCCACCATCACGTTGCCACTGTCACCGAAACTGCCACCAATCAGCGCGCTGATGGAGGTCTCTTCCCCGCCGCCCTGTTCGGTCATGCTGGTTTGCATGTTCAGGTTGAAGCCTTCGAAATTTTTCTTCAGCTTGAAGTTGGTTACGCCACCCATCGCATCGGCACCGTACACGGCAGAAGCACCACCGCTGATGACTTCGACGCTTTCAATCGCGGCCGAAGGAATGGAGTTGATGTCTACGACCAGCTGCGCGTTGGCAGGCTGGGCGCGTCGGCCATCAATCAACACCAGGTTGCGGTTGGCACCAAGGCCACGCAGGTTGAGGGTGGCGATACCCGGTGTATTAAAGGCGCTTGGCTGCACATCGGCCGAGCTGAACATGGTTTGTGCGGGAACAAACTGGGGCAGTTGGTTCAGGGCAGCTTCGACGCCAATCGCGCTGATCTGGTCAAAGGTATCTTCGTTGACGGTGACAATGGGGCTGGAGGCATCGTAGTCGCGGCGGACGATGCGAGAGCCGGTAACGGTGATTTCTTCGAGTTGTTCCTGGGCAAACGCGGGTACGGCGGCGACAGCGGGAAGTGTCAGGCCGAGAGCGATTGCGATGGAAGTACTTAGCGAGCTGGGTTTATTCAGTCTCGCCAACTGATTTTCCTGATACATGCAGTTTCTCCTCTTGGGATTTTTATAATATTTTTAGCTGAATGTCCTGAGTTGAGTCGACCTTTCCTCGTAGCCGGGTGTCCGTCCGTGTACTGGTACTGGGAAAGCGCCCCATCCGAACTTGTCTCTTTTCTTGTTTGGTCTGTTTGTGTCGCTTTGGAGCACGCAGCACCAAAACAACGCGCGTCCATTGTTGATGCACATTAGCATTGGATGCAACATTTTATTTTTTTAGTAAAAAAATGGGTTGTTCAATAAACCCTGAGCGCTGCAGCAATGGCTTGGACACGTGCCTGCCGAATGGCTACGCCCAGTTCTTGCGGGCTGCTTATTTGAAGCAGAAGGGCGGGCATATCAATACTGCGGGCAGCCGCAAGCGCCAATTGCAGTAATGCGGCTTGCGGATATGGGCGCTGTTCAAAACCGGAACGGCCACGCGCATCGGCTTCACACGCCAGCAAAAACTGTATGAAACGCTGCGGGCGGCGCAGCGCATCCAGCTTTTCAAGGGTTTGCTGCAGTTCTTGCGCTTCATGCTGCAGGGCACGGTGGCAGCGAGTGTGGTACAGACTGGCGAGTTTGCCCAGATCGCGGTAGTCATTGGGAATCCGCAGGCGCAAACACAAGGCTTCGATCAATTCGGCACCGCTGTCTTCATGCCCCTTGTGCGCTGGCCACAATGCGGCAGGCGTGCGGCCTTTGCCGACGTCATGCACCAGTGCGGCAAAACGTACAATTGGATCAGGGCTGAGCAGGGCTGATTGTTCCAGCGCCATGAGCGTGTGGATGCCGGTATCGATCTCCGGATGAAAGTGCTCGGGCTGTGGCACCCCGAACAGGCAGGACACTTCGGGCAGCAGGACTGCCAGTGCGCCACATTCGTTCAGGACGGTAAAAAATACCCAAGGGCTGTCGCTCATAAGAGCACTCTGCATTTCCTGCCAGACGCGTTCAGCGACGAGATGTTCAATTTCCCCGGCCGCGACGATCTGCTGCATCAGCGCCATGGTTTCCGGGGCTACAGTAAAACCCAGCCTGGCAAAACGGGCGGCGAAGCGCGCCACTCGCAAGACGCGCAGTGGATCTTCGGCAAAGGCCGGTGAGACATGGCGCAACAAGCGCGCATCCAGATCGGCTTGGCCGTTGAAGGGATCAATGAGTTCGCCGGTCGCGCTGCTGGCGATGGCATTGATGGTGAGGTCGCGCCGCTGCAGATCCTGCTCGAGCGTCACATCCGGTGCGGCATGCACCACGAAGCCGGTATAACCCTTCCCGCTTTTGCGTTCGGTGCGGGCCAGAGCATATTCCTGCTTGCTGCGCGGATGCAGGAATACCGGGAAATCCTTGCCCACCTGTTGATAGCCGAGGGCGAGCAGTTCGGCAGGGGTTGCACCCACCACTACCCAGTCGCGGTCCTTGACCGGCAGACCGAGCAGGCGGTCGCGGACAGCTCCTCCTACCTCGTAGATCTTCATGTGTGGTTGTCAGATTGCATGGACTTTGGTGCAAGACACCTGAAAGCGTTCGAGCGTATCGAGTCGCAAGAGTGTCATGGCGCGTCCCCAGACACAACCGGTGTCGAGGCCAAGGATGTCATCACGATGGGTCTGGCCGTCGAGCATCGCCCAGTGGCCGAACAACAGCAGTTTGTTGTCACGCGGCTTCTGCAACTCGAACCAGGGGACATGACCGGGCGGCGCGCTGGCCGCCTCGGTTTTGATGTCAAAATCCATGATGCCTGCGGGCGTGCAAAAACGGATGCGGGTAAGTACGTTGGTGATGACGCGCAGGCGCAGGTGGCCTTCGAGAGTCGGGTCCCAGCGGTCAGGCTTGTTGCCGTACATGCTGGCGAGGAATTCCTTGTACTTGTTACTGTGCAGCGCCGCTTCCACTTCGCCCGCCAGTTTGACGGCTTGCCTGAATTTCCAGCCAGGTGCGATACCGGCATGCACCATCAGTATCTTCTTTTTGCCAGCCACCGTGTTGACTCGTTCATAGTGGGCCAGCGGCAGCTGCCTGACCCATTCAAACAATTCCTGGCAATCGGGTGCATCCAGCAGGGGGCGCAACGACTGCAGTTTGCCGCTGGTGTAGGCGCCACAGGCCACCGCAAGAAAATGCAAATCGTGATTGCCGAGCACGCCAGTGAAGGCAGGGCCAAGGCTGCGCAGGAAGCGCAGGGTTTCAAGGGACTGGGGGCCACGGTTGACCATGTCGCCAACACACCAGAGTTGATCGGTGTCGGGCGCGAATTTGACCAGATCAAGCAGGCGCCGCAATTCGTCGTAACAGCCCTGGATATCGCCTACGGCATAGATGCTCATGGCAAGCCTCAGTGCAGCATGTGCGGTACGGCCAGGATGAACAGGGGGATGGGGGCCTCAAAACGCTCGCCGGAAGCGGTGACCATGCCGTAGCTGCCTTTCATGTCGCCGGTTTCCGTCTGGATGACAGCGCCGCTGGAATACTGGTAACTGCGCCCGGGCTGGATAAGCGGCTGCTGACCGACGACGCCGTTGCCTTTCACTTCTTCAATCTTGTTGTTCTGGTCCGTAATGATCCAGTGGCGGTTCAGCAGTTGCACCGCTTCAGAACGCAGATTGGTGATGGTGATGGTATAGGCGAAAGCGAAGGAGGCGCGTCCTGGATCGGACTGCTGGCTGAGATACTGGGTACGGATCTTGATCTCGACACCACAGTCTGGGGGGGTACTTCCACTCACGGTTTTTCCAACGCCTCGGTTAACAGATTCGCGATTCTAACATAGTCGTTCAAGCCCAGATTTTCCGGACGTAGCGAGTTGTCGATACCCAGGCTCGCCAATTGCTCGAGAGTGATGATCCCCTTAAGCGTGTTGCGAATGGTTTTGCGGCGCTGGTTGAAAGCGGTCCTTACCACCATGCTGAAACATGCGTAATCAATAACCGGGAAGGGCAGCGGGCGATGGGGCGTGAGCCGAACGATGGCGGAATCCACCTTGGGGCGCGGCACGAAAGCACCTGGTGGCACCTTGAACAGCAGCTCCACCTGGCAGTGATACTGGGCCATTACACTCAGCCTGCCGTAGTGCTCGGTATTGGGTGCTGCGGCCAGCCGTTCCACTACTTCCAGTTGCAGCATAAAGACCATGTCATGAACAAGCTCATGATGCTGCAGCAAATGGAACAGCAGTGGCGTGGAAATGTTGTAAGGCAGATTGCCGAGGATACGCAAGCTGTCGGGTTGTTTGCTCAGGCTGCTGAAATCAAATTTAAGGACATCCATTTCCACCAGGTGGAAGCCGGGATTACTGCCGAATTTCTGCCTCAGGATGGCGGCCAGATCACGATCAATCTCAATGGCAGTAAGGTTGCCGCCCGCTTCCAGCACGGGGCCTGTGATCGCGCCTTGGCCGGGACCGATTTCCACCAGCGTCTGTCCGGGGCGCGGCAGGATGGCTTTTACGATGCGCGCAATAATGCCTTGGTCATGCAGGAAATTCTGGCCGAAGCGTTTGCGGGCGCGGTGCGACGTTGAGAGATCTTTCAAGGGTGTGTGCCTGCCGCCATTGTTGCGGCCATGTTAAGTGCTGCCAGCAAACTGCCGGTGTGTGCCTTGCCGCTGCCGGCGAGGTCGAGTGCGGTGCCGTGGTCGACAGACGTGCGAATGAAAGGCAGTCCGAGGGTAATGTTCACTGCTGCTCCAAAGCCCTGGTATTTCAGTACCGGCAAGCCCTGATCGTGATACATGGCGAGAACAGCATCAGCCTGCTGCAGATATTTTGGGGTAAACAGCGTGTCGGCAGGCAGGGGACCAAGGAGCTGCATGCCCTGGGCACGCAATTTTTCCAGTACCGGGCTAATGATCTCGATCTCCTCGCGCCCCAGATGGCCGCCTTCACCGGCATGCGGATTGAGGCCGGCGACCAGGATGCGTGGCTGCGGGATGCCGAACTTGTGGATGAGATCGTGCTGCAGAATCGTCAGGACTTCTTCCAGCAAGGCTGGCGTAATCGCTGCCGGCACTGCAGACAACGGCAGATGGGTAGTGGCAAGTGCAACACGCAGTTGCCGGGTCGCCAGCATCATCACCACTCTGGGCACCTGACAGCGCTCGGCGAGAAATTCAGTGTGGCCACTGAAGGGAATGCCCGCCTCGTTGATGATGCTCTTTTGCACCGGGCCAGTTACCAGTGCCGAGAACTCGCCGTGCTGGCAACCCTGGACTGCGCGCTCCAGTGTCGCCAGCACATACGCTGCGTTGCGGCTGTCAGGGCTGCCGGGTTGGCAGGGCGCGGCAAGCGATACCGGAAGCACACGCAGCTCCCCGGCAAGCAGAGGGGTGCTGTCGTCCGCGCGATAGTCGCGCAACCGCAGTGGCAAGTTCAGCAGTTGCGCACGTGCTTGCAGCAAGGCGGGATCGGCAATGACGACCAGGCGGTAGTCAGGTGCAGCAATTTGCGCAAGTTGAATGCAGAGATCCGGGCCGATGCCAGCGGGTTCACCAGGAGTCAGCGCCAGCGTCGTGCTCATGTGGATGCTACTCAGAGTCTGTCTCGGCTTCGGCTTCGGTTTCGGTTTCGGCTTTGGTGTCAGCCGTGATTGCGGTTGCGGGCCTGAGTTCCGGATCCAGGATTTCCACGTGCGATGTGTCACGGATTTCGGTCAGCCAGTTTTGGCGTTCGTTTTCAAACTTGCGTTCTCGCAGGATGCGCTGCGCCTGGAAACGCTTGTTCTCCTCAGTGACATCCTCGACGCGGCGCTCCAGGACTTCGATGATGTGCCAGCCGGTGGTTGCCCGGAAAGGCTCGGACATGGTGCCCACTTCGGTTGCGCGCACCTTATCCATGAAGTCCGGCGGCAACATGCCTTCATCAATCCAGTCCAGATCCCCTCCGGATACCATGGAGGCGGAATCGTCGGTGTTCTGGCGCGCGATATCCGCAAAATCTTCACCGCCAACAATACGGGCATGCAACTGGCCGATGAGTTCTTCGGCTTGGGCTTCAGTGCGGATTTCGTTGGGCGTGACCAGGATGTGGCGGACGTGGAACTGTTCCACGTTGAGGGCAGCACCCCCACGTATTTCCAGCAGCTTGACCAGATGATGGCCGCTGGAGCTGGTGAAAGGCTTGGTGATCTCACCGGGTTTCAGTTCGGGCACGATGTCTCGGAACAGCGAAGGCAGGTTTTCCGGTTTGTTCCATCCGAGGTCGCCACCGCTGACGTTGATGCCACTGATCTGGCGCGAAGTCGCCATTTGCACGATATCGGCGCCTTCATTCAGTTCCTTGAACAACAATTCTGCCAGTTCACTGCGTTGTGCCTCCGAACTGTTGGTGCCGGTGGGGATCAGCACGTGGGCAACATGGTATTCAGGTGCAATGGTGGAAAGTCCTGCTTCGGAGCGCAGGTAGTTTTCGATTTCCTGGCGGCTGATGTCGATACGGCGATTGACCGCACCGTTTTCGAACTGGCCGATGATGATTTCCTTGCGCAGCGCTTCACGAGTCACTTCGTAGAGACCCTGGGCCTGCAAGGTGCTGGTGAAGTCCTCGAAACTCATGTTGTTTTGGGTGGCAATGTTGGACATTGCCTGGTTCAGCTGGTTGTCGTCGACGCGGATACCCGAACGACCGGCCAGCTGTAGCTGGATGGTTTCGATGATGAGCTGGTCCAGCAATTGTTTCTTGAGTACGTCCTCTGGCGGTACCGCTCCTTGAGCGTTCGCGATCTGCTCTTGAAGTTGTTGCCAGCGCGTATCGAACTCGCTCTGCAGAATCACATCTTCCTCTACGATGGCCAGGACCTTGTCGAGCTGAACAGGTTGTGCCTGCAGGGCTTGCAAACACAGCAGGCCTGAGGCGAGCAGCAGGGTTTGTGCGATACGGATGCCCAAGTGCTTGCCGGGCTTGTTGCTGAAGCTTTTACTGAGCCAATTACTGAACATAGTCACGTTCCCGGTATCCACTGATACCGTTATTGAGGATTCCACTTACATTACCGCCCAAGACACTGCCAAGGCCTTTGAGTTCAAACTGGATGAAGATGCCGGTGTTGTCATCTTCGATGCCCTGGAACAAGGCATTGTTGTCGATCCACTGGCGTGCCAATACACGTACGGTCCAGCAGCAATTGTTGTATTCAACGCCCGCCAGGGTTTCCAGATTGCGGTCGTTGGCGATGTCATGGTTCCAGCGTGCAATAAGACCCCATTCGGAGGTCAGAGGCCAGATGCCGGAAACATCAATCTGGTCGATTTTGCGCTCAATGCCGTTGAATGTGGTGGGGCCAGGGACTTCGCGGTAGCGATAGCCGAAATTGAGGATGCGGTTTATATCAGATTGGTACTGGAATTGAAAATTGCCCACATCCATGTCACTGGTGTCAGGGTTCCATTCCAGATAGGAACCGGCACGCCAGTGCTGGCCGAGATTGACGCTGAACTCCCCGACCAGGGCAGAGCTGGCCTCATCCTCGACTACACCAGGCACATTCAGCAAGGACACGCGCCGATTCGTGAAATACTGGATCTGGCCGAGGCTGGCTCGCGCACGTTCCTGGCCCTTGGTGTCATAGAAGCGGGAACTCACTGCGAGGGTCAGCTGGTTGGCATCGCTCACACGATCCTTGCCGCTGAAGCGGTCATCCCGGAACAGTTGGTTGTAACTGAAGGTCAGGTCACTGCTGTCGAACAGCGGAATATCGCTTTGGTCTTCATATTCGTTGTAGAGATAGAACAGACGTGGTTCCAGGGTCTGCCGCAGGTTGTCACCGAAGAAATCCATGGCGCGCTCAAAAATCAGCCCGCTGTCAAAACTGGCACTGCTGATGCCGCGCGACGGCGAACTGTCGTTGCCAAGTGCTGCATCATCCAGATTCCAGGACGCGTATTTGTACTTGAGAGTGGGGGTGGCAAACGCGTAGTTATTCGACCAGGGCAGGCTGACCATCGGCGTAAACGCCAAACGGGAACCAGTGACCAGCGCACCTGAGTCGATTTGGGGCTGGGTGAAGTTGTCGTGGTTCAAATTGCGATCGAACAGCACATATTCGGTATCAACGCCGTATTCCAGGCCCCAATCTGAATAAAACGAGCCGCGCAGATCCAGGGACGGCAGCTTGCGGTAGGGTTCTGCGAATGCAGTAATACTCGGGTCTATGACCTGGAAGGCCTGTGTCGAGGCAGTGAAATCCCAGTAGGTGCCGCGGTAATTCAGGCGCGCATCGCGTTGCAACAAGCTGCGTGAGGTAGAGACCAGACCATTGCTGCCGAGATCCTGGAAATACTCTTCATCGCTGACAGCCGCATAATCCGCCGTGGCCGACCAGCCTGCCTGCAGCTGTCCTCGCATTTTGTAATCCAGCAGCCAGCGATCGTCTACCGGAGGGCTGTCGGCCCCCGGGACCAGGCGGGTGGCCTCATCGTACAGGTTGTCACCAGGCAGGAACTGCAGGTCCAGGACTTGCTCATTCCTTCTGCCGAGGTAGCGGCCCTCGATACCCAGCATCGCGCCACGCTTGCTCTGGATGCGGGGTGTCAGTGTCATGTCGTAGTTGGGTGCCAGGTTTACGTAGTAAGGGGTAGCGATATCAATGCCACCATCACGCGTGGAACCCATCACTGGCGCCAGAAAACCTGTCGCGCGCTCGTCGTTGATCGGAAAGCTCACCCAAGGCAGATAGAGCACCGGGACATCCTGCACGCTCAGCGTAACAGCGCGGGCCGTGCCGCGACCGGTGCTTTGGTCGAGCACGATCTCTTTGCCGGCAATCAGCCAGCTGTTGTCGCCGGGTTCGCAGCGGGTGAACACGCCGTTATCAATGGTGATGATGCCCTGGGCATCAGTATAGACAATGACGTCGGCCGAGCCGCGGATGCCGCTTTCATGCATCAGATACGAGGCAGAACTGATTTCACTGCGCGCCTCGGCCTCGTCCACCACAGCCGCGGTGCCCGTCATCAGTAGCCCGGGCTGACGGATACGAATGTCATTGAGCAGGGTGAAGACCTGTTTTTTCTGGTCATAATTGCCTTGTTTTGCGGTAATCCAGGCATCTTCCTGCAGAATCTGCATGCCGTTGGCAATAGCGATGATGCCATCGATAGCGCCGTCTACGCTGGTGCCCAGTATCACGGTGCTGCCTGCAGCTTCTTTAACAACAGGCAATGGCGGTTCGATGTAAAGTCCGCAGCAGGAGCCGCTGACCTGTGCCTGCTGCTCGGGACTGAGTTTGTCCAGCGTCACCCAGTCGAGGTCGCTGGCCAGAGGCAGGGCCGTCGCTGGCGTCACCTGTTGTGCTGTCTGCGGTTGCGCTGCCTGCTGCTGTGCCTGCTGTTGCGCAAACAAGGGCGCAGCGGGCATGGCAGCAAGGCTGAACAGGATGGACGCGAGGGTCGTCAATGGCAGGCGTGGCTGCACAACCGGTGTGGCTGCAGCAAGGTTATCCTGGATATTGGAAGCCGAGGGCGGGAGCGTGGGCAAAACTCGGGAAAAGGCGGTCACTTCAAATATCCGTGTGCGGTAGGGCATAATGCCACGACCCGCGAATTCTAAGTACTAAGCCTACTCTAAACAAGAACAGCACTTCCCTCATGATCGATTCAAGTGAGCTGCGTAGCGCAGCATTATGGTCCTGGTTTGCCTCTCTGTGCCCCACGCTTGCGTTGGGCCTGCCACAGGGTGGTATCCAACCCGTTAGCGGAGACGCGAGTTTCCGGCGTTATTTCCGTGGAGTTACCGACAAAGGTAGCTGGATTCTGGTGGATGCCCCGCCGGAGAAGGAGAACAGCCGCCCCTTTGTTGCCGTGCAACACAGCCTCCATGCGGGTGGTGTCGCTGTGCCGCAGGTGTTGGCCGCCGATCTCGACCAGGGTTTCATGTGCTTGCAGGACTTTGGTTCCGAGCTACTGCTGCCCAGCCTGCTCGCTATCCGCAGTGAACACGCCGGAGCCTTGCAAGATACCCTTGCCGCAGACCTTTACCAGCTGGCTTTTGCCCAGCTATTGCTTGTCCAGCGCTGCGATCCCCGCCAGCCTCCCTTGCCGTTGTATGACAGGGCCATGCTGTTGCGGGAAATGCAATTGTTCAGCGAATGGTTGTGCAAGGGCATTCTGCAGCTGGACTTTTCGACAGAAGAAGCTGCGCTGTGGCAGGCGGTGCAAGAGTGCCTGATCGCGTCTGCGCTGGCCCAGCCACAAGTGTATGTGCATCGCGACTACCATTCGCGCAACCTGATGCTGGTTCCCGGCGGACTTGGTGTTCTCGACTTCCAGGATGCCGTGCTTGGTCCCTTTACCTACGATCTGGTCTCGCTGCTGAAGGATTGCTACATCGCCTGGCCTGCAGAGCAGGTACGCGCCTTGGCGTTGGACTATTTGCGGCTGGCGCAGCAAAACGGCATTGCCAGCGACATTTCTGCCCCGGATTTTCTCACTGATTTCGACCTGATGGGGGTGCAGCGTCATCTCAAGGCTGCAGGCATTTTCTGCCGTCTTTGGCTGCGTGATGGCAAGCCCGGGTATTTGCAGGATATTCCGCGTACGCTGGCCTATATCACTACCATCCCCTTCGCGGATGCCACCATGCGCGAGTTTTCCCAATGGCTGCAAACACGGGTACTGCCTGGTCTTGTCGCACGCCTGGAAGCGCTAGGGGCTGCTGCAATTCCAGACCCTGCTCCAGCAGCGCCGCAAGCTGGTATCACCCCATGAGGGTGATGCTGCTGGCAGCAGGCAAGGGTGAACGCATGCGCCCACTTACCGAGCATACGCCCAAGCCCTTGCTCCGGGCGGGCGGTCTTTCCCTCATCGAACACCAGATTCTCAAACTCGCCACTGCCGGCTTTCGGGAGATTGTCATCAACCATGCCTGGCTCGGCGCGCAACTGGAGCAGGCGCTGGGTTCTGGCAGCCAGTTTGGTGTGAACATCCTCTGGTCGCCCGAAGCTGAGCCACTGGAAACGGCAGGCGGTATCGTCCACGCCCTGCCGCTGCTCGGATCCGGGCCCTTCGCTGTGGTGAATGCCGACGTCTGGACCGATTATCCCTTCGCACGCCTGCACACAGCGTTGCAGCCGGGAATTCAGGCGCATCTGGTGCTGGTGCCCAATCCCGACCATCATCCTGCCGGTGACTTTATACTGGAGCCTAGCGGGCGCTTGCGCATGCCGGAACCGGCAGAAACAGCGCAAAATTCCCATACCTTCAGTGGCATCGCGATTTATCAACCGGCATTGTTTGCCTCTGTAGCAGAAAAGAAATATCCCTTGTTCCCACTACTAAAGCAGGCTATCAGCAATAGTCTGGCCAGCGGCGAACTCTATACCGGCAAGTGGATGGACATCGGCACCCCCGCACGCCTGCACGAGTTGGATTGTCAGCTGCAGGCAGCGCGTTAGCCGGGTGTTGGGCCAAGTGTTCAGGCACACCCCAATGGCACTCGATCCCTGCACAAAGTTTATCCGGAGTAATAAATAGATGAGCAAGTCCAAATCACCTGCCGCACCGGGACATCTGTTCCCAACTGCTGAAGAAGACCTGCAGCTTGCGCATGAAATCAGCAAACGCGGTTTTACCAAGGAGCAGCTTCAATCCACGGCCTATCGTCTTGCTTTTGACGACATGGATTTTCTGCTGAGCGAGGAGCTCAGGGGTGTGCGGCTGATGCTGGAATTGAACAAACCCGACCACATCCTCAAACAGCATGACATCCAGCACACTGTATGCATCTTTGGCAGCGCCCGCATCAAATCGGCAGAGCAGGTGGCGCGCGATGTGCTGCAACTGGAGCGGGATCGAGCGGCCAACCCGCAGGATCCCACGCTTGAGGGGCGCTGCAAGAAACTGGAGCTGCAAAGGAAGCAGACGCGTTATTTCGAAGAGGCACGTCGTTTTGCCTCCCTCGTGGTATCGCAGTCAAAGCTCGAGGGTAAGCCAAAGCTGCATATCATGACTGGTGGCGGCCCAGGCATCATGGAGGCGGCAAACATGGGGGCGCATGAGGCTGGCGGTGATTCCATCGGCATGAACATCGTGTTGCCGCACGAGCAATATCCCAATCCCTTCGTGTCACCGCAGTTTTGTTTCCAGTTTCACTATTTCGCAATCAGGAAAATGCATTTGCTGCTGCGCGCCAGGGCGCTGGTGGCGTTTCCCGGTGGCTGGGGTACGCTGGATGAGCTGTTTGAAACGCTCACGCTGGTACAAACCGGCAAGATTGCGCCAATGCCCATCCTGATTTTCGGCAGGGAATTTTGGGAGAAAATGGTCAACTTTGAGCACATGGTGGAGCAGGGCGTGATCAACGAAGAGGATCTGAAGTTTTTCACTTTTGTAGAAACTGCGGAAGAAGCCTGGGAAATCATTAACGCTTTTTTGCAGCAGTGAGTTTGATTTCCAGGTTTCAGAATCGGGTGCAGTGAGAAAGTTGATATCCAGTAACTCGTTCCTCAGCGCCACAGGCGGAGCTGCAGTGAAAGACCAGATATGCCAACGACAAGATCAAGGCTCAGCTTTGGCTGTTTTCGAGAGCGCGGATACGCTCCGAAAGCGGCGGGTGGCTGGAGAACAGTGCTGACATCTTGCCGGTATTGATACCGAAGGCCAGCAGTTCGTCAGGCATCTGGGCTGGCGGGCCACCCTGCAGGCGGCGCAGGGCCGCAATCATCTTGTAGCGACTTGCCAAGCCGGCACCGCCGGCATCCGCCCGGTATTCACGGTAGCGCGAGAACCACATCACGATGATCGACGCGAGCAGGCCAAGCAGAACCTGCGCCAACATCGACACAATCCAGAACGCCGGGCCATGGCCACGTTCTACCTTGAACACCACGCGATCAACCACATAACCAATGACGCGGGAGAGAAACACTACAAAGGTGTTCACCACGCCCTGGATCAATGTCATTGTCACCATGTCGCCATTGGCCACATGGCTGACTTCGTGAGCCAGTACTGCTTCAATCTCGTCACGGTTCATCTGCTGGACCAGGCCAGTACTCACGGCCACCAGCGCCGCATGCTTGTTCCAGCCGGTAGCAAAGGCATTGGGTGCCGGCTGGTTGAAGATGCCCACTTCCGGCATGCGAATGCCACTGCGCTCAGCCTGTTGGGCCACAGTATGGACCAGCCAGCGCTCGAATTCAGTGGCGGGTTGCTGGATCACCTGGACTCCCATCGACATCTTGGCCATGGATTTCGACAGGAGCAGCGAGATGAAAGATCCACTGAATCCGATCACCGCCGAATAAGCCAGCAGGGCCTGAAGATCGAGATCGACCCCGTTGGCCTGCAGAATGCCCTCCAGCCCCAGCAGGCGAAAGATAACCGAGACCAGCAGCATGACGGCGATGTTGGTTGCGAGAAACAAGACGAGACGCAGCATGGATCACTCCTTCTGGATTACCCTAAATGGACAATTAACGGACGCTAACCAGGATTCCCTGGTCGAGCTGAAACCCCACGACATTCATATATGGGCATTTGTCCAGCCTTCAAGGTGGGTAAGCGGGAGGCTGCTTTGCTGTTAGTTGGCGGGGAAAGTCAGTACAATGCGGCCAGTTTTTTAACCGGTTGAATTGGCATGGCCGACCGTAATTTCCTGATAGCTCCCTCCATTCTCTCCGCCGACTTTGCCCGCCTGGGTGAAGAGGTTGGTAATGTATTGGCAGCCGGTGCCGATGTGGTGCATTTCGATGTGATGGACAATCACTATGTACCCAATCTCACCATCGGTCCGATGGTGTGCCAGGCCCTGCGCAAATACGGCATCACGGCGCCCATTGACGTGCATCTGATGGTGAGTCCGGTGGATGGCCTGATCAATGATTTCGCCAAAGCCGGTGCCAGCTACATCACCTTTCATCCTGAAGCCTCCAATCATGTCGATCGCTCCTTGCAGCTGATCCGCGATCTCGGCTGCAAATCCGGGCTGGTACTCAACCCCGCCACGTCCATCGACTGCCTCGAATACGTGATGGACAAGGTCGACATCATTCTGTTGATGTCGGTGAACCCCGGTTTCGGTGGCCAGAAATTCATTCCCGCCACGCTGCGCAAACTGGCGCAGGTGCGCAAACTCATTGATGCCAGCGGCTACAATATTCGCCTGGAAGTGGATGGCGGTGTGACGACGGCCAACATAGGTGAAATCGCCCGCGCTGGTGCCGACATGTTCGTGGCTGGCTCTGCCATCTTTAATAGCAGTGATTACAAAACCACTATCGATGCCATGCGCAAGGAATTGCCGGCCTCATGACGCACGAAGAATTTGCCGCCCTCTCCAGTCAGGGTTATAACCGTATCCCGCTGACCCGCGAAGTGCTTGCGGACCTGGACACGCCCCTGGGTGTATATCTGAAACTGGCGCGGGGTCCTTACAGCTATTTCCTGGAATCAGTCCAGGGCGGCGAGAAGTGGGGACGTTATTCCTTTATCGGCTTGCCCTGTTCGTCCATTCTGCGTGTTACCGGCTCAGCCTTGCAGCTGGAGAAAAACGGCAAGGTGGTGGAACGCCACACAACAACCGATCCCTTCACGTTTATCAGTGAGTTCCAGCAGCGCTTTCGCATTCCGGAGCTGAAGGAACTGCCGCGATTCAATGGCGGCCTCGTGGGTTATTTCGGTTACGACTCGGTGCGCTATGTTGAACATCGCGTCGCCAACACGGCACCAGCGGATAACGTGAACACGCCGGACATCCTGCTGATGGTGTCGGAAGAAGTGGTGGTATTCGACAATCTGCGCAACAAGCTGACGCTGATCGTGTATGCCGACCCTTCAGAGCCTGCTGCATTCGAGCGCGCTTCTGCTCGCCTGGATGAGCTGGCAGCACTGTTGCACAATCCGGTAAAACTGCCGGCGCCGGCTTCGGGCCGTGAAGTATCTGAAACTGATTTCGTCTCCAGCTTCGGCCAGCAGTCCTACGAAGCTGCGGTTGAGAAGATCAAGGACTACATCGTCGCCGGCGATGTGATGCAAGTCGTGCTGGCCCAGCGCATGAGTCTGCCGTTTTCCGGTGATCCGATGAATGTGTACCGCGCGCTGCGTCAGCTGAATCCTTCGCCCTATATGGTGTTCATGGATCTGGATGATTTTCATATTGTCAGCGCATCGCCTGAAATCCTGGCGCGGGTGGAAGACAGTAAAATCACGGTGCGCCCACTGGCCGGCACGCGCCGCCGTGGCCGCAGTGAAGAAGAAGACAAGGCACTCGAGCTTGATCTGTTGGGCGATGCCAAAGAGATTGCCGAGCACTTGATGCTGATAGATTTGAGCCGTAACGATGCCGGGCGCGTATCAAGAACCGGTAGTGTTGAAGTGACCAAACAAATGTTCGTCGAGCGCTATTCGCATGTAATGCATATCGCTTCCACCGTGGAAAGTGAATTGGCAGAAGGCTTGAGCGCACTGGATGTGCTCAAGGCCACGTTGCCGGTGGGTACTCTCAGCGGGGCGCCCAAGGTCCGCGCAATGGAAATCATTGATGAGTTTGAAGTAGTGAAGCGCGGGGTCTATGGCGGGGCAATGGGCTACCTGTCCTGGAACGGCAACATGGATATGGCCATCGCCATCCGTACGGCCGTCATCAAGAATGGAACCCTGTATATTCAGGCTGGAGCAGGTATTGTGGCCGACTCTGTGCCGAGCTCGGAGTGGGAAGAAACCATGAACAAGGCACGCGCCATGTTTCATGCCGTCAAACTGGCTGAGTCAGGATTGCAGTAATGCTGTTGATGATCGACAACTACGATTCCTTTACCTACAACCTGGTGCAGTATTTCGGGGAGTTGGGGGCGGATATTCGTGTGTTCCGCAACGATGAAATTACCATCGCTGATATTGAGCGCATGGCCCCGGCACAGATTGTGATTTCACCAGGCCCCTGTACGCCGAAAGAGGCTGGTATTTCAGTCGAAACGATCAAGTATTTTGCCGGAAAAATTCCCCTGCTGGGGGTCTGTCTCGGTCACCAAAGTATTGGAGAAGCCTTTGGTGGCAACATCATCCGCGCCAAGCGCGTCATGCACGGCAAGATTTCCGCTATCCATCATCGCGGTCAGGGAGTTTTTCGCGGTCTTGATAATCCCTTTAACGCCACGCGCTATCATTCATTGGTCATCGAGCAGAAATCGCTGCCGGAGTGCCTGGAAGTGACTGCCTGGACGCAGAACGAAGATGGCAGTATCGAGGAGATCATGGGTGTACGGCACAAGACCTTGCCCATCGAGGGGGTGCAGTTCCATCCCGAGTCCATTCTGACCGAGCATGGTCATCAACTACTGAAGAATTTTTTGGAAAAGGCCTGAGGGCGAGTTTAGGGAAGTGCATCAAGCCAAGTCTATGGAAGCAACCAACATTCTCAAGAAAATCCTGGATCGCAAGCTGGAAGAAGTGGCAGAGCGGAAAACCCGCACTTCGCTGATCCAGCTGCTGGATCAGTGCAAGCAACAAGAGCCGGCGCGTGGTTTCACTGCAGCATTGCAGCGGCAGATCGACCACAAGCGTCCTGCTGTCATTGCTGAAATCAAGAAAGCCTCGCCCAGCAAGGGCTTGATACGCGCCAATTTTGATCCGGCGGCCATTGCTGTGAGCTATGCCAGTCACGGCGCCACCTGTCTGTCGGTATTGACCGATGTCGATTTTTTCCAGGGTGCCGACACCTATATGCAGCAGGCGCGAGCGGCTTGCACGCTGCCGGTTATTCGCAAGGATTTCATGATAGACCCTTACCAGATCGTGGAATCGCGCGCACTGGGCGCTGACTGTGTGCTGCTGATCGTTGCCGCACTGAGCCCGGCGCTTTTGCAAGAACTGGCCGACACCGCAGTAGAGTGCGGTCTCGACTATCTCGTGGAAGTACACAGTCACGAGGAGCTGGAGCGGGCGCTGGCGCTGTCTCCGCAGCTCATCGGCATCAACAACCGGGACCTGAACAGCTTCAAGACCAGCCTCAATGTGACCTACAAGATGCTGGACTCGATTCCGGAGTCGGTGGCCGTGGTGACGGAAAGCGGTATTCTGGTCCGCGAAGATGTTGAGGAAATGCTCGCCCATAATGTCTATGGCTTCCTTGTTGGCGAGTCCTTCATGCGAGCGGCCGATCCCGGCGCCAAATTACAGGAGCTGTTCTTCAATGGCTAAACCCGGCGAAACCGGCCTCAAGCGTATCCTTTCGGCGACCAGTTATTCGATGAAAGGCCTGCGTGCCTGCTGGCAGAATGAAGCGGCCTTTCGTCAGGAAATGCTGGCAAGTATCGTGCTGATCCCGCTGGCGCTGTTGCTGGGTGAGGGCGGCTTGGAAAAGGCCGTATTGATCGGCGTCTGTCTGCTGGTGCTGATCGTGGAAATACTTAATTCCGGTGTTGAGGCCGTTGTTGACCGCATTGGCCATGAACATCACGAACTGTCGGGACTGGCGAAGGATCTTGGTTCTGCTGCGGTGATGCTGAGCCTGCTTAACGTAGCTGTGGTGTGGGGTTTGATTCTGTTTTCCTGAACTTTTTCCTCCCTGAACTTTTCCCCTGAGCGTTGTCTGCCATTGGCTCTAACGGGTACCGTAAACCACGATGGTTTTGCCGTGGACTTCTATCAGTCCCTGATCTTCCAGTTCCTTTAGTACCCTGCCCGCCATCTCTCTTGAACAGTTCACAATACGCCCGATTTCCTGGCGCGTAATCTTGATCTGCATGCCGTCCGGGTGCGTCATTGCATCAGGCTGCTTGCTCAGTTCCAGCAGGATGCTGGCGATGCGTCCGGTGACATCCAGGAACGACAGATCGGCCACCCGCTTTGTAGTGGTGCGCAGGCGATGCGCCATCTGCTGGCCGATGGTGTACAGTATTTCCGGATGGGCGCGGCTGTAAGCGTTGAAACTGGCGTAGGAAATCTCGGCGATTTCGCATTCCGTTTTGGTGCGTACGCAAGCACTGCGCGCTTCCTGGGTTTCGAACAGGCCCATTTCACCAAAGAAATCACCCGGGTTCAGGTACGTAATTACTGCTTCCTTGCCAGCTTCATCTTCGAGGATCACCGATACCGAACCGCTGATGATGTAGAAGAGCGTTTCGCACTTGTCGCCTTCATGAATGATAGTGGTTTTGTTGGGGTATTTGCGCCGATGGGCGTTGCTCAGGAAGTTCTCTAGATCGCTGATATGGGGGGTAATGGCCATTAAAACCATATATTCATCCTCGGACTTTACCCGGCTCTAATTATTAACCAGCAGATTGTATATCACAAAGACCGTGCTGCGGTCATCCGGGGCGTGGGTTTGCGATGTTGTCCACACCTGCCAGCGAGGTGAGGATGTGCCGCGGCTTGTGTGATAATGCCAGCGTTAGTCACTGAGGATAATTGCATGAAAGCTACGATCAAATGGGTAGACGGTGTCATGTTCCTGGGAGAATCGGGCAGCGGACACACGGTGGTCATGGATGGTCCTGAAGATGCCGGTGGCCGCAACATGGGCCTGCGCCCGATGGAGCTGCTATTGCTTGGCGTGGGCGGCTGCTCTTCTTTTGATGTAATCAACATACTCAAGAAAGGCCGTCAGCACGTTACCGACTGCCGCGCTGAATTGACGGCACAACGAGTGGATGCCATTCCTGCCGTATTCGATAAAATCCACCTGCATTTTGTCGTAAGCGGAAAGGGCCTGGATACTGAAAAGGTCAAGCGTGCAGTGGAGTTGTCTGCTGAGAAATACTGCTCGGCCTCGATTATGCTGGGTAAGGCTGGCGTAGATATAACCCACGATTTTGAAGTCGTTGAAGCCTGAAGCGCAGTTTCAAACAATAAAGAGAGGGGATCATGAAAAAACAAACGTATCGATTCAAGTACGTGCTGCTTGTCGCATTGGGCTTTTTGCTAACGGCCTGTGTCAGTGGCGGTTCCATCGAACAAAAGAGACAAAACGTGCAGGAGATGAAAAACAAGGTCCTGAATGAACTTTATGAGGAGAAACCGGATGTGCGTGCCCAAATCCAGTCTGCCGCCGGGTATGCCGTATTCAGCAATGCCAATATCAACCTGATCTTCGCCAGCTTTGGTGGAGGCTACGGCATCCTCCACAACAACCGTACTGGCACGGAAACCTATTTGCGCTTGGGTGAACTGGGGGTGGGTTTTGGCATCGGCGTGAAGGATTTTCGCCTCGTCATGGTGTTCCATGACAATCCTGCCATGGAGCGCTTTGAAGAATACGGAGTATCGGCAGGGGTCGGGGCGGATGCGGCAGCGGTAGCCAGCGACCAGGGGGCGGCCGTCGGCGGAGAGCTTAATATGGACAATATTACGGTTTACCAAATCACAGAGTCAGGCCTGGCCTTGCAGGCTACTGTTAAAGGCACCAAGTACTGGCCAGATCCTGAGCTTAACTAGATTTTGTAGACTGCGGTCTTCATGACCTTGGCCATGATGCCCATGGCTTGTTTTACAGGAGAGGGTAGTTCGGCAGCGCCGGCTTCGATGGCGCTGCTGGCGTGGCGGCCTTCGTCACTCAACATTTGCTCCAGGATCTTGCGGCTTTTTTCATCGTTTTGCGGCAATAAGGCGAGGTGTTCTTGCAGGTGTTTGCAGACCTGCTGTTCTGTTTCTGCGACGAATCCAAGGCTCCATTTGTCACCAGCCAGTCCTGCCACGGCGCCGATGCCGAAGGACATGCCGTACCAGAGCGGGTTGAGCAAACTGGGCCTGCTATCGAGTTCCTGCAAACGCTCTTCACACCAGCCCAAGTGGTCAACTTCTTCAGCGGCTGCGTGTTCCATGCTCTGGCGTACTTTGGGCAACGAGGCCGTAAGAGCCTGGCCCTGATAGAGCGCCTGGGCACAGACTTCTCCGGTATGGTTGATACGCATCAGTGCAGCTGCATGTTGGCGCGCACTGGCATCCAGATCAGTTGCAGGCATGAGCTCCCCTGGTGAAGAACGGCGAGGGCTGACGCTGCCGGGCACCAGCGTGCGCAGGGCTGAGTCGGCTTGCAGGATCAGGGTGTCGATCAGGTTCATCATTGGTGTCCGGCTTGCTCTCTTTTGGTCAGCCATTGTTGTCAGCTATTTCTGGATCTCTCTTGCCACTGCACGCCAGCCAATGTCCTTGCGGCAGTACATGTCTTCCCACTGTATGTTGTTAACCAGCTGGTAGGCACGGGCTTGAGCTTCGGCCACTGTAGCGCCGAGGGCGGTAGCGCACAAGACACGGCCGCCGTTGGTTACGACCTTGCCATCCTGCAGTTGGGTGCCGGCATGAAATACCTTGCAGCCTTCTTGTACGGGTGCATCCAGTCCGCTGATCACTTTGCCCTTGGCATAATTGTCAGGGTAACCGCCAGCGGCCAATACCACGCCGACAGCGGCACGCGGATCAAAGCTGATATCCATCGTGTCGAGTGTGCCTGCGAGTGCTGCTTCGCATAAATCGATCAGGTCCGTTTGCAAGCGCAGCATCACGGGTTGTGCTTCCGGATCACCAAAACGGCAATTGAATTCCACCACGCGTGGTGAGCCGTCTGCGCCAATCATCAGGCCTGCATAGAGAAAGCCGACGTAGGTATTGCCTTCCGCCGCCATGCCACGCACCGTGGGCATGATCACTTCATTCATGGCGCGTGCGTGTACCGCTGCGGTCACCACTGGTGCCGGCGAGTATGCGCCCATGCCACCGGTGTTCGGGCCCTTGTCGCCGTCGAAGATGGCTTTGTGATCCTGCGACGTTGCGAATGGCAGTGCATGTTTGCCATCGACGATCGCGATGAAACTGGCTTCTTCTCCGACCATGAATTCTTCTATCACCACACGATGACCGGCAGAACCGAAGCTGTTGCCAGATAACATGTCTTTCACTGTGGCTTCTGCTTCCGCCAGATCTTGCGCAATGATCACACCCTTGCCTGCGGCCAAGCCATCGGCCTTGATGACGATGGGCATGGTCTGCTTTTGCAGGTAGGCCACGGCAGCAGCGACATCAGTAAAGTTTTCATAAGCGGCGGTGGGAATGTTGTGACGCTTGAGGAAGTCCTTGGTAAAGGCCTTGGAGCCTTCCAGTTGGGCGGCACCTTTGGAGGGGCCGAAGCAGGGCAGGCCAGCCGCCTGGAAATGGTCCACGATGCCTTGCACCAGGGGCGCTTCCGGACCCACGATAGTGAGACCTATATCGTTGCTGCGCGCGAAAGTTGCCAGGGCGTTGAAGTCGGTGCTGTCGAGATTAAGGTTTTGTACTTTGGCTTCCAGCGCACTGCCTGCATTGCCGGGCACGACATACACCTGCTCGACGCGCGGTGATTGTGCTGCTTTCCACGCCAGCGCGTGTTCGCGTCCGCCACTGCCGATAATCATGACTTTCATTGTGCTACTCCTGAAAACTGCCGATCCTGAAGACTGCTGAAAATAAGGGCCTTCCCGTTTGTATGCACACCATTGTCAATGACGGAAATGACGCATGCCTGTGAAGATCATTGCAAGGCCGGCTGCATCTGCCGCAGCGATAATTTCAGCATCGCGCATTGAACCGCCCGGATGAATCACCGCAGTAATGCCCGCCGCTGCTGCCGCTTCGATACCGTCGCTGAAGGGAAAGAACGCATCCGAGGCCATCACAGAACCAGCAACTTCCAGTCCTTCATCAGCTGCCTTGATGCCGGCAATTTTCGCGCTGTAGACGCGGCTCATCTGGCCAGCCCCGATGCCGATGGTCTGTCCGTTGCGGCAATAGACAATGGCGTTGGATTTCACAAACTTCACGACCTTCCACGCGAACAGCAGATCCAGCAACTCGGCAGGAGTCGGAGCGCGTTTGCTGACGATCCTGAGGTCTTTTTCGGTGACGCTGCCGATGTCGCGATGTTGCACCAGCAAGCCGCCGACCACTTTTTTGTAGTCCCAGGCCGGCAGCACCTGCTGCGGCAACGCGCCACACACCAGCAGTCGCAGATTCTCCTTGCTGGCCAGCGCCTTGCGCGCAGCATCAGTCGCTCCCGGTGCAATGATCACTTCGGCAAACTGGCGTTTGACGATTTCTGCAGCGGTGTCGGCGTCCAGTTCGCGATTGAAGGCGATGATGCCACCGAAGGCGGACGTCGGATCGGTCTTGTAGGCTTTGTCGTAAGCCTTGTGCAGGTTACTGGCCACTGCCACGCCACAGGGGTTGGCATGCTTGACGATGACACAGGCAGGTTCATTGAACGCTTTGACGCATTCCAGCGCGGCATCCGTATCGGCGATATTGTTGAAGGACAATTCCTTGCCTTGCAGCTGCGTGGAACTGGAGACGCAGGCTTCCTGCAAAGTGTGCTCCACATAGAATGCGGCTTGCTGGTGCGGGTTTTCGCCATAGCGCATCGTTTGCTTGAGCACGAACTGCGCATTCCAGGTGTGCGGGAATTCAGTTCTCTCGCCTTTGTGATTGCTGGCGCCCAGATAGGATGCAATGGCGCCATCATATTGTGCCGTATGCTCGAAGGTACTGACGGCCAGGCGGAAGCGGGTCTCTGCAGTGATGCAGCCCTCGTGTGCGGCAAGCTCTTGCAGGATCACTGCATAGTCAGAAGGATTTACCACTACGCTAACCCAGGCATGGTTCTTGGCGGCAGCACGCAGCATGGTGGGGCCGCCGATATCGATGTTCTCGATGGCGTTGCCCAGTGTGCAGTCAGCTTTGCTGACAGTGGCCTGGAAGGGATACAAGTTGACTATCACCATGTCGATGGGAGGAATGCCATGGGCAGCCATGACGTCATCGTCGATGCCGCGACGACCCAGAATGCCGCCGTGCACTTTGGGATGCAGGGTTTTTACCCGACCATCCATGATTTCCGGAAAACCGGTGTACTGGGCAATTTCCGTGACGGGAATGCCGGCATCGCGCAGTAGCTTGTAAGTGCCGCCGGTCGAGAGGAGTTCGACCCCAAGCGCGTGCAGCTCTTGTGCAAATTCGGTGATGCCGGCTTTGTCGGAAACGCTCAGCAGGGCGCGGCGTACTGGAGTGGGTGCGGAATTGCCCGGCAGGGAAGCTGCATGACTCATGGAATGACTACCTGATCTGGATGCATGAATAAAAAGTTAACGGTTAAAGACGCGTGCCGCTATCAAGACAAAATTCCTGATGTTACAGCAGGCCATACTGCTTGAGCTTCTTGCGCAGAGTGCCACGATTGAGACCGAGCATTTTGGCAGCGGTGCTCTGGTTGCTGCGCGCTTTCAGCATCACGGCTTCCAGCAGCGGGGCTTCAACTTGTGCCAAAACCATCGGATACAAGTTGCTGATCAGCTCGTCATCAAGGTCCAGCAAATAATCGCTCATGGTGCTGCGTACGCACTCACGCAGGGTTTGCTGTCTGTTGTTCTGGCCGGCATGGGCCTTGTTTTCACTCATGCGGCCGCCTCTTGCTTATCAAGCTCTGTGAAAAAACTGTCGATCAGTTCCAGTTGGACATCAAGCTGTTCGACAACATTGAAGCCGCGGCGAAATTCCAGTGCGCCGGCATAGCCTGCCACGTACCAGGCGGTATGTTTGCGGGTAAAACCAAGCCCGGCGTAAGTGCCATAGAATTCATGCAAGGCCTGGACGTGTTCACGCAGTATTGTGTGCACCATTGCCGACGGCAGTGCCGGCAATTGCTTGCCGGTGTCGAGAAAGTGCTGGATCTCGCGGAAGATCCAGGGCCGGCCCTGGGCGCCGCGTCCGATCATCACGCCATCGGCGCCAGTTTGCTCCAGCACCATGCGCGCCTTTTCCGGTGTGGTGATGTCGCCATTCGCAAATACCGGAATCCGGATGCTGTCCTTGATGGCGGCGATAGTGTCGTACTCGGCAGCGCCATTGAACATGTCGGCACGGGTCCTGCCGTGTATCGCCAGCGCCTGGACGCCAGCATCCTCGGCGATACGGGCAATAGTGACACCATTACGCAGCTCCGGACTCCAGCCGGTACGGATTTTCAGGGTTACGGGCACATCTACTGCGGCCACCACTGCCTTGAGGATTTCAGCCACCAGGGCCTCATCGCGCAACAGTGCAGAGCCGGCAGCCTGCTTCAGGATTTTTTTGACCGGGCAGCCCATATTGATGTCGATGATCTGCGCGCCTTGCTCTACGTTCATTCTGGCGGCCTCTGCCATCATCAGCGGATCGGCACCGGCGATCTGTACCGCGCGCGGTTCGGCTTCATCAAGATGTACCCCGCGCAGCCAGCTGCCTTTGGTATTCTGAACTTGCAGCGAGGCGCTGAGCATTTCCGTGGCTGTGAGCGCAGCGCCGTAGTGCCGGCAAAGGCTACGGAAGGGCTTGTCGCTGATGCCCGCCATGGGCGCGAGCAACACGCGGGACTGGAGTAGGTAGGGACCGATCCGGATCACGGTTAGCACTGGAAATCTGGGGAAAACAGGGCGGCTATGGTACTAGGGTGGGGACCCGGTTTCAAAGTTCCCGGAACGCTATCGTGTAATTCACGGCATTTTCACCGGGATCTGCCAGTTCCAGCATCACCTGGACGCTGCTGCGGGCCGGCATTGCCTCAAGGGGGCGCAGTTCGGCCGGGAGATATTCCTCAGGCAGGAACAGGCGGTTGGCCAGTAGCTGGTCATTGACGTTCCTGAAGCTCAATTCGAGGCCGGGAAAGGGCTGCGGCAGGTCGGCATCGTTGCGAAAGATGAAACTCAGCTCCAGCGCGTTATCAGTGCGCGGGTGGGTCCGCACCAGAAGCTCTTGTGAATACAGGGAGGCCAGCGCGGCTACGGATGTATTTGTTGCTACTGGTGGGCACTCCAGTATGCGGCACACCACCGGCTTGAAGGGTGCGAAACTGTTGCGCTTGCTTAGCTGGTCCAGATGCTGGTCGACAAATTGCAGAGCCAGGGTCGCCAACAGCACCAGGCTCAAGAGGAGCAGCAACAGCCCGGCGAAGAAGCCACGCGTATTGCGGCCTGTCGCCAGCGTGAGGGGTTCTTCGTCCAGGTATTCCAGATGGGTAGCCGCGAGTGGTTGCAGGGCTTCCTCGTCCTCCAGGGCAGAAAGATAGCCGCGCAATTCGGACTTGTCGGTATCGGGCTGTTTCTGTTCGCGCAGCCAGGCGGGTTTGGCCGGCGGCTCCGGGGGCATGTCATCATCGGCCACGGCTCTCATGCCTGATTCTGCGCTGTATTCATCGAAGATTTCTGCGGCGTCCGCTTCATCTTCATCAAAAGCGCTGTCATCGAGTCGTCCATCTCCCAGGATGTCCTCGTTCCGTGGAAAATCTGTCAGCTCGTCGAACAGATTCAGTGCTTCAGCTGCATCCTGCTCTTCATCATCTTCAAGCGCTTGCTCTGCATGTAGCGCTTCGAACTCGGCCAGTCGGGCAAACTCGTCTTCTTCCTCGTGCTCCAGCACGAGTTCGGTATATTCATAGCCAAGTTCATCTGCTTCCAGATCAGGGTGGCCCAAGGGGTGAAACTCTTCTTCAAGTTCCTCCTCTCCGGATCCCTCGTTGTCTTCATCCAGCTCTGTTGCCAGCAAGCCGAATTCATCATCAGGCACGGCGTCCAGCTCCTCATCCAGCTCTTCATCCATATCCCGGATGTCGTGAGCGGCGGTAGCTTGCTGGTTGGAAGCGGTTACTGGGGCGGGCGATGCAAAAAAATCAGGAATTTCCGCGTATTCCTCATAAGTTTGATACTGTCTTTCTTCAACCGGACGCGGGCGTTGCATGGCTTCGCCAAGAATATCCTCGGCTTCGCGCAAGGCAGCGGCCATGTCGTCCTCGGGATCTGAGTCTAATTCATGCCCTGCATCAGCAATCTCATCGTCGTCTTCAATGTCAGGACTTGGCTCGGCATCAAGATCAAGATTGCCAAGCGAAATTTCATCGTCCTCGAACTCGTCGGGGTAGTCGCCCCCGGTCTCTTCTTCTGTCTCGGCGGCAGGATCAAAAGGGGGTTTGACGCGGATGAAATTAATGCTGGCCGAAAACAGGCCGAGGCAGGAGCCACAGCGAACCAGGGTGTCGGCGGCGTTGAGCTGTGCTTCAGTGACCCTGAAGGAAGTGAGGCAGTGCGGGCATTGGGTCAGTTGATCGCTCATGTCGGGTGTGGTCAATGGTTCCCTTTGCGTGTGGCGCTGATGCGTACCCAATCGCCTTCACTGGCAACCGCGAAATCCTCGAACCAGGGTTCGTAGGCGGCGATCACCGAGGCGCTTTGTTCGCACAGGATACCGGAAAGCAGTAGCCAGCCGGAAGGACGTACCAGTGGCGAAATTGAAGAGGCCAAATCGATCAGCGTGCCGGCCAGAATGTTGGCCACTACTCCATCCATCGGCACAAATGCTGGTTGTTGCCGCAATTGGTCGAAGGCTTGAGGCAGATAAATCGGGAACAGTGCCGGGGCGATGTCATTTTTCAGGCAATTGTCTGCCGTAGCCGTCAGTGCCTGCGGATCATTGTCGATGCCGTGCACGACGCTGGCTCCAAGCAACAGGGCGGCAATACCGAGGATGCCGGAGCCGCAGCCAAAATCGATCAGGCGTTGCCCCTTGAGTTCGTGTCCATCCAGCCATTGCAGGCACAAGGAGGTGGTGGGATGCGTGCCGGTACCAAAGGCAAGTCCAGGATCAAGCTTCATCACCACCTGCCCAGGCAGCTGCATCGCATCGAGCAGCTCCTTGTTTTTTTCACTCCATGCGTCCGCGTCTGCTTCCGAAGGAGCCCAGGCATCCGCGCCCGTGTGTGTCTTGTTGTTCAGCCACCAGCTTGGGCACACCCACAAGCGTGACCCGAAACGCATCGGTTTGAAATCATCAAGCCAGCTGCGCACCCAGTCCTGCTCAGGCAGGATGCTGAAGTGCAGGGATGGCAAGGCCTTGGGTGACCAGATGTTCAGAAGGGCCAGTTGAATCTCATGTGCGTCACTGTCGCCTGCGTATAGGCCGGTGAGCACCAGATCGGACCAGAGCGGGGTTTCACCAACGCCGGGTTCGAACAGGGGTTCGTCTTCGGCATCCGTCATGGTGACGGAGACCGCACCGGATTCCCATAACAGGGCTTCCAGTGCGTCAGCATCATCGCGGGTAGTTCTTAACTTCAGTTCCAGCCAGCTCATCGGGTCCTTACTTGGCGGCCTTGGCGTGCTTTTCTTTCAGCATGGCTTCGAGGTAATGGATGTTGGTGCAGCCTTGACGGAAGCCGGGATCACGCATGATCTCGCTTTGCAGCGGGATGTTGGTCTTGATACCGTCCACGATCATTTCCTCCAGTGCATTCTGCATCCGGCCGATGGCAGCTTCTCGCGTTGGGCCATGAGTGATCAGTTTGGCGATCAGCGAATCGTAGTGTGGTGGGACCGTGTAGCCGCTGTAAATGTGAGAGTCCATGCGAATACCGTTACCGCCCGGGGTATGGAACAGCGAGATCTTGCCTGGGCTGGGCATGAAGGTGTTGGGATCTTCGGCATTGATGCGGCATTCAATCGCGTGACCGGTAAAGACGATTTCATCCTGGGTGACTGACAAGCCAAGCCCGGAGGCGATGCGCAGCTGCTCCTTGACGATGTCGATGCCCGTGATGCGCTCGGTCACTGGATGCTCAACCTGGACGCGGGTATTCATTTCGATGAAATAAAAGCCGCCATCCTGGTACAGGAATTCGAGTGTACCGGCACCACGGTATTTCAGGTCCTGACAGGCCTTGATGCAGGCTTTTGTGATGTTGGCGCGCGCTTCATCGGGGATGCCGGGCGCTGGCGCTTCTTCGACCACTTTCTGGTGGCGGCGCTGCATGGAGCAGTCACGATCACCCAGGCAAATGGCAGCACCTTCACCATCGCCTATAACCTGGATTTCAACATGACGCGGGTTGCCAAGGAATTTTTCCATGTACACCACCGAGCTGCCGAAATAGCTGCCGGCTTCATTTTGGGTCACTTGAATGGAGCTAAGCAGGTTGGCTTCATCATGCACAACGCGCATGCCACGACCACCACCGCCGGCCGCAGCCTTGATCATGATGGGATAGCCGATCTTGCGTGCGATCGACAGGGTCAGGTCGTTGTCTTCGGTAATCGGGCCATCGGATCCGGGCACTGTTGGAACGCCGGCTTGGCGCATCACATTGATCGCGCTTACCTTGTCGCCCATGGAGCGGATGGTTTCCGGACGCGGTCCAATGAAGATAAAACCGCTGCGCTCTACTTGTTCGGCAAAGTTGGCGTTTTCCGAGAGGAAGCCATAACCGGGATGTACGGCATCGGCACCCGTGACTTCCATGGCGCTGATAATCGCAGGGATGTTGAGATAACTTTCAATCGAGGGCGGTGGTCCGATACAAACGGATTCGTCGGCCAGGCGCACGTGCATAAGACTGCGATCTGCCGTGGAATGGGCAGCAACAGTTTTGATGCCCATCTCCTTGCAGGCGCGCAGGATACGCAGTGCGATTTCACCGCGGTTGGCGATCAGTACTTTTTCTATCATGACGAGATGCTGCTCCGCTGTGGATATCAGGCAATGATGAACAGGGGCTGGTCATACTCGACCGGTTGTCCGTCTTCCACCAGGATGGCTTCGATCACACCGGCACGGCCAGCTTCGATCTGGTTCATCATCTTCATCGCTTCGATGATGCAGATGATGTCAGTGGCTTTGACTTGCTTGCCTACTTCCACGAATGTGGGCGAACTCGGCGAGGGTGAGCGGTAGAAGGTTCCTACCATCGGTGATTTTACTGGCTGGCCTTTGTAGGCCGGCGCTGCATTTTCTGCCGCAGCGGCAGGCGCTGCAGCCGGGGCTGCGTGCGCGATTGGAGCCGGAGCCTGCATGGCGTACTGCATCTGCATTGGCACCTGCTGGCTGCCTGGGTAATTGCGGCTGATACGGACTGCCTCCTCACCTTCGCGGATTTCGATTTCCGCAATGTTGGATTCTTCGAGCAGCTCAATCAGTTTTTTTACTTTTCTGATATCCATGGATGTCCTCGGATTTATACAAACTTATTTGATTCGTTGCAGCGCTGCCTGCAGCGCCAGTTCATAGCCTTGCGCTCCCAGTCCCACGATGGTGCCAACTGCAACATCGGAGAAATAAGAGTGTTGGCGGAATGTTTCGCGTGCATGCACATTCGACAAATGCACTTCGATAAACGGGATGGCGACGCCCAGCAGGGCATCGCGCAAGGCAATGCTCGTATGGGTGAAAGCTGCCGGATTGATGATAATGAAATCGATACCTTCAATTTTGGCGGCATGAACCCGCTCGATCAGTTCATATTCTGCGTTGCTTTGCAGGCACTGCAGATGGTGACCTGCAGCTTTGGCAAGTTCGGTCAAACGTGCGTTAATGACATCAAGCGTCAGGCTGCCGTAAACCGCAGGTTCGCGCGTTCCCAGCAGGTTGAGATTGGGGCCATTGATCACCAGTATTGAAGCCATGTTGCTCCGTCCTGCCTATTGAAATTGCTTATGGTCGGTCGCTAAAGTCGCGTCTTTTGTTACTTGTAGGCAGTGCCGTGTCCTTCCAAGGGCAAAGGCACAGACAAAATTGCCGAAAATTGGGCCAATCTTTGCCGAACTTACTGCTTTTTACCGTCAACTTAACGCCAGGTTCCTGTTATGCAAGGGTGACTGCGGCCAAGGTGTCATTATAAAGGGTTTGTCGGCGTTTGGCATGGTGAAACCACAGAAATATTTGTAGTTAGCGTCATGTTTACAGGAGTTATACAGTTTTTTGCAACAATGCAAGTCCGGCCGAGGCGGGCTTTCGGGCTGGTATTGATCGGCTTGGCGCTGCCAGCAGGTGGCATGCTACCAGAAGCTGTGCTGGCTGCAGAACCCGTCCCCCGGCTGGTGATTACTGGCGCAGATGAGTCCATCGAAGACAATCTGCGCGCTCACCTGCGGCTGCCCACGGAGAAATGCTCGGCGTCCGTTGGACGACTGCAGCGCAGTTTGCCCGCACTTCGCAGGAGCGGAACAGACGCACTCAATGCCCTGGGTTACTACCATGCCCGGCTTGGGACCAGTTTTGCCAAACAGGACGACTGTTGGCAGTTACTGGTGGACGTCAGCCCCGGGGAGCCGGTGCGTTACCGGAATGTGGCAATGACGATAAGCGGCGACCAGCCCGCGCAAGCGTTGTTTGCGCCCTTGTTGGCAAAATCTGCGGTTCAATCCGGTGCCGTACTGCACCATGGTGCTTATGAAGCGCTGAAGGATGTCCTGGGTAGTACTGCCGCAGATAACGGCTATTTTGATGCGCGCTTCACCGAAACCGTGATCGCGCTGGATCTGCCGGCCCATGCCGCAGATGTCACGCTCGGTTTCGAACCAGGGCAGCGCTATCGTTTCGGCCCCTTGCGCATCACCAACCCCGGCATACTGTCTGAAAGCCTGATCTTCGGCATGCTGCCACTGGGCCAGGGCGAGCCATATGCGGCGGACAAGCTGGTGAAAATGCGTGCGGCCCTGGATAAAAGCCAGTACTTCAACCAGATCCGGGTTGCGCCGCTGCTACGGCAGTCACAGGATCGGGAAGTGCCGATAGAACTGACACTGGGGATGCGACCACGCCATGCCTGGACCGGTGGACTGGGTTTTACCACCGATACCGGGCCAAGAACGCGCCTGCGTTATGAAAACCGTTACCTGAACAGTAGCGGGCATCGACTGGCCGCCGACAGTTCGTTCTCCCAAATCAGGGCGCAACTGGATGGCAGCTACAGCATTCCGCTGAATCATCGTTTGGCTGATCAGGTGATATTCACTGCGGGCTACGTCATCGAAAACAACGCTACCTACGACAGCAAACGATTGCTTACCGGCATCTCGCTTCCGAGGGAAAATGCATCGGGCTGGCAACAGAATGTCACCCTTGATCTGCAACGGGATGATTACCGGTTTCCGTCCTATGAAGATGTGTCGGTGCTGGTGCTGCCCGGCTTCAGCGTCACCAAGAGCCGAGCAGATGATTTGATCAACCCCACGCATGGCTGGAAATTGCAGGCTTCGCTTAAAGGTTCCTCTGACACCTTGCTGTCAGATACCACCTTCCTGCAGTTCTATAGCACAGCCAAGCTGGTGCGAAGTATTGGCCCGCTGCGCATGTTGGGCAGGGCTGAACTGGGTTCTACCTGGATTGATGTCACACAGGAATTGCCGGCATCGCTGCAATATTTCGCCGGGGGTGACCAAAGTGTGCGCGGTTTTGATTTTCGTGCATTGGGTCCTCTTGATGCAGCTGGCGAGGTCAGCGGTGGCAAGCATTTGGCAGTTGCCAGCATCGAGTTTGATTATCGGGTGCTCAGTAAATGGCGCGTAGCCTTCTTCACTGATGCCGGCAACGCCTTCGATGACAAGCAGAACATGGATGTCAGATACAGTGCCGGCATCGGTTTGCGCTGGCAGTCGCCGATTGGACCGCTGCGCTTTGATATTGCGCATCCGTTCGATGCGGAAGAAAATTTTCGTATCCATGTCACCATGGGGCCGGACTTATGACGCGACTGCGGCACGGATTATTATGGGCGGGTTCCCTGCTGCTGGCTGGCATCAGCGTTTTGATACTGGCCATTCTTTTTTTACTTGGCACCGAGTCGGGTTCGCGCCGCAGTTTGGATCTCTTCATTACTGTGCTCGCCGGACATTCGGCGTATCAGCTGGAAACAGGAAAAGTAACCGGGACCTTCTTGCACGGCTTGCGGTTGCAGGATGTGCGGTTGCGCAATCCTGCCCAGCCACTTGAGCTGACATTACCCTTGCTCGAATTTGCCTGGCAACCCTGGCAGTTGTTGCACGGTACGCTGCGGATAGAAGAGCTACTGGTGCAAGGTATGCATTTGCAAGCGCAGTCGGTTGCCAGTCCGTTATCAGCCGCGCTGACACGGCAGGGAGTCAGCAACTTGTTTGCGCTGCTGCCGTTCACGCTGGAGCTGGGCTCAGCGTCAGCCTCTGATCTGACAATCCTGCTGGACGGCAAGCAACTCACGTTGCCTTTGCTGCAGCTCACTGGATCTGTGCACCAGAAGGAGCTGGTACTGGATTCGCTGGTGCTCGACATGGCTGATGCTCATGTTGACGGAGATCTGCGCTTGCAGTCCGACTTGATGCTGAGCGGCCGGCTGAACTGGAGTTATGCGACCGCGGAAGAATATGCCGGCGCGC